>CACCMS010000016.1 GCA_902547175.1 Rhodospirillaceae bacterium | reverse complement strand
TAAGAATGTAATATTATATCAAAAAAAATATCAATGGGAAAAGGCAGACAGAGCATTATCAAAAGTAGAAAACCCTATACTGGTTGGTCATTTTCAATATGAAAAATTAATGCACCCTAATAAGTATAAAGCATCTTACAAAGAACTTTCTAATTGGTTTAAAATAAATACTGATTATCCTCCTGTATTGAGAAAAAGAATTTATTATTTATTGATAAAAAGATTACCTGATAAAAATAAAAAAAAGTTATATAAAAAACCTTTATTTGAGAATTATTTAAGAGGTTATGGAGAAGATAATCATATAAGGGGTTATAGAATTCCAGTAAAAAATAATCATAGTAAAAACATTAAAAGTAAAGTTTCTAATTTAATGAGTGAAGGGAAACATGATAAACTGATTAATCTCATCAATAGTAATGTAAATAAAGATGCAAATTATTTGATAAACATTATAAATGAAGAAATTAAAAAAGTCTTTTTTAAAGGAGATATTCTTACGTCAATGAAATTATTTGATATGTATATAAATTCATTAAATTCTCCAAATCCTAATATTTTTTTTAGATCTGGAATTAATGCTTATAGACTAGGAAGCTTTAAAAAAGCAAAAAGTTATTTCAATGAATGTAATAAAACTGTACAAAGCTATAATAAATGGTTATTTGCTGGATGTTCTTATTGGGAGTCATTATTAGAGAGCTCAGAAAAGAAAAAAATTAAACTTTTGAAAAAAGCTTCTAAATTTCCCAGAACACTCTATGGGCAATTGGCTATTGAACAATTAAATATCTCTGACCCTTTTACTTGGAGAGACTATATTAATCAGAGGGAAGTAAACTTTTCTTATTTGAACGAAAACAAAATTTTTAAAAGAGCAATTGCACTTACTGAAGTAGGTTTGTATAATTATGCTGACTTAGAAATAAGAAACCTTTATAGCAAAACGCAAAAAGATGAACTAAATAATTTATTTTATGCAAGTGAGAAACTTGATTTACCTGCTGTATTAATAAGATTAGGTTCTAAGTATTATAAAAAAGATTTAACATTATTTATGAGAGGTTTATACCCTACCCCAGAATGGCAAATAAATGATGTATACAAAATAGATAAGGCTTTGTTGTTTGCTGTTATAAGACGTGAGTCCGCTTTTAACTTTAAGGCTAAAAGTTCTAAAGGAGCAAGAGGTTTAATGCAAATAATGCCTAGAACAGCAAGTAAAATTAATAATGATTATAGATTAAGATATAGTAAAGCTTATACATTATATTCTTTAGAGCTTAATATAGAAATTGGACAAAAACTTCTTAATAGATTAATGAATAGTCCTAATGCAAAAAATTCAATATTAGATACATTAATAGCTTATAATGCTGGAACTACTAGGCTTAAAAAATGGAAGCAAAATATTTATAATGTGGAGCCTATTGTTTTTATAGAAAGTATTCCCATAAAAGAAACTAGATGGTTTGTAAAGTATATTTTAACTGACCTTTGGATTTATAGAGATAAACTACAACAAGCTAAGCCATCAAGAGCATTATTAGCTAAAGGTAAATGGCCAAAATATAAAAATTTAGATTACAAAATAATTCATGATGCAAAGTTCAGAAGATAATAATAAATCAATAAGTGTTAATATTGCTATTTTAACAGTATCTGATACTAGAACTATGAACAATGATAAATCAGGTGACTATTTAGTTAAAAGTGTAAAGCAAGAAGGTCATAATTGTACGGAAAGAAATATTGTTACTGATGATGTTGGTATAATTTTAAATATACTTCGTAAATGGATAACCAATAAAAATATAGATGCAATTATTATCACAGGAGGTACAGGAATTACAGGAAGAGATGTGACACCAGAAGCCATTGATCAAATAAAAGATAAATATATTCCTGGGTTTGGTGAGGTTTTTAGATATATTAGTTATAAAAAAATTGGCTCATCATCAATTCAATCAAGAGCAATTGCTTGTGTGGCTAAAGGAACTTTTATATTTTCTTTGCCTGGATCTCCAGGTGCGTGTAAAGATGCATGGGAGAGTATAATAAAAAATCAATTAGATAGTAGAAATAAGCCATGTAATTTAATAGAACTTATGCCTAGGCTGCTAGAAAAATAACTTATTTTTGCTTTATCAAAATTCTTAATAACATATGTGGAACTGTCAATGCTGCTAAACCTATAAAAATTAAAGATGTAATATTCTTTAAGTTGAAATCAGAGTAAAATAAGAAAAAAACTGTTATACCTATTGCAAATGATAATATGGTATTAGTTAAGGCAACTAATCTAATTTTAACCTTACTTATTTTCTGTAATATGTCCTTTGCTTCTTCAAAGTTTTTATAACTGTGAAAAAAGCAAAAGTAAGATATAAAAAACAATAAAGGATCTAAAAAATATGCAGAGAAAATAATAATTAAGCTTTGCAATAAAGCATTTTCTGTAAAGGAATTGCTTATTATAAAATAAATTAAAAATACTAAATTTAAAAAACCGAAGACTACTTGTATAGAAGAAAAGGTAAAAATATAGTTTGAGTTTGTAATATAATAATAAATATTTTCAACAGACTCTTTATTAAATAATATTGGAAAATTAATAACACTGAATCCTAGAGCTATTTTTTTTATCTTTTGAATTTTGAGTGATGACCAATCTTCAGAAAAGTGAAAACCTGAAATTATTAAGAATATAGATAATGATATAATAGGTAGAAATTGCCAAATTAAAAAAATAAATGCTGCTATTAAAATATATATAAGGTTAAAGACTAAAAACTCATATAAGTTATTATATATTTTAAATTTTTTAGCTATTAAAGTATCAAGAGCTCCATGAGGTAATCCAAAAAAGACTACAAAACTAAATAAAATAATTGATAAAATATTAGCATCAGTAATACCAATATCAAAAATGTTAGAGAAAAGAAAAAATAAGGTAGAAGAAGTGAAAAAAAGGCAAGTTTCAGTACTTATTTTTTTATTATTTAATTTTAAATTTTTATAAAACATTTTAAAAAAATTCTTTTTGGCATTGCACATATAACTCTTAAATATTCAAGTAAATTAGCTTTTCCTAACATAAAATTTATAAACGTAGTAGGAGAAATATTTTTAGAAAAATAATAAAATATTTGCGGAGCTTTAGAAATATCAGAAGAAATAACTTGTAAGAAAATTTTATCTAAAAAATTTTTTATAACCTCTCGCTTTTCAAATGTTTCTATATTACCCTTAATTTTAAGATTATAAGCAGCTTTTTCTGACCATTTTTGAATATCTACAAATGCGTATCCAGACGATGGTCTAATAGATCCAGCTAAACTTCCACTTACGAAGTAATTTTTTTTATTTTTAATCATTTTATTATTAACAAAACCCATAGGTATTTTCCCATATTCTTTTCTAATGATTTGATATGGTTTTTTAAAATATTTGGATAAGACTATTATTAATTCTTTTTCTATAATTTTTAGAGGAAGGTCCTTCTTTGTAAAGGTAGTTAATTCAAATAGATAAGTACTTTTTTCAATAGGTAGAATATATTCAAAATAAAATTTATCGTTAGATGTATGCATATTATGCATTAAATAAGCGTTGCTTTTTTTAAGGTTTAACTTTTCTTCAGATTTTATCTCATATCCTACAAAGCATTGGTAAAGAAATGGGTTTTTTTTGTAAATATTAATATTAGGTCTGGTATCCAAAATATTTTTTGCTAAATAAATACTTTTATTAGTAATTACTTCATAGTAATTTTTCTTATTTGTTATGCTTATTATAGTTTCATTAAGTCTAAGCGTTATATGAGCACAATTTGAAATTTTTTTTTTTATATATTCATAAAATTTTATACTTCTAATATAATAATATTTAAAATTTGCTGATGATAAAAAATTAGTATTATTACCAAGGTTAAATGAAAAACTACTCCAACTTGCTTCTATAATATTTTTATTTTTTTTAATGTCTTCTGACCAAAAACACCAGCTTTTATCATCTATATATTTTTTTTGTTTCTCTATAATTATAAATGAATATTTAGTAATTTTCTGTTCTATTACTTGATTAATAAATGAAAGTGCAGAACAGCCTCCACCAAGAATTACAAAGTCTGATATATTATTTTTTCTCATAAATTATACTTTTTAAAAATGTATTACTGTTTATAGTATCATGAAGGTTTTTATCATGCTGATATTTTTTAAGGTGCGTATTAAAATTAAATATAAAAATAAAAAAAACTTTTAATAAACATAAAGTTTTTTCATATAAAGACACTATTTCTCTTTTTTTTAAGTTTGAAAAATTATTTTTAATAATTTTTCTTCCTATTTGCCTGTACACAATTAAAGCCAACAAGATTGCAAATCTTGATCTAAAAGGTAAAAAGGCTATTCCCTTGAAAGCACTTTTATAATATATTTCAGAAAGTTCAAATAACTTCTCAGTAGCTTTATTTATATTTTTAATGTTATTTGAATTATTTTCTAGGATTTTTTTTGATGTTAATTTTATCCATACTTTAGGATAATATACTCTATTCATACTAGCATCTTCTATAATATCTCTCATTATATTAGTAATTTGCATAGCTATTCCAAGGTCAACAGCATATCTATAAGCATATTTATTTTGAGCATTTAAAATCCTTGCCATCATCATACCTACTGTGCCGGCAACATAGTAAGCGTAATTTATTAATTCTGATTTATCTGATATGTTTATTTTTTTTTTGGTATCAAGAATAACTCCATGAATTAGTTCTTTTAAACATGCTTTGTTTATAATGTTTAATTTAATTAAAGGTTTTATTTCAGATAAATATTTGCTTTCAAATGAATCAGAATTAGTTAAAGAGTTGTAAATATTTTTTAGTAAAAATTTTTTATTCTTGTAGTTATTATCTGCAATATCATCAACTATTCGACAAAAATTATAAAGCTGAGAACAGTTTGTAAAGCTATCTCTTGATAAAAAAATACTAGCAAAATAAAAAGACTTAGCTTTTTTTTTAAGCAAATTTTTTTTAATTTTCAATTATAAAACTCTTTCTAAAACCTTAGCAGAGGATAATACTCCTGGTATTCCAGCACCCGGATGTGTTCCTGCTCCTACTAAAAATAAATTTTTAATTATTTCCGATTTATTATGAAATCTAAACCATGCTGATTGAGTGAAATATGGTGCTACGGAAAAGCCACTACCCTGATGAGATAAATAATTATCTTGAAAACTTTGAGGTGACATATAAAATTCTTCCACTATATTGTTTTCAAGGTCAAATAATATTTTGTCACTCAAAACTTTAATCACATGATCTTTGAAAGCATTGCCACTAATACGCCAGTTAATATTAGCTTTTAGGTTTGGTACAGGGACTAGAGCATAAAAACTATCACAGTTTTTAGGAGCAAAGCTTTTATCAGTAGCAGTTGGCCTATGTAAATATATTGATATATCTTTGGGAAGTTCATTTCCTTTAAATATTTTTTTTAGTAATCTTTTATATTCTTTTCCGAATATTATGGTGTGGTGTTGTACATTTTCATATCTTTTTTTTGTTCCAAAAAAAAGAACGAATAAGCCCATAGAAGTTTTAGAAAAGTTCTTTTTAAAAAAAATAGAAGGATTGATCTCTTGATTTATGAGATTTTTGTATAAGTGTAACGGGTCCATATTAGACACGTAAACATCAGCCTTATGGACTATACCGCGACTATCTATTAATTCAGTAATTCTTGAGTTATCAACATTTATTTTCTCAATAGTTGTATTTAGCCTTACTGAAACACCTATACTTTCCAAGAGTTTTGTAAGTTCTAAAACTATCTTTCCAGTTCCTCCCATTGCAAAATACACACCATGGGCTCTTTCTAAGTAGTGTATTAACGAATAAATACAGGTTGTTGTAAAAGGGTTACCGCCCACTAATAATGGAGGAATAGAAAAAGCTTTTCTCAGTTTATCATTACTTAAAAATTTACTTACAAAACTGTATACTGACTTATGTGATTGAAACTTTAAAAGTGTAGGAATTTGTTTGCACATTAATAAAAAACTATGAAAAGGAATATGAGATAATTTTTCAAAAGCAATATCATATATGTCTTTAGAGGCCTTTAACATTTTTGGATAGTTTGCAGCATCTCTAGGCGAAATTTTTCTTATGTTCTCTATTGTACTATCTAAGGACTGCTCGTAATCAAAAATAGTATGATCATCAAAAACAAACCTATACCATGGATTTAGGGGAACAAAAGTTAGATATTCATTAATGTTTTTATTATATAATTGGAATAATTCTTTAAATAAAAAAGGAGCAGTAATAAGAGTAGGACCGGCATCATGACGAAAACCATTGACATTAAACACTTGTGCTCTGCCTCCCAGATTATTACATCTATCTACTATTTCAACTTGATAACCTTTCTTTCTTAGCCTAATAGCAGCAGCCATGCCTCCAAAGCCAGCTCCGATAACAATTGCTTTTTTCATATGTCAGAATAAAAAAAACATGCCTTAAGAAGTAAGACATGTTTTTTTCATTAAAAAGTAAAAAATTTTACTTTGAGTCTGAAGTAGCAGCAGCCCATATAACTACACCAAATGCGATTTTGTTTATAAAATCAGCAAGGTTATAAATTATATTAAGACCTTCTGCGCTTCCTCCTCCTGTATAACCAACAACATAACCTATAGGATATATTGCCCAACCTATGGTAACTATAAGTCTGAGTGCATTAAAAGCTCTTTGACTCGCTGCTGTTCCCTTGCTGGCATTTATTTGACTAGCTTCTCCAGCAAATACTTCATATATGATGTAAAGCCATCCAAGCATTCCAACTACAAAACCAGCCCAAACATTTACAGATCCAACTTCACCTAAATATCCTGCTACAAGCATAATTACTGAGGCTATCAATAATCTCCAAAATAGTGATGATTTAACTACAGCAATTGCAGCTAGTATTAGATAAAATTCAACTATTTGTAGTGGCACTGTTAAAAGCCAGTCTACATATCTAAATACTAACGGAGATTCTCCTGTACTTGCCCATACACCCCTCATGTAGAAGTAGTGTATTGCCGCGATACCGGTAACCATAGCAGCAACAGTTAAGGATGTTTTCCATTTACCTACGGCTCTGTCTCTTTCTACCCAAAAGAAAAAAGTGGCAGCTACCATAGCAGCAGAAATAATCCAAAAGCTCATTCCCGTGTAATCTGACGGATCTAATTGTCCATTCATAATTTTCTCCCTTCAAAGGTTATTAAAATATACGTCTCATTAGTAAATACTAATCTCTTATATTTTCGCAATAATCAGCTTTATTGTCAATATCTCTTAGTTTATGTGTAAATTCATAAGAAAGTTTCATTTTTTTTAAATTTATAATTAGATCAGACAAAGTATTCTCGGTGCTCCATCTAATATTATTAAAAGGATTGGGATGTTTTTTTTTAGTGGAGTGCCCTATCAACCAAAATCCTCCATCATATGTGGGACCTATTACTATATCGGCAGTTTTAAGCTTTTTAAAAGCTAAAGATATTGCAATTATATTTAAACTAGGAATATCAGTACCTACAATTATAGATAAACTATTTTGAATTCTAAGTAAATTCCACATTTTATGACCTAAATTGCCTTTAGGTTGTAAAATAGTATCTTTACTTATAGTAAAGGAATATGTTCTAAATTTTTGGTAAGGTAATAAGTACCATGAAAGGCTATACTCTTTTTTTTTATGCAGAAAAATTTTATTAACTTTTTCGATAGCTTTGGTTACTAATCTTTTACTTTTTCTATAACCTATCTCTTTAGATAATCTATTTTTAATTAATCCTTGAAAGGGCGATTTGCCCATTATAAAAATTTTTTTTTTCATCTTATTAGAAAAGAAATTTGATTGAAAATATTTTTAAATGACTGAGTTAAAATTCCATTATTTTTATATTTATTAAATGAAGTTTCAATATAAGATTTAAAAAAAATTTTATTTTTATTTGGTATTTTTAGCATTATTTCCATATCTTCCATCATATCAATTTTTTCATATCCACCAATACTCTCATAATATAGTCTATTAATTAATAAACATTGGTCTCCAAAAGGCATATTAAAAACTTTCGATCTAAAGTTTGCCCATTTAGATATGAAATATGCAAAAATAGAAGAGTTATTAAACTTTAAATGAAAAAAACCTACTTTATGAATATTTTCTTTATTAATAAAATACTTAATGTCTTCAATATTTCCTATATGAAGCTTGGTATCTGCATGAATAAAAAAAAGCCACTCTTGCTTGCTATGTTTAGCTCCTTTTTTAAGTTGAGTACCTCTAGATGCTTTAGTTGTAATTATTTCATAATTTTTTAATAGCTTTCTGGTATTATCAGTTGAGTTTCCATCAACGATAATTACTTCTTTGGGTTTTAGTAAATTTATATTTTCTTTTATAATATTTATATTTTTTTGCTCATTATATGTAGGAGTAATTAAAGAGATATCCAGCTTCAACTTTATGCTCCTATTAACACAAATATGATACCTAGACTGAAATAACTATTATAAATAAAAGTTTTTTTGCATTCGTTGGGTTCTTTTGTATTTGTCGAAAGTACTTTAATTAAAATTAAAAGACATAGAAAAATAAATATTGCTAGTGTTAAAATAGAGTTTTGAAGTAAAACTAAAGAAGATGTCCAAAAAGAAAAGGCAATAAAATAAATAATAAACAAAAATAATTTTGCGTTACTTTTAAATTTTACAGAAGTAGATTTAATCCCAATTTTTTCATCATCTTTTATATCTTGAAACCCATAAATAGTATCGTATCCAATTGTGAAGAAAACAGAACCTATATAAAATAATATTAATTCTAAGTTGAATAAATTGTAATCATAAACAGAAAAACCAACTAATACTCCCCAATTGAAACATATCCCTAACCACAGCTGTGGCCACCAGGTAAATCTCTTCATAAAAGGATAAATAATTATAATTGGTAATATACTTAAAGAAGTTATAATTGAATTTATTGGAATAAAGTATAGTGGCATTGAACCTATACAACCATTTATAAAACAAAAGATTACAATAGTTTTATTTGTAATTTTTTTAGAGGCTATAAGCCTTGACTTTGTTCTTTTTACTTTAATATCAAAATCTTTGTCATTATAATCGTTCCATAAACAACCTAAGGCTCTCATGCCGCAGGCTCCTATAAAAAAAATAAAATATAGAAATATATAATTCGTTGTATTAGCACTACTTAAATTAATTCCCCAAATACAAGGAAAATATAGTAATAATATTCCGTGGGGTTTATCATATCTCGATGCTAAAAAAAATTTTTTTATTATAGACATATATGTATGAGCAATAAGAATATACCAAGATTATTTATCAATAAAGAGTTAAAAGCTAAAATTAAGATAAAATTAAATAGTAATAATAAGCATTACTTAAAAAATGTTCTAAGACTGTCTGAAGGAAAAGTTGTAAATATTTTTAATGGAATAGATGGAGAATGGGAAACAGAAATTGATTTTAATATTGATCACTTAACTTGCAAAAAACAAATAAGAAAACAAACCAAAGAGTATGGTCCAAAATTATACTTTTCTTTAATAAAGAATCACAATATAAGATGGATGATTGAAAAAGTTACAGAGCTAGGAATTGAACAAATAACTCCAATAGTTACAGATAGGACAAATAATAAAAATTTTAATGAAAAAAAAGTTTTATCTCATATTATAGAAGCATCTGAGGTATCTGAAAGATTAACTCTACCGATACTACACAAAAAAAGTACTTTATTAAATATTTTAAAGCAAACTCAAGAAAACTCTGATATTCTATTTTTTTGTAATGAGAATAGAGAGGATGATTATTTGCAAAATAATCTCACAAAAATAAATAAAAAAAAAATTTCTTTCTTAATAGGTCCAGAAGGAGGTTTTTCTAATAAAGAAGAGAAACTTATAAAAAGTTTCAGTCATGTTAAATCTATAAAGCTTTTTGATAGAATTTTGAGAGCAGAGACTGCTGCGGTTTTAGCAATATCAATTATAAATAGTTATACAGAGTAAATATAAATGAATTCAGAAAAGGCAATAGAGTCTAAAGAACAATTAGTAGAGTGGTTTAAATTAGGTAATAAAAACAAAAAGGACTGGAAGGTAGGTACAGAGCATGAAAAGTTTGCTTACAACTTCTCTGAACAAAAAAATATTTTTACACCTGCTGATTATGAGAGTTTAAACGGAATAGAAAGCTTTTTAAATGAAATTTCAAAGTTTGGTTGGGAGAAAGTAATTGAAGAGGGTAAGGTAATTGGGTTAAAAAAAGACAAGCAGTCAATAACATTAGAACCAGGAGGTCAGATAGAACTATCAGGAGCTCCCTTAGAAGACATCCACAGTGCTTGTAAAGAAACCAATGAACATTTGAAGTTAGTAAAAGAGGCAGGTAAAAAACTTAACATCACATTATTAGGACTAGGATTAAGACCGCAAGACAATAGAGATGCTGTTCCATGGATGCCCAAACCAAGGTATAAAATCATGAAAAACTATATGCCTACAAAAGGTACGAAAGGCTTAGATATGATGTTAAATACCTGCACTGTTCAAGCTAATTTAGATTATTCAGGTGAACAAGACATGCAAATGAAAACATTACTTTCGGTAAAAATCCAACCTATCATAACTGCCTTATTTGCAAACTCTCCATTAAGTATGGGAAAACCGAATGGTTTTTTAAGTAAAAGAAGATATATATGGATGGATACTGACCCTGATAGATGTGGAGTTTTAAAAGTAGCTTTTGATGAAGATTTTAATTTTTTCAAATACATCAATTTTGCACTTTCAGTTCCAATGTATTTTGTAAAAAGAGAAGGTAAATATATTGATTGTTCAGGAAGTTCATTCAATGATTTTTTAAAAGGAGAATTAGTTCAATTACCTGGAGAAAAACCAACTATAAGCGACTGGGAGGATCATTTATCAACAATTTTTACTGAAGTGAGGATTAAACAGTTTATAGAGGTTAGAGGTGCTGATGCAGGAAGTTGGAGGAGAACCTGCGCTTTGCCTGCTTTTTGGGTAGGATTGCTTTATGATGATTTAGCTTTAAGTAAAGCCTTAGATTTATGTAAAAAGTGGAATTTTGAAATGGTAGAAAAACTATCATATGATGTTGCAAAAGATGGGCTAAAAGCTAAAGTTGATGGTATTATTGTAAATGAAGTAGCCTCAGAGTTAATAAATTATTCTAGAGAAGGCTTAAATAAGAGAAATATTACTGACGAAAGTGGGCTTAACGAAACTCATTTCTTAAAAGTCTTAGAAGAAACAATTACTGAAAAAATGACACCAGCTGAACAATTATTACTTGACTATAATAATACTTGGGATGGCAATATTACAAGTCTAATAAAAGAAATGTCTTATTAAGAAATTACATAATTTCAGGCTTACCTAGAAAATATCCTTGTCCAAACTTTACTCCCATTTTTTTAATTACCATTAAGTCGTCATTAGTTTCAATTCCTTCTGCGAGCAGTGAAAAGCCAATTTTATTTCCTATTTCTGTTATTCCTTTTACTAATAATTGGGTTTTTTTATTTTTAATGTCAGAAACAAATAACTTATCTAACTTTACTATATCCACAGGGAAGATTGATAGTCTTTTAATATTAGCATATCCTGCACCAAAATCGTCCATTGCTATCGAGAATTTATTAGCCTTAAGTTTTAATAATGTATCTAAAATATTTTTATTGGATTTTATTTTATTACTTTCAGTGATTTCTATTCCAATGTTTTTATTTTCTAAGTTATTTTTTTTTACTAAATTAGAAAATATTTTATAAAAAGATATTTGTTCTAAATTTTCACAAGAAACATTAATCCAATATATTTTATTTTTTAAATGTTTTTTTATATTAGATATTTTACTTAGTGCTATTGGTATTAAGATTTTTAACTGATAAGTGCTATCTATCATTGGCATAAAGTCTTCATTAGATATTAAAGTACCATTCTGTAAATACATTCTAGCTAAGAATTCATATCCAGATATTTTAGATTTATTTAAATCATATTGTTTTTGTATTGCAAATTTAATTTCGCCCTTTTTAAAGCAATTCATCCCATCTTGTAAGACTTTTAATTTACTAATTTGGCTGTCATTAATTTTATAAATACTATTATTTTTTCTTTTAACTAATAAATCAACTTTATAAGAAATATTTTTTTTAATAAATTTTAAAATTAGAAAATTATTTTGTGATTTATGTTGAAAAGTTAAATGACCATTTAATTTTTTACTTTCTATAAAATTAAATAATTTTATGAAAGAGTGATTTTTCCATTTTATATAATTATTATTGTCTACTTCAAAAAATGCAATATCTGAGTTTGATAAGATTTTCTTTATTTCAGTGAAATTCATAATTTATATTATTCCTTTTTTTCTCATTTCTTCATAAAAAGCTAAAGAAAATTTTTTAAAAGATTCATCTTCTATAAATTCGAATGCTATGAAATTATTTTTTGGATCTACTCTGACAACTTTAGCAGAAACCTCCCATCCTACGTTCTCTCCATTATAGGGAAAAATTAAAACTAACTTTAAGGTGCTACCCGAATCGGGTGGCTGAATGTTACCTAATTCTGCACCAGCTCCACCTAAACTGAAGTCTATAAGTTTTAAGTGCTGATTATCATAAAATAGCTGAACAGGTAATTTATGCCTCGCATGCTTTCTGGTTACACTCATGTGCTAAGTATAGAATAAAATTTTATTTAATAAATTATTATTTCGAAAAAGTTATGCACTTTAAAAAAGTCAATAAAATGCTATTTTAAATCATAATATAATAATATTAGGGAGGTATTATGTTTAAAATTATAAGTTTATTTCTTTTTCTTTTTGTTAGTGCATCGCAGTCTGATGATTTAGCTAATTATAACAATAGAGTAGCCATGCCTGGTGTTGCTAATGAAGGATTAGCAAAAGGAGACTGGCCAGTATTTCATGGATCTTATTTAGGATATAGTTTTTCTGCTTTGGATAGTATTAATAAAAAAAATGTTAATAAGTTGGCTCCAGCCTGGATGCATCAGCCTGGTAAAGTAACTATGGGATTACAAGGTACACCTATTGCTGTTGATGGGATAATTTATTACATAGCTTCATTTAATGTGGTCTTTGCAATAGATGGCTATAGCGGTGAGCAAATTTGGAAATATTCTCATGAGTTTACTGAGTTAAAAAAGAGAAAAGCGCAAGGCGGTATGGATGAAAATTCATTATTATTTGCACCTTATTCGAGAGGCTTAGCTGTTGGAAATAAGTATGTTTTCTTTGGCACCTTAGACGGACAAGCAGTGGCATTGGATAGAAAAAATGGCGAAGTTGTTTGGAAGACAAAAGTTTTGGATACAGATAATTGTAACTGTTTATTTAATTCTCCTCCAGTAATTGCCAATGATGTAATAGTATATGGGCCAGCAGGCGGCGAATTATTTGCTAAGGGTGGAGTATATGGAATTAGCGCAGAAACAGGTGAAATATTATGGGAATTTGAAACACTGAGAGATCACCCAGATAGTTGGCTTGCTGAGCATAGAGAAACGGGTGGAGGTTTTCCTTGGATGCCTGGTACTTTTGATCCTGAATTAAATTTAGTTTACTATCCTATCGGCAACCCTGCGCCAGACTGGGATGACGGTGATGATAGGCCTGGTGATAACCTTTACACTAGTAGTATTGTGGCCTTAAACCCTGAAAATGGAGAATTAAAATGGCATCATCAACAAGTTCCACATGATGTTTGGGACCTAGATGCTTCTGGAGAATTTCTATTTTTAGAGAGAGAAGGTAAAAAGTTAATGAGTAATTTAAATAAAAATGGATATGTATACGTTTATGATAGAGAAAAAGGTAAGTTAAATAATGTATGGAAACTATCTCAAACAGCTAATTGGGGTAAGGTAAATTTAAAAACTGGAGAAATTACTGATAGATATGTAGGTATTCCGGGAGAGGAAAGAACCATATGTCCTTGGATAGGAGGAGTTAGAGGATGGGGAGTTGGATCATATAATCCTAAAACTCAACTATGGTATACCATGGCTCAAGATTATTGTAATATAATAGAGGTCGTAGAAGGGGTAGAGAGAATTCAAGGAAACTTGGGCTGGAATGCAATGGTAACAGCTGTAGTACACAAAGATAATCCCGCTCCCAGATTGGTAGCAGTTGATCCTGCTACGGGAAAGGTAGCGTGGCAACAAGAATTTGATGCACCAAACTTTGGGGCTGTTTTAACCACTGCTGGAGGGTTATTATTTTATGGTACTAGCTTTGGAGCAGTTCATGCTTTGGATATTGAAGATGGTTCTAAACTTTGGAGCTTTAATACAGGCTCAGGTAACAGAGCAGGCGTAATATCTTATGAGGCTAAAGGTGAACAGTTTATTTTATTTCCTACTGGTTGTTGTGGAGCTGTTCCTGGAATGTTTATGCCTAATATAGATCCAAGGTTTGCTGATATAAATGAAGGCGCAATGATAGTTTCATTTAAAGTACCTAAATAGAATTATGAAGTTCAATTTATGGGCAAAAGTTTTTTGTTTTGTATTATTTGTCTTAGAGCCTTTGTATGCGCAAGAAGAAAATACAAATGCTACAAATGACTATTTAATTATAATAAATGCCAATAATACTTATAAAAATGAAATTTCTAAAGGTTTGAGAAAAATTGAACTCATATACAAAGGTAATAGTAAAGAGTGGCCTGGCAGATTGAAGGCCACTTTTATTTCAAGAGGTTTTAAAAATGTTGCTCAAAAAAAATTCTATAAAAGAGTTTTAAGAATGGAGATTGATGAAGTAGAAAATTATTGGAATAATAAAAAATCTAACGGAATATATAGACCAAAAGAAATTTTAAATGTCAGAGATTTGATCAATCAAATTTCTAAAGATACAGGAGCAATATCAGTTATTTCTAAAGCTGAAATTGATAAAATACCTGCGAAAATAAGAGTTTTATATGAATTTTAAAAAGCTCTATAAAAGATTTTATACTGTAAGATTAAGTCTATTTATTATAACGTTTATAATAACTGTAGCTTTACTTATAATGTCTGTTAATTTTTGGTTGGAAGTAAACTCAACTAGAAAATATGCTAAGTTAGCTATAGATAATTCAGTTCTGCAAGAAAAGATAAATACACTTTATAACTTACTTAGCTTAGAAAAAATTAACATGCAGTATGTTTTGAGCATTTCATCAAAATCCATAAATATTCCTTCAAAAGAAAGAAAGGAAATAAAAGAAAATAATGAAAAAACCAATTTAGCTTATAATGAATTTTTAAGTGAAATAAAAAAATCCAAAATAGAGAATATAAATAAAGACGAATTTAAAGAATTAGATATGCTTTGGAGTAAGTATATAGAAGTTAAAGAAAATATAGAAAAAACAATTGGAAGAGTAATAACTCTTAGAGGAACTACTGCTGCAAGAGGGCAGAATAAAAATAAAAATCCTGCTAAAGATTTAATGGGTGAGTGGTTATCAAATTCAAACAATATATCCATGCAATTATTGGCTATATCTGAGAAATTAGATTTTAGACCTGAAAGGTTAGTAAGAAGCATTGAAGATTTACAAAGATTTAAAAACCTATTGTTGCGTTACAATGAATATACGTATAGAGAACAGGCAATTCTAGCAGGTGTTATATCTATTGACTCACCAATATCAAGGTTGGAATTTAATTCTATTTTAGAATTTCAAAACATTGAAAAAGAAACAATGCTTACTATAAAAAAAAGATTGGCAAGATCTCTTGAAATAAATCAAAGAAAAAATAATGTAGAGAGTAAGTTTTATTCTGACTTTACCAATAATAATTATTTTGAAAATAATTTTAATATCAAAAAAAATAGTCTTATAGAAGAGGGTATAGCGTGGGAACAGTATAGTGTAAATATTAAAAAATTTTTATATATTATAAAAGAAAATAAAAAAAATAATGAAAATATAATTTTTGACTTGAATGAAGCTATCAGTAAATTATCAAATAGCTTATACAAAAAAAGTGTAAATAATCAGATCATAGCTGGGATCGTTTTAGTTATGACAATTATGTTGGCTGCTTTTTCTTTTATGATAATTACTTTCACAATAGCAAGGCCTTTAGAGAATATTACCAGAGTTATGCAAAAACTATCAAAAGGTGAAAAAACTTCAAAAGTTCCTGAGATTAACAGATCAGGAGAAATAGGTATAATGGCAAGTGCAGTAGCTAATTTTAAAGAAAAAGCTGATAATTATGCACAAGAATTAGAGGTTACAGTTAATAATAGAACTAAAGAACTGAAGGAGGTAAATGAATTACTTACTTCATCAATTGATTACGCTAGTAAAATTCAGAAAGCCTTTTTACCTAATGAATTAGAAATTAAAGATTTTTGTAATGATTATTTTATATATCATTCTCAAAGAGATATAGTCGGAGGTGACTTTTATTCTATTTTTAAAAAAGAAAACAAGATGTATGTAGCAGTATTTGATTGCGCAGGACATGGCGTACCAGGTGCTTTGCTTACAATGATATTAGGTAGTTTTTTGCAAAATATTATTAAGCAAAAAATAAACTCACCAGGAGATATTCTTCAAAATTTAAATATTCTTTTTAAAGAAGCTTTAAAAAATACTGAAGGATATGAGGTGTCAGAAGATGGGTTAGATGCTGCAATATTAGAAATTGAAAAAGGTAAAAATATTTTTAAATATGCTTCTGCTGGTATGCCTTTGATCCTAATAAATGATAAAGTTAGTAACATACTTAAGGGCGATAAAAAAGGAATTGGTTATTCTTCTACACCAGAAAGCTATAGTTTTAATAATTATGATTTAAATATTAAAAAAAATGATTTAATTTTTTTAGCTTCTGATGGTATATGTGATCAGATTGGAGGTAAGGGAATATCTTTTGGAAATAGAAGGTTTATTGAGGCTCTTGAAAAAAACAAAAAACTTGAAATGGTAGAACAAAAAAGTAAATTTTTAAAACTTTTTAATGATTATAAAGGTAGTTACAATAGAAGAGATGATATAACTTTAATAGGACTAAAAGTTTAATGAAAAAAGAAATTAAAAATTATAGTAAGCTTAAATTTTTAGCTTTTTTTTATTTGCCAATATTTTTATTTCTTTTCCTTTTTCTTATCAGCTTGATTAATGCTTCAATTGACAATAATAAAGTTATAATTAGCAAAGAAGATTTCTGGTTTGATAGAATTACTAAATATGTAGGTACATCAAAACTAATAAAATTGGTTGCTAACGAAGATCTTCACAATATAGTAGATGATATAGAGAATCCTTATGAAGAAAATCAAGAGGCCATAAAAGAGGGTAAAAAACATTATGTTTTAAAAGGGTGTGCTGCTTTGCATTGTCATGGCCCAAAAGGAAAAGGTTCTGGAGGTCCTGCTCTAAACAAAGGAGTTTTTAATCATAGTGATGGTAGTACTTATTCATTAGCTTATATAATTACTAATGGAATTGCAGGAACTAAAATGGGGGCGTATGGTTCTACATTAAAAGAAGATGAAATTTTAAAACTAATAGCTTATATTAGAGCGGTAACAAAAAAATGAGATAATTATGGACGCAAAAACACTTTTTAATATGCATAAATTAATGTTAGGTAATGAAGTGATCATGACATACTCAGGTTATATGTCTCAAGCTTTATTAACATCAATTGCCTCGGTACTTAAACAACAAATAGAGCAAGATCATCTTCCTAAAAAAGTTATGAGAAATATTTTTTCAGTTTTTGTAGAACAGTATGAAAATGTAGTTAGATATTCAGATGATCAAATTGAAGAAGAAGGAAAAGATGACGTAAGGTATGGAATTATGGCGATTTCTAAGAAAAAAGACTCTTATATTCTAAACTGTGGAAATGTAATTAAATCAGAGGAAAGAGTTAATTCATTAAGAGAAAGATTAGAAAGTTTGAAAAATATGTCTGAAGATGATTTAAAAGCTTTTTATAAACAAAAATTGAGAGCTGACTCAGAAGAAGGATCTAAAGGAGCTGGGGTAGGTTTAATTGAAATAGCAAGAAAGTCATCTGAATTTGATTTTGACTTTATAGATTTAAATGATGGCACATCATTTTTTCTTCTAAGATCAATTCTTAAATGAAGGAGTAAGTAAGTGGATAATATAAATATAGAAGCTGGAGAAAGATCACCAAAAATTATTTGTGATTGGGAAAAAGGGACAATGGAAGTTATTGGAGAGTCATATCCTGAAAATGTGACAGAGTTTTATGGTCCTGTATTATCAGCCATGGAAAATCATTTAAATTCTAACAAAGACAAAAAATTTTTATGTGCCTTTGAGTTGTTATATTTTAATAGTAGTTCAGCAAAGGTTCTTATGAGAATTTTTGATATGTTTGAAGAGTTTGCTAAGTCTAATGGACATAGTATAAGTGTTATTTGGAGAGTAGACGAAGAAGATGATAACATGAGAGAGCTAGGTGAAGAATTTGCTGAAGATATAGAAAATATAAAATTTGAAATAGTTAATAAATAACGAGAGGTATTTTTGTCCGATAAAGAGTTTTCCTTATATGCAGAAGAAGAAAAAATAATTAGTAGAGCTAATGAGTTTATAGGTTTGGAAGAAATTAATAATGTGCAGCAACTTCAGACAGAATATAAAAGTTTACTCGATAACTATAAAAAGCTTTTCAAGCAGTCTAAAAGATTAATTAGAATGAGTGATAAAATGGAAGCAGAGCTTGCGATTACTAAAGCAGAGCTAGAAAAATATTCAAAGAAACTACAAATGCAAGCTACAACTGATACATTAACAGGACTTGCAAATAGAAGGAAGATTACTGAACTGCTCAAAGAAGAAATTAAGAAATTAGAAGAAGATAATAATAATAATTTTAATATTATTATGCTAGATATTGATTTTTTTAAAAAAGTTAATGATAACTATGGACACCCAATGGGAGATGAAGTAATTAAAAAAGTTTCTAATCACATGCAAGATAAAGTTGGCTCTGATGGCGTTGTAGGTCGTTTCGGAGGGGAGGAGTTTTTAACTATTTTGTATAATAATAATATTCAAGAGGCTGCTTTATTAGCTAATCAAATAAGAAGCGATATAGAAAGTAAAAAAATTGAGTTTGAAGGAAAACAAATTAGTGTAACAGTTTCAATGGGCATTGCCTGTTCTGCTGAGACAGGCGTATACCAAGAACTTCTTAACAAGGCTGACGAAAGGCTTTATAAAGCCAAAGAGAGTGGTAGAAATCAAGTTATAACTAGCTAAAGGTTAACTGCTAGCAGTTCCTCCTACTGTTAATCCATTTATTTTTAATGTTGGCTGTCCTACACCAACAGGAACTCCTTGCCCATTCTTTCCGCAAGTACCTATTCCAGGGTCCATTTCTAAATCGTTGCCTACAAATTCAACTTTTTTTAAGACCTCAAAGCCTGACCCTATTAACGTTGCCCCCTTAATAGGAGAAGTAATTTTACCATCTTCAATTAGGTAAGCTTCACTTGCAGAAAATACAAATTTTCCATTAGTTATATCAACTTGACCTCCTCCAAAGGTTTTTGCAAATACGCCCTTTTTAGTACTTTTTATAATTTCTTGAGGGTCATGTTTGCCATTTGCCATCATTGTATTGCTCATTCTAGGCATAGGCTGATGTGCATATGATTGTCTTCTTCCGTTCCCTGTAGCTTTAACTTTCATAAGCCTAGCATTCTGTCTGTCCTGCATATAACTTACTAATTTTCCATTTTCTATTAATGTAGTTTTTTGTGAAGGCGTTCCTTCATCATCTATTGTATAAGAACCTCTTCTGTCAGATATAGTTCCATCATCAAAAACAGTGACTTCCTTACTGGCAACAGAGGAGTTCATTAGTTCTGTAAATACACTAATTTTTTTTCTATTGAAATCACCTTCTAATCCATGACCTATTGCTTCATGTAATAAAATTCCGGGCCACCCAGGACCAAGTACAACAATCTGTTCCCCAGCTGGTGCAGGTATAGCCTGTAACATAATATTTGCTTGTGATACAGCTTTGTGAACTTCTTCTTTCCAATTTTGTTCAGTAAAAAAATCACTATACGAGTATCTTCCACCAAAACCTACAGATCCAGTTTCTTTTTTGCCTTTATCTTCAAGTGTGACACTTATGTTTAATCTTACTAGTGGTCTAATATCTGATAGTTCTTGTCCTGAAGGTCTTAAAATGTCTACTTTTTGCCATGATCCTGAAAGATTTACAGAAACTTGCTTCACCCTATTATCATAATCTCTGGCATAACTATTAATATCCTCTAACAATTTAATTTTACTGCTAAAGTCTTTAACATTTAAGGGGTTTTTATCAGTATATAATTTATTATTTGTTCTATTAGGATCAACTATACTGTCACTATTGTGTCCAGATTTAACAGTCGATACTGTCTTTGATGCTTCTTTTAAAGCATCTATTGAAAATTCACTTGAATGGGAATACCCTATTAATTCTTCTTTAACTCCTCTCAAACCAAACCCTTTATGTTCATTGAATGATGTATTTTTGAGAACACCATCATCAAAAAGAAAGCTTTCGGATACATTATCTTCAATATACAATTCTCCGTCGTCACAACCATGCAAAG
>CACCMS010000015.1 GCA_902547175.1 Rhodospirillaceae bacterium | reverse complement strand
TTGTTTAATTAAATAATCTGATATCTTATCTTTATTGCAATTAATATTTTGTTCAGCAAAATTAAATGATGAATTAATCAATAAATTATAATATTTTTTCTTTTCTAATATTTTTTTACTTATAGATAACCACCGTACATCTTCATCTAAAAATAATGCTGTATCAAAGTCAAATTCTTTGATTTTATCAAAGCCTAGCATAAGAGAAAAACAACTTCTCATTTTTAACTTTTTAATAATATCTAGAAATTTAAAATCATTATTCAATATTTCTATTGCTTGATTTGAAGGAATAGTAATGAATAACCAATCATATGGGCCATAAGATACGTTTTCAGAGTCTATGATAAACCATTTACCATTTTTTTTTATAGTTTTCTCAGTTTTACATAAAAGCTTGATAAAAAAGTTATTATTTATCAAACATTTTACTACTAAGTTCATATTAGACTCTGCTGTGTAATATTTTTTATTATATATTTTAGTCCTTTTAATAACTTTTTTATTTAAAATTTCTATATAATTAGTTTCCAATGGTTTAATAATTTTGTTTCGTATTAATGGTTGCAGAAAATCTTTGAATTCCTTATTTTGTATTTTAAAATACTGCGTACCATGATTAAATTGATAAGGTTGCGCTCTTCTAGTTGCAATTCTTCCACCCACACCTCTAGACTTTTCAAACACAGTTAGATTTACTTTTTTCTGAAGTAAATTAGCTAGAGTAATTCCAGTTATTCCAGCTCCTATTATAGCAACATTATGCATAATTTATGATATTTATATTAATATATTATTCATTATTACTAAAATGATAAGTAAAATTATAAAAATTGGTAAAAATTATATAACTAATTTTTTGAATGAATATCGTCAATCCACATTTTGTTATTATGTTCTTCTGCCTCAGGTATATCTAAATTAACTACTACTGGATCTTGCCCGCTTCTAAATAAAACACACCTAAGCATTTTATCTTTAGAAGCATTAATTTCTTGATGAGGAACATAAGGAGGAACAAAGATAAAATCTCCAGGGTAAGCATATTTTTCAAACTCTAGCTTTTCTCCCCACCTCATCTTTGCTATACCTGATAATACATAAATAACACTTTCAAGCTCACCATGATGATGAGCACCAGTTTTTGCATCTGGTTCTATATCAACCTTTCCTGCCCATATTTTTTCTGCTCCTACATTTTTTTTTGCTACAGCAGCATATCTTTTCATACCTTTCGTTTGAGGAGTGTTATCATCAAGATCATCTTCTGAAATTACTTTTACTCCATCTTCTAGCCAATTTTTTTTATTGTTCAAGGTGATACCTAATTATAATTATTATTTAATGCATAGTACTAAATGTAATAATATTAATTAAATATTAAATAAATAAAAGAATTTTTCATAAATTTATAATTTTCTTATTTTTAATTTTTGTAAAGTTACTACTTCTTTTTCTAATATAATAATTGTAATATTCTATTATTATGTATCACTTAATTATATTATTATTTTTTTTTTCTATTCATTCCTATTCTACAGAAATAAAAGAAAAAGTATTAATTTGCATAGATGAAGAAAAATATATAAATAAAGATATTACTAAAAGTGATTATATCTTTGGATATATCTTTAATAATAAATCTGTTGATTACTATTATAACTCAGTTATGAATAATGGCATGTATGAGATAGATAATATTCCAAATGTAAAATATAATATTAATGAAAACTTTATAATTATGGATCTAGAATTTGGTAATCTGTTTATAAATAGAAAAACATTAGAACATAGTTTTAATAATAATATTACAGCTAGGTGTGAACTAGCAAAAAATGAAAAATTTTTTTTTGATTTATTGGAAGAAAGAAAAAAGGAATTAAATAGTCAAATTAAGAAAAATAAATAATTTATAATTGTGATATTATATATTTAGTATTTGTTAAAAACTCCTATCTACTTTTGTTGAATAGCTAAATGAGTTATACTAAAATGCTAGCGGAGAATAATATGCAAGAATATTTCAAAAAAAATCATTTAACAATTATAGTCATAATTTTATTAGTATATATAATTTTAAATAACTTTGGGCACGGTTCTTAAAATAAAATATGATTAGAAGATTAATACTAATACTTACGTTTCTATTTGTATCTTTTGTAAAAGCAGGAGAAATAATAATTGAAGGTACTGGCAAAGCTGACATCAGTGGATATACCTTTAATGATAATAGCTCATACAAGCTTTATAAGTCTAATGGCCATTGGAAAAGTTCTACTGGAGACTTCGGACTACATACATGTATGGGTACTGTTACTTCTGATAAAAACGGAAAGAATGGATTTAATGTTTATTGTAAAAATACATCTCAAAAAGATGACTATTTTATAATAAAAATCTACAGAGATTCGGAATATCAAGAATCAGGTGCAGGAGTAGCTAAAATAGTAGAAGCATCAAAAAGTTATAGTTATTTAATAGGAGCCGAGTGTTCTCATGCAGTCACTTATTTAAAGTCTTCAGACTATTTCTCTATGCAAAAGTGCAAGTTTTAATTAAATTTATTTTTCTTTTCTTCTATAATGTAAGTAATATCTGATAAATTATTATTAAATTAAATATATATATAATTTCAAATACTTTGATATAACTATTTTTTTTTACATTTTTGTGCAGCAAAAAATACTCTTCCCTTGTACTTAATCGCATAAGTACATTCAGCACCTATTATTTTTTTCCATTTGCCTTCACCATCTATCATTACCATCTTACCTACACCTGCGTTAATATCTGATTTTCTTATTCCTTTACCTATCATTTTTTCATTATCTTGATCAATATATTCACAATAAAACTTCATGTCGTTCTGATTATCTTCTATGGTTGACATCCCTTGACACTTTCCTTCTCCATAATTTCCTAAACTATCCTCCCAGGTTCCATAATTATTAAAATTAATTGCTTCATCACTGGTATTAAAATTTAGCTTTTTTATTTCACTAAAACCAGAGTATTTAAAACTCCAATCTATAGCGTAAGAATTTATTGAAAAAAAAAATAAAAAAATAAAAAATCGCATAAATTAACTATATATTCTTACTAAAATTTCACAACTTTTAGTTAATAGATATTTACTTTGCTGGTGAGCAGGCACTCTGCCTTTTCTGCCTCAAACTCCTATATAAATAAACTTTTGCTATATCACAACGGTTTTTACTCTACAATTGAAACTACAGTTGTGAATAAGTAGTGATGATATATAATATGAATATGAAATATATTCTAATTTTTGCACTCGTTATATTTTCTGTAAATATATCAAGTAAAGAACTAGTCATAGATGTTTTTGGAAAAGAAGAAGTAAAGACATATGCTATTGATGAAAATAATTTTTTTAGGATGGTAACTACTCAAAGCGTTTTTAAAACTAATACCAATATTTATGGCAATAGTGAGTGTGCTGGAACAACTGAAATCTACAATAAAAATGTAGTGTTAAATATTATATGTGAGCTTAGAGAGGGAGAAAATAAAGGCTATTATGTTTTAAAAAATAATAATACTGAGAGTTCTAGAAAGGGTGAGGTAACAGAGCTAGCTGTTAAAGTTTTATTTATAGGTGGCAGTGGGCGTTGGAAAAAGTTAAAAGGTCAATCATGTAATTTTGTATATTTCGAATATGAAGAAGGAGCGTCACATGCAAAAGTGAAATGTAGTATTGACAACGAGTTGTTTTCTTTTTTTGAGAATGAGTAACTTAATTTTCTTTATAACTAAATACTACCCTCTGATAATATATTTTTTAAGTACAATTTCTTTATATCTTTTTTTGTATAACCAAGGTCAAATAATATTTTTTCATTGTCCATTCCTCTACTAGCTAAATGATTTTGAGGTTCACATTTTGTACGAGAAAACTTCCAAGGTAATCCAGGTATTTTAATTATATTATCCTTATCAATTTTAATTTTTCTAATTATTTGCCAATAATCTCCCCAGGGACCTTCAGCAAAATCTTTCATGCTCCTTAATTTTCCTATAGCTAATCCTGCTTCACCTACTTGAGCTTCTAAATCTTCCGCGTTTCTGAATGTGGCTACCCAATCATTAACTTCTTTCATTAGATCTTTATAATTTTTTCTTCTTAATTTGGCAGTTTTGTATTTTGGATTATCAATCAAGTCTAATCTTCTCATCATTCTTGCATATCGAAAGAAAACAAAACTTAAAATAGGACTTGCAGCAATAACTACTATTTCCCCAGAATTTAATTTTAAATACGGAGAAATAGGAGCAGATAGAGCAAATGGCTCATCACTGCTATCGTTATCTCCAGATAATTCTGCATGTGCTCTTTCATTAACTGCAATCATAGTAGCTGCAAGACTAATATCAATATGCTGTCCTATTCCTGTTTTTTGAGCATTATTTAAAGCTGCAAGACAAGAGATAGAAGCTTCTAAACCTGTATAAACATCAGCATGTGAAAAATCACTTTGCATAGCTTCATAATCAGTCAATTTTATATTTTCATGTTTAAACTTTGCAAAAGCGGTTCCACATTCTGCGTGAACTGTAGGAGCAAAAGCAGCTTTTCCTCTCATAGGACCATTTTGTCCATAGCCACTTATAGAAACATATACTAGTTTTTTATTTAAGTCTTTGATACTTTCATAATCTAATTTAAATGCAGCTAAAGTACCCGGTCTAAAATTTTCAGCAACTATATCTGCTTTCTTTATTAATTGTTCAACTATAGCCCTTCCTTCTTTTTTATTTAAATCTAAAGAGATACATTTTTTTCCTATATTTTGTTGAACATAATAATGTGAAAAGTTTTTAGTTATAGGTGGACCTAATCTTGATAAGTCACCATTATCTGGATGTTCAATCTTAATTACTTCTGCTCCCATGTCACACAAGATCTTTGTAAAATGTGGTCCTGCTAAAACTCTTGTGAAGTCTATAACTTTTATTCCTTTAAGTGGTCCAGACAATCTACTATCCTTTAAAGTTTATTTTTTTCTCTTTACCTGCTAAGAAATTTATACCTATTTTTGCATCGGATGATTTAAGAACATTTTTAATTGATTTTTTAACCTCTGTATCAGCTTTCTTAATACCATACATAGCTGTATTATCAGCTATTTTTTTTATTTCCTTTAGTGCATTAGTTGGTCCATTAGACAATTGCTTAGAAAATGCCATAGAAGCATCTAAAAGATTTAGTTCTGGAACAACCATGTTTATAGCACCCCAATTTTCTAGTGTTCTTGCATCATATCTTCTACCGAACATTGCAATTTCTTTCGTTCTTGCTGAGCCTACTCTATTAATTAGTCTCTGAACCCCACCAGAAAGTGGTATAAGTCCTACTGAGGTTTCTACTAATCCTATACGAGCAGTATCTGCTGCAATAATAAAATCACATCCCAAAGCTAATTCAAAACCACCTCCTAAAGCTGCTCCTTTGATGGCTGCTACAGTAGGTATTTTAACACTTTCTATAATACGTATTAACCTCATGGGATCATTTTTCTTTTTGGAAGAATCTTCTAAAAAAAAATCTGGATCTGCTCCTGCACAAAAATGTTTAATTTTACTAGTTATTAACAATGCCCTTGCTTCATTTTTCTCAGCATCATAAATACTTTTTTGTAAAGAATCCAAAAATTGATTATTTATTAAATTATTTGGCGGATTATTCATAAATAGGATTGCCAAATTGTCTAGTAACTCTAGTTGTACCAAGTTATTTTTCATAAAGTATAAATATCTTTTTATACTAATTTACATTATTAATACTAAATATAAAGTAAATAAGACATTTATTTGTGCAATATACAGTATAATTTACTTATATAATTTTACCTATTAATAAACATATTTAACATACTTGTTTATAAAAAAAGCCAGTTTTAAAGTAATTTATTGCATATTTACACTTTTTATTAAGTAATTTTTTGTATTTACCAGTAGCATCAATATAAGTTGTAATACCTACACCAGCACCTATTTCAGAATTTCTATTTAATATAACCCAAAATCTATCGTTTTCATTATCTAGGGCCTCACAATTTACTTCTAAACTCTCTTTATCTTTTATATTTTTAACCCATCCTATACAACTAAAATTTCCAAAATTACCATCACTATCTTTCCAATAACCGGTGGGATGAACAATTTTAAAAATACTTTTATCTTGATAAATTATACTTTTTGTAAATTCTATATCTCCCGTCCATTCCAATTCATAACTTTTAGAATATGAATTGCTTATATACAAAAAAATAATAATCATTGTGTAAAAAATTTTCACAACTTACTATAACTTACTATTAAGATTCCTCAACTTAATTAACAAATCCTATCAATTATTTTGTCTATTTAATTAATCTAACTTACATTTTTGTTTATAAAAAAAATCTGTATTTAATTGCGTTACAGCATATGTGCATTTTTTTTCTTTAAGAAACTTGTATTTTTCTGGTACTTCTATATAAGTATTCATACCTACGCCACCACCAACTAAAGAATTTCTTTTCCTTGAAACTTTAAAAACTATTCCTTCTTGGTCTATCAGTTCACATAGGATATCAATTTTTTGATTGTCACCAGCTATTTCCACACTACCATAACATACTTCGTTACCATAATTGCCTTTAGAGTCTACCCATAATCCATTAGTAGTAATGTGAATAAATTTACTATTATCTTGAAACTTTAATGTTTTCTGCTCACTACCACCACGAGAGTCAAAAATATAGTCTGTTGATAGAAGTTTAAGTGAATAAAAAAAAAATAGTCCCATAATTATTTTCATAAAACAATCATAACTTAATTAATTAATACTATCAATTACCCGTTCATACAGGTTTATTGGTAGAAGAGTATAGAAACATGTAACTTTGGTTGATCTATTTTATTAGTTATAAATTAATTACAATGTTAGTAGAAAGGAAAGAAAAATGTTCAAAAAGTTAGACTAGGCAAATTTTTATTATCATATTTGCCTAGTCTTTTTATTCATAAAAATATAAAAAAGATTTACTATTGGAGATACGAACCATAGTAAAAGTGATACCTACAACATTAAAATTTGGGGCAAACCATCTTCTATAAAAAATCCTACACATAAGAATATAAGAAGAACATTCAACAATATTGCTATTATCTTTAAATTTAATTTATGAATTATTTGCATTTTAATTCTAATAAATAATTAACTTCATGAAAAAAAGATACTGCGTATTTGCAATCTTTCTCTAAGAGAAATATATATTTATCAGAGGCTTTCAAAAACTGTTGTTTCCCCAAACCAGATTTTAAATTTGAGGAAACTCTATGTACTTTTGACCAAAATTTATTTTCATTACTATCAGTAAATTCACAAAAATTATTAAGAGTAATATTATCATTATCATTTATAATACTACCATAGCAAAAACCTATTCCATAATTAGCAAAAGAGTCTATCCAAGTAAAATTATTTTCTACTATAGTGAGTTTTTCATTATTAATTATCATACTTTTAAAGTTATTCTTTCCTATGCTTTTCATAGAGTATCCTTCTGCGGTAACATTCCCATAAGATACAATTAGTACCAAAGTTATCAGTATAATTTTTTTCATATCATCTTTCCTTTCTTAATTACGTATTAATAGTATGCAGTATATTGTTAAGTATAAACTATTCTTTCATACCTTTAACAAAGAAATAGAAGACACTATTAAAGTATATAATGGCTTGTCTTACTTTAATGGAGAAAGAAACTGCAGTGTTTATAATGAAGCTGATGCAGTAGATTATGTTAAAACCGTCCATAAATTAGGAGAAATAAATAAGCTGTTTAAAGTTCCACAAGAAATATATGATAGTGAGTATGGAGAGGTGGGCGCTACTTCTTTAAAAATATTAAGGTGTTGGATAAGTTAAAATATGTCTGAATTAATATTATTTGTCTGTATATTTTCTATTACTTGTGGATACATGAAAATAGGCAATCTCATACAGAATAAAAAACTCATAAATTATGGCTTATTGACACTTTTTATATGGTTTGCAATGTTTATTTGGGTACCGTTCGCCATAAATTTTTTACACAGCTAAAAATAAATTTCGTCGCAACCGAATAAATTTTTTTAATTATGTCAAGTTAGAAACAAAAAATTATTAACAAAAATAATTTGTATATAATTAAAGTATAAAAATTATATTATTACTATCAAATTTTTTTTACAAATAGCATTAATCATTTATCAATGCCTTGTTTGCACTTGTGTATCTAAATTCTTTTAGGTAAAGTATTAAATATTTTTCAGGTCCAAACTATAGAAGTAATCTTATGAACTTGTATGTATAAAGTAAATTTATATATAAGTAGTTTGAGTAAATCCTATATTTTGATATAAGTATTTTAGTAAAAATATTTATGTTTAAAAATAGTGTAATAGAAAATAAATCAAAAAAGGCTTTATTAAAAAAGCAAAGACTTAATGTTATTAATTTAAGAAATAAATTTTTGGCAGAGTGGGCATCCAATATTTTAGAACTAAATGATAAGGAAAAATTAATATATATCGAAAAAGTTACCAATGCTTACTTTCAAAAACAAGAAAATAAATTTATTATTAAAAAAATTGAAGATGACTTTGCTAGTAGAAAAATAAATATATCTTTTAAAGAAATTGAATTTAAAATAAAAGATTTTCAAATTAAGGCTAATATAATAGTTGAAAATAAATTTAAACTTAATAATTGGAAGTAAGTTGTAATATAAATTTTAAAGAAGTTTATTTTAAATTATTTTAGATTATCACTTAGATTTTATTTCTCATCTTATTTCTTCCTTTTATAATGAAATGCTACATCTCCATCATGCCATTCTAAAATACCATCAAAAGATTTAACTAAATCCATAAACATAGTTTTTAACATTTTTGAAGACTCATCAAAATCTTCCTGGGACTTATAAATACCCATACCAGCAAGCTTTCCTTCACCACTTCTTATTAGTATTTGTTCTATACTTTTTGTTTCTTTTTCAAACTTTTCTTGCCATAGGGGAGTACTCATCATAGAAATGAAAGCCTCAGCTTTGTTTTGTGAAGGAAATCTAAATGTTACAAATCTAATATACATACTTCAAATAATAACTAATTTAACTAATCCTATCAATTGTCTGTTCATAGAAGTCATGTTAATCCACAAAGGGACGTGATTATGATTATTTAAGTTGAAATAGCTTGAGGAGCTTTCATCAAGAGCCTCAAGGCCACCTTAGGGTTATAACATAGTATGACATAACATAGTGATCTAGGCGGCGGATAGGCCCTCTGCCCTTTTCTACCTCAAACGCGTTAATAAATAAGCCTAAATCATATCATAGTGATTTCTACTCTACAATTAAAACTACAGTTGTGAATAAGTAGTGAAGATTTAACTCTAATTGATTGGTCTTTATTCTTGTTTACTATGTGCTATCTAATTAACTTATATTTTTTGTATAGATTTAGGTATATCTCAAAAATATTATACCTACCCTTTTGTATAATTGGAGCATCTATATATTTAATCTTGCCTAAAGAGTATCTTGATATCGAAAACTCATTCATTAATTTCATTGATATAATAATGGATTATGTAGCAGGAATGATTCTTATTATAATATACTTTACAGAAATCAAATATAACTTTATTAAAAAAAATAATTTAATTTTATTCGTTTGTAGGAACAAAAAAGAAATCTCCGTTTAAATCACTATCTACACCTCTTATTTCTGATAAAAGAGGTTCCTGTCGAAATTCAAAACTTAGTCTAGGGAATATTTTGCTATGTATTTCACGAGCTGAAATAATATCTTCAGAACCACTAAGTATTTTTATTAATTCTTTAGCAAATATAGAATTTTCTTGAGAGCCTATTTTATCTAATACAGGACTTTCTCCTCCTGATGTGAGAGCTAGTCGCACTTTTTTATTAATCTGTCTATACAATAATACTTTTTCATCAAGATCATATTTTTTATTGTTAATTTTTTTACCCCTAGTTAATAGTGTTCCTGAAAAACAAGAATCTGCAATTACTAAGATATGTTTAGCATTTATTGATTTTAATTCATTTTTAATATCTATGTCAGAAATCCAATTATTTTTGACGTCTTCTCTAGCATCAACTGGTTGCCAATATCCTGAATTAGAAACTTCATCCAATTGTCCATGTCCCGAATAGTAAATTAGTAGATTATCACTCTTATTAAGTTTTTTAAATTTATTTAAAGCTAAAAATATATCCTCTTCACTAGCATCTTTAATGAAAGTAGTCTTGAAGCCATATTTTTTTCTTAAAATTACATCTACTGCTTTTCCATCATTAACTGCATTTTGTAATTTTGGTAGATATTTATATTCATTATTAGAAATTATTAAGGCATGATAGTTTCCGAAATTTAAATTTTTTTCATCATTTTTATTTTCTTCTTTATTTTTTTCTAGCTCTAATTGACCTCTTAAACTTTTCTCACCTAACTTAGTATTTTTAATAGCATCATTTAATGTCCCAGCAAATTCAAAAGTAGAATAATTTTTTTCTAAATCATAAATGAAATAAGTTATAACATAATTTTTATATCGCATAGTTGCGACAGTACTAATTTCTTTAAAACCTTTTCCTGCTGCTTCTACACTTACTGGCATAGTAGCAATAAATGCATTTTCATCAGAAATAATAATTTGGGATGATCCAACTTTTTGATTTTTAATATCAGTGTCTACTTCTTCGTGGGCTTGCTTAATACTATCTACATCTTTTTTAGATAACTCAAAACTTGGTGCTACTTCCTCATTTAAATCAAGCTGAGTAAACTTATCATCATATATTTTTTTTTCTATAGTAATATAACCCCATGGATAATTTTTATCAAAACCACAGCTCATTAAAATGTTTTTTATTATTACATCATTGAAATTAAGTGCCTTATATAAATTTTCTACATACTTTTTTTGACTTTTTTGAATATTTTCTGGTGCATTACAAATATTTTTAGGTATTGCTATCTTTATTTTTTTGCCATCTGGAGCAATGATTTCTGTAAATTCAATAGAAAATCCAGCTGATACAATAAACCCAAAAATTAGAAAAAAGATTATTTTAAATCTCAACATAAATATATTTTAAAAAAAATAAAAAAAATTGAAATAAAAATATTATTTCTCCGTTCTATAAACATATTAACTTAACAAAAGGAAAAAAAATGAATACATCAATTAAAATTAAAACCGCAAACTCATTATTAATTAATCTTATCAAACTTTTTTGCCATAGTAGGATTATTCTTAGTCAATTTTTTTATTGTCACATCTTGTGCTTTTTTGTTAGCTATTCTGTAATTATCATCAGCTCTCAATAGTGCATCTTTTGTTTTATTTAAATGATTAATTGATTTATCAATTTGCTCTATAGCAGTTGAAAATTTTCGTGATGCTAGCTCATAATTTCTGCCAAAAGAACTTTTAAACTCTGCCAGTGAGGTTTCAAAGTTTGTAACATCAATATTTTGCTGTTTTACCAACATTAATTCATGTTTGTATTGTAAAGAATTTCTGGCTGCATTTCTTAAAAGAGTAATTATAGGTATAAAAAATTGTGGCCTGATAACATACATCTTTGGGAATCTATGAGACATATCAACTATGCCATTATTATAGAAGTCATTTTCTGTTTCTAACAATGAGACTAGAACAGCATACTCACAATTTTTTTCTCTTCTATCTTTATCAAGTTCTTTTAGAAAGTCTTCATTCTTCCTTTTAGTAGTAGTTGCATCACTTTCATTTTTCATTTCAAACATAATTGAAATCACTTCTATATCATCCTGATAATCTTTGAATATATAATCTCCCTTACTCCCTGTTTTTGAATCATTATCTTTTTCAAAAAATGCTGATTGAAAACCAGTTGAACGTAAAGAGTTAAACTCATTTTCACAATGTTGTTCTAGGGTTTCACCTACCATTTTAGTTGAAAGTTGAGTTTTCATATTTTTAAGCTGTTGAATAGTTTCTTCTCTAACCTTAATTAGATCATCTTTATGTCTAATTTCACCTTTGTATTTATCTTTAAGGCTGTTTTCAGAGTTTTTTCTGATCAGCTCTGCATTATTTAATTCATTTATTAATTTATCCCTCTCTTTTTCTATATCTTTAACTGCTTCTGAAACTGCAAGCTGCTTTGCGCTATTTGCTTGTTGAATACTAAATTTAAGCTCATCTATAATTTTATTTTTTTCGGTCTCAATTAATTGAAGTTTTCTTTCTGCTTCTTTTTTTTCTATTTTAATTTCCATAGTTTTATCTTTTTCAACCTGAAGAAGACGTTCATTTAGTTTAGACTCAAATTCTTTATCATAAACTTGTTTCAAAATATCTGCATATCCTTTCTTATCTACTTGGAATGCTTTATTACAGTGTGGACATATTATTTCATTCATAATTTTTCCTAGAGTTATATGTTAACAAATTATCAAATATAAATTTAAATACTATTTAAAATAAAAATATAAGTGTGCTATTTCATCTTTATAAATTATGGCTTTTCCTAGATTATCTGCATCAGTTGAAAAACTTTTACCTATCCCTATACTATCCAATTCATGCCATTGAGAATTTTTAAGCATACTTAAATTTAAAACTTTAATATCATTTAAATTATTTCCATCCTGATCACATAAGTAGGAAGGAATAGATTTTAATAAGTTACTTTTTGCTAATTTATTAGAAAAAAAATATTCAAAAAATACTTTTCCTACGCCTTCAACCAAATAAGCATTAAAGTCAGTATTTTCTATTATATTTTTTGCTTTATCATTATCTAGATTATTATATAAATCTTTAAATTCACAATAATCACTAGAAAAGTAATTCATTTTTGCTTTAGAAGATATTTTATCTATATCATCCCATATTTTATTTTGTATGTTTTCAGTGTATCTATTTTTACTATATTCATCTTTAGTTGCTCTTATTTTAGGACTAATTTTTATGTCTGCGGGATGAAAGTTTTTATGTGTTCTATAATTCCATCTATTTCTTTCTACACAACTTACACTTACTGCAAGACTGCTATTTTTTTTTATTATAACGTGTTCCATTATCATTCTATTTTGTTTTGCACCCTCTAATATATCCCCTGATAGTAATAATAAATCCTGATTACTATTATTGATGACACGAACCGTATCAACCCTGCCAGAATCATTTATTTCCTGAACTGATGCTAACCCTTTATCAATTAAATCCTTTAAAAGTGCTATTCCAGCTATATTGTTTTTATTTTTAGTCTTTAATAGATAAATATTTATATTTTCTATATTAATAATTTTTTTTAATTTAAAATCGTTAAGTAAGTTATCGCAAATTTTCATATGTATTTTCCTTTTATTACCTATAAAGACACCTCGCAAAGCTAAAAGTTCCAAAAAAGTTTTGTTTTTTTAAAAAAATTTAAAAAAGTTGGAACTTTCTAACTAATTATGTGTCTTTAATAATAGAGGATTATATGCATTGGATGTTCTGGATACTTTTTATAATTGTTATTATGTTTATGTATCCTAGATTCTTTTTCTTTTTTTTATTAATTATAATATTGATTGTTTACTCAATATTATTTTAAATAGAGGACAAAAGTAATGAATAAGATTAGCAATATAGAGTATTGGAAGGCTATCACACTGTTAGGGCTGAATGTTACGACGTACAAACCTGCTTTAGCCAAAAATATTCTATTATTTGCTAAAAATGGAATTACTAATATTAAATGGGAAGATTTTTCTAAGCAATTCCTAAATTTATATATAAAGCATTTATCTACATCTGACTTTCCTCAACATAATACAAGAGGGAAATTATCAAAAATAGAAAAAATTACAAAACAATTAAATCTAAATAAAATAGATATGGATAAAGCAGTACAGTCGGTCGCTTTAGAAGGTTTAAATGATGTTGTCCCAAGATTTCATACAATAGGATTAGATAGTAAATTTGCAAAAAATTATTTTTATGATTATGAATTTGGAAAAAAAATCACTCTTAAAGATAATATTTTTGAAATTGTAAACGAATTTGAAGATGAACTATTTAAAGAAGTTGATACAAGATGGAAATTAGTTGAGTCTGCATTTAAAATAAATCATTCCGAATATAATTTCCAATTGGCTAATGATCTAAGAGATATTTACATAAAGAGTGGTTATGAAAGAAAAGATATTACTAAAAATATAAATTTTTTAAACCCTTATCAAGGAAATGTATGCTTTTACTGCGGGGAATCAATGACATCTATGCATGTTGATCATGTTATACCTAGACAAATAATAAATCACGATGAAATTTGGAATTTAGTTATTGCTCACTCTACGTGTAATATGCTCAAAACAGATTTGTTAGTAGCTCCTCACTTCATAAAAAAATTAATTATTAGAAATGAAAATATTATGGGAAGCAGCCACCCATGGAAACATAGAATTTCTCAACAATTAGGAAATACTCCACAAAAAAGAAAACAAAATACTTTAAGGCACTATGAAAATGCTAAAGTTATTAGAGGTAATGCTTACTGGGGTGGAAAAAAAGAGTATAATCCAGAAAAAGATGTATTCTATAGAAAGTTAATAACAAAAATAAATGAAAAAAAATTTAGTTAAAGATTGTATTTTCTGTTTTCCTCCAGAAGAAAGAATAATTAGTAAATATAAATTCTTCTATGTTTTAGAAGACTTATATCCTGTATCTAAATTTCACTATCTTATAATTCCGTATAGACATGAAGAAAGCTACTTTAATCTTACCAATGAAGAAATTATTGAATTACATTTAATATTGAATAAAGAGAAAGGAAAATTAACTAATTTGGATAAAACTATTTCTGCTTTTAATGTAGGTATAAATATAGGTAAAGACGCAGGACAAACAATTTTTCATACTCATATACATCTTATCCCAAGAAGACATAAAGATATGCGAAACCCTGAAGGAGGAATAAGGGGAGTAATTCCTAGTAAAAGAATATATAAAACTAAATAGATTTTAATTTGCTAGTTAAAAATTTCTTTAATTTTTAAAAAGATGTTTGTTCTTTTATGCTCTTTGCTAGTTAGAGTATCAGGAAACTTTCCACAATTTTTAAAAGGACCTAATACTGCATATTCATGTGTATTAGTATCAAATAAAATATACCTATGTCCTCCTCCATGGTTACCTGACTCACCAAGTGCTATTACTACTGTATTAGGCTTTCTATTAAAATATGGTATTGTGAATAAATCATGCTTTGTCTTATTAAAGTCGTCATCATTCAGCCTGATTAATGGAAGATAATTATATTCCTCAAAATCATTTCTTTCAATCCAGTCTAATACATTCCAATCCCGACAACCAAAGTCATCAGAAACCAAAACATTTCCTTTTCCTTTAATAGGCTTATCGATTAATAAATGTACACTTTGCCATATCAACTGATTTTCTGCTTCAATTACTATATGGTGATTACCAAAATATACATAATCATTTATTTTATCTTTTATCAGCCTAAATGAGCCTTTTTTTATCACAATATAATCGTCATCATTTTCTAATTTTTTTGATAATTCTATTAGCGTGTTCATTGGCGACTCATCTCCAACAGAAAAATTAAAAAAATAATTATATTCAAATTCTAAACTGGGGTTTCTGTCTTTAAACATTTCTTTTACACTTTTTATGTTTATAATTTCATCTTTGCTACTTACCATTGAATATGTTGAAAGCAATATTATAATTATTAAATATTTCAATTTAAGCTCCATTTTAAATATTTATTTTAGAAAAGTGTTGTTGATAGAATAATGAATCAACAACACTACTCTTAAAGATATCTAATTAATAAAAAACTCATTATCATTTGTTTTACTATTAAGTTTGATTTTAGCTAGCTCTTCTTGAGCTTGTACACTACCATTTTTCGCAGCTTGTTCTATCCAATATTTTGACCTGTCTGCATTAGGCTTTATAAAATAATTACCAATCTTATAAATTTGACCTAAATAAAACTGAGAATAATTATCCCCTAATTTAGCAGCTTGAGTTATAAAGGAAAATGCTTTTAACTCATCTACATTAACACCAAAACCTTTTCCATAAATTCCAGCAGCTAACTTAATTCCTTCCAAATTATTCTTCTCAGCTAGAGCTAATATATATTTAGCAATTTTCATTTCTTCTTCTTTTGTCTCCGCAAATTCAAGACCTATATATGAAAAATGTAGCATTGCTTCTTCATGTCCCTTCTCAGCTGCTTTTTCTAAATATAGCATGCCCTTAATTATATCTTTTTCTATAATATTTTTTTCTCTATTATTACTTTCAATACCTTTAACGTAAGCAGTACCTATAGCAAATAAAGAGTGCTTGTCTCCATAGTTGGCTGCTAATTCAGCATGCTCAAAACCTTTTAAAAAATCTAAGTACTCATCACTAAAATACAGGCTAGCTAGGGCAGAGTGAGCATCTTTTTTAATGTCTTGTTCTTTAGCATTTAATGCTTTCGAATAAAAATAAGCTGCTTGTTTATAATCAGCTTTATCCATTCTATATATGTCACCTATAATTATAAAAGCATCATTATAATATTCAGCAACATAGATAAATAGTTCTATTGCCTTATTAACATCTTTTTCATAAAATTCACCTTCTGAATAAGCAATTGCTATATTATATATGGCACGCTTATCTCCTGATAACGCAGCTAATTCCCACCATCCATAAACTTTTTCTAAGTCATAAAATTTGTTATCTGCTTTGTATAACCAACCTAAATTATATGCTGCCTCTTTATTACCATTAGAATAAGCATTCAATAATACTTCTTCCGCAGCTACATAATTACCTTTTTTTTGCAACTCTATTGCAACATCTATTTGAACTTCAGAATAATTACTTAAATATAAATTTTTTGAATTTACTTGTTTAATTAATAGGAAAAAATATATCCCTAATATAAAAGCTAAAAATCCAAAGAATTTTACGATATCCTTAAGAAAATTATAAAGTATCTGATTATTGTAATTAATATTATTTATAAAATTATTTTTTTTCATAGTTTAATCCTCTTTATTATCTACTTTTAAAGACAACTAAACTTATAAAAAGTTCCAAAATTTTAAAAAAAAATATGAAAATTATTGTAAGAATTTTTTTGGTACAAACACATAGTCAGCGTCTACCTGTGATCCAGAGTTTTGAATAAAATTATAACGTGGTGTTTGTTGAGCATTTAATATTAGTTCTTCCTTTAAAGCATTGTAAACTTTATTTCCTGAAAGGATATCTGAGTTTTTCTTTAATATATCTATAAAATGCTTTGCAAAAATTGAGTGTTTACCTCCTCCGCTATCTAAAACAGGTTCTTCTCCTCCAGAGGTAAGTGCTACTCTTATTTTTTTATCTAATAGTTTTTTCAATAGTGCTTTTTTCTTGAGGTCAACTAAATCTATCTTGCTTATATTTCTTAATAATTTTCCTGAAAAACATGAGTCTGCAATGACCATTATGTGCTGTGCTTTTATTGCACGAAGATTACTCTTGATATCTACATCCGATATCCATCTATTTGGTATTTTAGGGTCTGCGTCTATTGGCAACCAGTAACCATTATCTGTTTGCTTATCCAACTCACCGTGTCCAGCATAATAAATTAAAAGATTATCTTTTTCTGTAAGTTTTCTATAATTATAAAATGATTTCCAAATTTCCTCTTCTGTAGCATCTTCTAAAATTTCAACGGTGTAATTATATTGACTTTCTAAAACATTTTTTAAAGCTCTAACATCATTTAGACTGTTTTGCAGGGCAGGAAGGCTTTTATAATTTTTGTTTCCTATTAATAAGGCATAATAATTTCCGAATTCTACATTTGCATAAATATTTTCAAGACTTTTCTCCACTTCTTCTAACCTAGCCTGAGCAGTTAGAATAGCATCCTTTCCAGTCACCTCATTATTGTTAATAATAGTATTAAAGTCATCTTCTTTGAAGTTTACAATTTTTAAATACCATTTTTTTGCTTCGTCTAAATTTTTCTCTACTTTACCTTTGCCCTCCTTATAATAATCTCCTACGATACCCATAGCTGTTAAGTCTCCACCTTCAACTGCTGCTTTTAAATATAAGTCGAAAGCAACGTCTAGGTCTATTCTATCATCTACTAGACCTTGTTCATATAGCTGTGCAAGCATGAGAGTACCAGCAAAGTTTTTTCTATTGTGTGCATTTCTATAGTATTTAAATGCTTTATCTAAATCTATATTAATTCCTCCGTCTCCTAACTGATAAATATACCCTAAATTAAGAGGTGCTTGCGGGTCATTATTATTTTCTGCTATTTCTAAGTAATAAATTGCCTTATTAATGTCCCTAGGCACTCCTATTCCATGTATATATGCTGTACCTAAATAGTTTATAACATCAAGGGAAAACCCTTGTTTCTCTGCTAACTCCATCAGTTTAAAAGCTTTTTTTTCATCCTTTTTAATATTTTCAAAACCATATGCATATATTTCTGCTAAAAAAAAAGTGCCTGTCATATTTCCAAGATTAGAAGCTTGATTATATAAAGAAAGAGCTTTATCTAAATCTTTTTTAATAAAATCATTGCCTTCTTCATACATTATTCCAAGATTAACTAAGGCATCAGTATTACCCATTTCAATAGCTTTTTGATATAACTCTATAGCTTTAGTAAAGTTTTCATCAGTACCTTCCGCATAATGGTAATGTAATGCTAATAAATTAATTGCTTCTGCAGAGCCAAGTTGTACAGCCTTTTTTGAAAAGCTAAAACTATTATTAAAATCTTCTTTTGCATAATAGGCTCTAGCTAATTGAAAAGTATAATTTTTATTTTTTGGAAATTTATCTACGTATTCGCGGCAATATTTAATCGCCTTATCTGTTTCAATATCTTCTAACTGTTGAACATTTTCTGAAGAAGCAAATAAATTACATTTATTTATTTCTTCGGCCCTAGAATTAATAATAAACAAAATAAAAATAATAAAATTTAATATTATTTGCATATTCATATTTTAAATACTTCTTTAAAAATATCAATTTTTGTTATTTTTTGGAACTTTTCTGCTTTTTAGTTGTCTTTAAAGGTGTAATAAAAGGAGAAAAATATGAAAAATATAACTTACACCACTCACTCTTTAAAGAGAGCAAGACAAAGAGGAATTAAAAAAGAAATTATAGAAATGATTTATAAAGAAGCAGACAAAATAGTAAAAAAAATGGGAAATGCTAGAGCTATATACATATCTAAAATAAAAGTAAGCAAACTACATCAACTTAATACATATAAAAAAGATGTATTAGAAAAAAGTAAGAATATTTATCTGATAATCTCAGAATCAGAAAGTCTGTTAACTGTAGTAAGAACTAATAGGCCTGTATATAGAAGAAATATAAAGTACTCACTTATTGCTTAATATTAATATATTTATGATAAATAAAATTATAATATATTTATTATGTTGGGTCTTTTTAGAGCAGTTTCTTTTAAGTTTATGTGTAATATATCTATTAAATAATATTATAGATTGTTTTAATTATATTTATAAAAGTTATTGATATTATTTTGCCACTACTTCGTATGTAAAAATAAGTTTTTCACCTAAAACCTCAATAAAAATATTCTGAACTCCTATAGAATTAGTAGGAGCAATTATAGGGTCATGATCATTTCTCCCTTTTTTAATTACTGATACAGCTTTATTGTTTATTTGCACCTTAGCATCACCTAATTCAGAGTTAATTTTTAAAAATAAGTAATTATCAAGTAAAACTTTGTCATTATTTTCTAATGATATGTCTGGATTTTTGATTGTATATAATCTTAGATTTAAACCTAATTCCTTAACATTCCATTTATAAGGTTTTTTTTCCTCCTCTGTTGATGATCTTACAGCAGCATATTCTGCTACCCATACATATTGCATCGGTGTTCTTATGAAAGAATTTACAGCAAAGTAAGCCATAGCTAAAGAAGCAGCTACCGCTGATATCTGAGGTAATTTAAAATTAAAGTATTTTTTTTGTTTAAGAATGGAAATTATATTGTTTTTTTTTTTAAAATTATTTCTATTAGCTTGATTTTTATTTAGCTCCTTAAGCTTTTGTTCTGCCTTTTTCCTTACAGCATCAAAGTTTAGATTTGTATTATCTGCCTCATGCTGTACTAATTTCATACTTATCGCAATACCATTTTCAATTTTTGATACTTTTTCCTTAAGTTCAATATTTGCATCTATTATTTTTTTCATTTCTTCTAACTTTTCTTTTGGAAGATTTTTTTCTACATAATCAAATATTTCACCTTCAGAAAAAACCATTAAATTTCTTCCTCTTTTAATAATGTTTCAAATTGAAATCTTTCGCCAATTTGTTCAGCTGCTCTTTCAATGTTAGACTTTACTGTACCTAGCGGTGCATCTACAATATCAGCTATTTCTTGAAGTGATTGTGGTATATCTTCAGGCCCAAAGCTTTCATTAGCTTTGTATTGAATATAAAGCAAAAAAATTTTAGCTCTTTTAGGGTTCATATTAGTTGTAATATATTCTTTAAGACTATTTAATATTTTACTCATTTTATTTTGATTTTCTTTTTTTTCTAACGAAGACTCTGGAGACTCAGAGCTATTTATTTTTTTTTCACCAGACAATCCACCCTCATTTTTTTTTGTATAACTTGAACTTTCAGTTATGTAATGAGCAGTTATTTCTTTTTTCCTTTTTCTATTAACTGCTTTTTTTGCTTTTAAATTTTTAACCGTATTAACCATAGATGTTATAATGTAGCCATCAATTGGTT
>CACCMS010000014.1 GCA_902547175.1 Rhodospirillaceae bacterium | reverse complement strand
GAGGTATCAGCATTAGTAAATGGAACTATAAGCGTGCCCCATATACCTGCAAATAGATGGGCCGGTATTGCACCAACAACATCATCTATTTTTAACTTATCTAAAAGTTTCATACCAAACATACAAATCACACCACCTATGCCACCTATAATTATTGCTTGACCAATTGAAGGGGTTAATGGTTCTGCTGTAATACTAACTAATCCGGCTATAGCTCCATTTAAGGTAGCTCCAATGTCAGTTTTTCCGTACATTAATCTACTTAAAATCATAGGTGCTAATACACCTCCTGCTGCAGCCATTGAAGTATTTGCAAATATGGTAGCAACTGCGTCTGCATCTGCGTAAGAGCCAAGAGCAAGTTGAGAAGCTCCATTAAAACCAAACCAACCTAACCAAAGTATCCAAACGCCTAAAGTAGCCATCGGAATAGATGATCCTGGCATTACATTAGCAGTGCCGTCATCATTAAATTTACCTTTTCTTGCTCCTAGTACTAATGCTCCAATCAGAGCAGCCCATCCACCGACAGAGTGAACTATAGTAGAGCCAGCAAAGTCAGAAAAACCCATTTCACTGAGCCATCCGCCTCCCCACTGCCATGAACCTGATATAGGATAAAGAATAGCTGTGAGTACTAAAATAAATGCAAAGAAAGGATATATCAATATTCTTTCTGCTAATGCTCCCGAAACTATGGAAGCAGTGGTAGCAACAAACACCATTTGGAAGAACCAATCTGATGCAGGTGAATAACCTTGACCCACTAAATCATCAGCACTACCTACACCGCTAGACCAAATACTAATTGAACCTATGTAACCTCCATCTACACCAGCATACATTAGATTGTAACCAATTAAATAATATGCAAGTCCAGCAATAGAGAATAATCCTAGGTTTTTTATACAAATTACTACAGTATTTTTTCCTCTAACAAGTCCTGCTTCAAGCATGGTAAAACCAGCGGCCATCCACATTACTAGGAAACCACCAATACAAAATAATAATGTATTAAAGACAAAAGAAATTTCTGCAGGATCTGCCACGGCAACTTCAGCTGCTTCATGGCCATCTGCAAAGGCTAAGTTAGTCGAGAGAATATAGCCTAAAATTAGAAATAAGTATTTAAACAATTTATACTCCTTTATAGTTAAAATTAATAAAATATCAAAAGTACTACTAATTACAATACAATTATTATATTATTTTTGTATAAAAAATAGGCAAATGCCTATAAATTAGCTTGTAATTTTTACATCTTGAATTTCTTTGCCATCCTTTGTAATTACTCTAAGTTTTACATTTCCTGTTTCTTTATTAGTTACTTTAAGAAGTTTTCGGTCTGGATCATTTGCTTTAAGCTTTAGTAATGCATCTTGAATATCGGTTCTGGTGGCTAATTCTAATAATCTATCTTGTAAAAACTCAATTCTATTTTCTAACTTTTCTAATTGTTTAGCTCTATTGCCTTCTATAGCAAATAGCGCAATAATACATATTGCTACAATAACTAAGAATATTACTTCTGCCATTATTCGGTAAGCCTTAGAGTAGAGAAAAATCTGTCATATTTATATATTTTACCATCATCTGAGCTGAGTTTGGTGTAACGAATATTATCTATATTCTTATATAAAACAAATGTTAGGGAAGATATTATTAATAAATTAACAAAAAAATTTCTTTTATTTATTAAATTATCTGAAAAAAATTTGAATTTTTCTAGTTTTTTCATTTTTCTCTCCTAAATCAGAGAAAAATGATGTCCTGATTTAGTAAGTTATTTTTTTTTTTAATTTACCTGTAAACCTATCGTATACAAATTCGGTGCCATAAGGGTCGGTTACTATAGTATATCTAACTTTATGAAAGTTATTTGTTAGTACAAATATTAATGAAATTACTATGCTACTAGTTGCTAGTGCTTGCCTATACTTAAAAAGCAATATTCTATTATTATAAATATTATTTAGTACTTTTCCAAAAATAGTTAGTTGATTAGCTTTTTCAAATGCTATTTTTTCCTGCTCTATATCTTTTAATTCTCTATATTTTTGTAAAATTAGGTCTTTAGAAATTGGCTTAGTTTTTTTTCTCCAAAATATATGATCTATATCATCATACTCAAATTCTGCATCAGGGTTTATTGCTAAAATAGCGTCAGATAATGTAATCATAATTTAAACTTTATACTAATTGTTATAATAACGGATTACTAAAAAAAATGTTAAATAGTTTTTTATTTAGGCCACTTTTTCACTAAGTCTAAAAATAATGGATCTATTGACGCTTTATTCTTAATAGCATCCCTTGCAATATCCCCTGGTGAGTCATTATACCCAAAATAGGTGAAATTTTTCATTTGCATGGGATAAAGTATTCCATTTAAGTGATCATATTCGTGTTGTATTAATGCAGCCCATGTAGAGTTTGCCTCATGCTCTACTAATTTATTATCGGGAGTATAGTACTTAACAAAAATCTTATCATATCTAGGTACTTTTGCATGTAATCCTGGAAGTGAAAGACATCTTTCCCAAAACATTTTTTTTGTTTTAGTGATAGGGGTTATTTCAGGATTAATCATATACGTCCAGGGTTTAGTACTAAATGTGCTACTTAGAGGTATGCGGTTCTTGTTAACTCTATAAACTATTACTCTTTTGCTAACCATTACTTGAGGTGCTGCAAGACCGCTTGCTCCAATATATTTTAATGTATCTTTCATATTTAAAATTAATTCAGATACTTCTTCAAAGTTTTTTACCTTTGATGCTTTTTTCCTCAATATTGGATGCCCCATTTTCAATATTTGTAAAACTGCCATATCAGTTAAATTTTTCTTAAAAATTTAATAATTAAATTAAAAGTTTCATTAGGTTGTTCTTGCTGAACCCAATGACCTGCTCGTTTGACTATAAATCTACCATAATAATTTTTTAAAAAAACATTTTCCATTTTTTCAAGATCTCCTGGTTTTTGATACATGCCCCAATCTGCACTTCCAGAAATAAATATGGATGGAATATAAATAGACTTAGTTAGGTTAAGTTTTATTATTCTTAATTTTTCCTTTTGACTTAACATCACTCTATACCAAGATAAAGGGTTTTTTATGCCTGAATCAAGATAATTTTTAACATAATAGCCTAAATCAACCTCATTTAGCCAGTTACACTTTGAAACTTGTAATTTAGTAGGAGAATATTTTTTTACTGTTTGAGCCATACCCAAATTAAATTTCATAATATAATATTCTGGCATTTTAGATAGTTCTTTAGCTGTAAAACTTTTTAATTTAAAAGGATTATTTCCTTTATAATCATAACTCTTAAAATAAAAATAACTTCTTAAGAATTTTTTTAAACCCTGTTTACATTCCATCATATTCTTAGCTGCACCATATGAAGAGAAATAATATTGGTAGTGCTTGCGTTTTGGTTCTAGTAAGGCTAGCTTTTGGTTCATTTTCAACATTTTATTAATATTTTTTAGAATGGGAGGACCAGAAAAAGGCATGCTCATTAAGGTTAAGCTCAATATATTTTTTGAATTTAAAAGACACAAATAAGAACTAACATATGCTCCAAAATCATGTCCTATTAAATGATACTTACCTATATTTAATTTTTGCATTAAACAAGACATATCTCTAGCTAAGTTTAAAACACTAAATGAATTGAGTGTTTCTCTACCTCTTGATTGTGTTTGTCCATAACCTCTTTGATCCGGAGCTATACAATAAAAGCCAGCTTTTTCGAAAAGCAACATTATATATCTGTAACTGAATGAAATTTCAGGGAAACCATGTAGCAACAAAATCACATTATTCGATTTGACTTTAACATTATTTTCTAGAATATGTAGATTAAGTCCATTGACACTTTTTATAACCTTAGATCTTATTTTATAATTATTAATCATTTAAAAAGGAATAATATTATTATTGTAATCAAAAAAAAGACCACTGTCTTCTAAAGTTAATTTTTCTAATAGATTAATTATTTTCATTGCTGCTTCAGAAGGCGTTTGAACTTTTTTTTTCCCTATAAAAGGGCTAGAAAGTTTTGTATTGACCGTGCCAGGGTGGACTGAAACCATAATAAGATTTTTATTTAATCTTTTCTGTTCTATAGAGGATGTTTTAATTATCTGATTCAGGGCTGCTTTAGATGCTCTATAACTATACCATCCTCCTAAATAATTATCCGAAATACTTCCAACTTTAGCTGAGATCGAAGCAAATATTGACTTTTCTTCTCTTATCATTAAAGGGCTGAAGTATTTAATCATTAATGCAGTAGGTATTGTATTAATTTCAAAACACTTTTTCATATAATCTAGATTAATATCTTGAAGTTTTTTTTCTGGAGAGTAATGATTATCGTGAAGAAACCCTATAGCATTTATAAAAATTTTAATTTTTATGTTTTGTTCTATAAATTTTTGGGATAGATTTTTAAAATATTTTTCACTTATTATACTATTATTGTGCTCGGTTGCTCTAGAAAAACCATATACTTCAAACTTTTTTTTTTTTAAATGACTATAAATACTACTTCCAATACCTCCAGAAATACCAAATACTAAGGCTACTTTTTTAGCATCAGACATTACTTATCTTTACCCAACACAACTTTTTTAAGTTGTTGAATATTTTGTGTTTTTGCCATGTTGCGCTCACTTTTTTCAATTTCTGAAAAATCTGCAAGAATTAATTGAGAAATTGCTGTTTGTACATACTTACTAGAATCAGCAACTGATTTAGAAGCTAATAAACTTATTTTATCATTTTGTTCATAAGATTTGGTTACCATGTCCCACTCAGTTTCAACTAAAAGTTTTAGTAATTTGCTTAATTTTCTAATTTGTTTATCTCTATTTATTTTAAGAGCTTTTATTTTATTTGTAAAATTACTCATAAATTTCCTTTCATATGTATTAAATAAATAAATAAAATGTCGTTTATTTATTTATGTATTTAAATATTATAAATAACATTAGGCACGAAAGTAATAGAAAAAGTAAAAAAATAGATTATTCCCTTGAACAAGAAAAAAATAATTTAGAAAATGAAGCTAGCCAAATTATCAATGATAACACTGGCTTTCTTTACTAATAAAATGCTAGTTAATCTTAATTTGGTCAAGCATTTATATTTTTATTGATATTATGCTTACTAAAGTAAATAATCTTCTTGCAGCATCCATATCTAATTCAACTTTTTCTTTAAAAGACTCTTGCAACTTTGCTGCACCCTCATCATGTATTGTTCTTCTTCCTATGTCTATTGCTTCTATTTTTTTTAAAGGTGCTGTCTTAATTGCTTCAACATAGTTATCACAAACTATTTGATAGTCTCTTAAAATTCTTCTCACATTACTGATTGATATTTTTAAATCCGAAATTGAGCCATCAAAAATGTCAATTACTCTTAATAAAAGTTTCCATTCTAATAATTTTATATTTATTTTATAAGGCCCTGTTTCATTTTTATTATAAAGTTTAAATTTTCCATTATTTAGCAAATCAAATACAGCTGATTTTCGCTCTTGTTCAATTTCTTGGTTCCAAGTTATTAAATTTATTTTATCAACTTCGGCTTCTACTATAAAATATTTTGCTTCAGTCAATTCTTAATCCTTAGAAAATCTGATTTTAGCTGACTTAACATGTGCATCTAACCCTTCACTATTTCCTAATGTTTCTATTGAATGAAGAGTATTTTTGAGTCCTCTTTTATTTGCTTCTATATAAGAGGTCCTTTTTAAAAAATCTAAAACTGATAATCCTGAGTCAAACCTCGCATTACCAGATGTTGGCAATACATGGCTAGGTCCAGCTATATAATCACCAAATGCCTCAGGTGTATATTGACCCATAAATATAGCACCTGCATTTATAATTTTTTTTGCTAATGATTTTTTATTTTTTGTCATTATTTCTAAATGTTCAGGAGCAATATAATTAGTCACACAATGAGCAATATTTAAATCTTCAATAAATATAGCTAAACCATTTTTTTTAATGCTCTTCGATGCTACTTTTTTTCTTTTTATAGATTTTAAAAAAATCAACAAGTGCTTATTAACTTTTTTTATAAAGTCTTTACTATTAGAAATTAATATAGCTCTTGCTTCTTCATCATGCTCTGCTTGAGATAATAAATCCATTGCAACCCATTTAGGGTTATTATGCCTATCAGCAATCACTAATATTTCAGATGGGCCTGCTATGGAATCTATACCTACATAACCATAAAGCTGCTTTTTTGCTTCAGTTACAAATGAGTTACCAGGGCCTACAATTTTATCAACTCTTTTAATGCTTTCAGTACCAAAAGCAAGTGCTGCAACAGCTTGAGCACCTCCAATCTTATAAATTTCATTAATACCAATTGCATTTGCAGCCACCAATATTTCAGGACTCAATTGATTATTTTGAGCTGGTGAAGTAATTACTATTCTTTTAACTCCTGCTACCTTTGCTGGTATACCATTCATTAGTACAGAGGAAGGGTACAATGCTTTTCCCCCTGGTACATATAAACCACAAGATGCTAAAGGAGACCAAATACTCCCTAATTTAATACCTAATTTATCTTTGTAATATAAATTTCTTGGTATGAGTTTTTTTTGATAACTCATAATTCTTTGCACCGCTAATTTAACAGAATCATGGAAAGCTTGAGAACATTGACTTAAAGCATTAGAAATTTCTTTAGATGTTACTTTTAAACTCTCAAAGTTTTTAAAATTATTATTTTCGAGTTCATTCGAATAGTTTAGCAACGCTTTATTTTTATTTTTCTTTATTTTTTTTATAATATTACTTACTATTTCAGCTTTTTTTTTGTTATTAATACTCGTATTATTTACATAAGAATAAAGTTTCTTTTCATAATTTGATTTGTCACATGTAATTATTTTAAGCATTGACCACCTTTCTAAAGTTTGAAATTATTGTTCTAATTTTATTTGGATAGGTCTTGGCCATATCTTTGTTAACAATTAGATATGAGGTGATATCCATGATTTTTTCTACCTCTATTAATCCGTTTTCTTTTAATGTTTTTCCAGTTGAAACTAAGTCTACAATTCTAGAACTTAAATTTAGTTTAGGTGCAATTTCTAATGCTCCATTTAACTTTAGACATTCGGCTTGAACTCCCCTTAGTGCAAAATGCTTTTTTGTAATTTTAGGATATTTTGTTGCAATTTTTAAATGTGTCCAAGCCCTTGGGTCATCCTTCAAAGCCATTTTGAAAGGCTCAGCTACTGAAAGCCTACACCTTCCGATACCTAAATTTACAGGTGAATAAATCTCTTCAAAGCCAAATTCTTCAATTACGTCTAATCCAACTATTCCAAGATGAGCCCCTCCATATGCCACAAAATTTACTACATCAAAGCTTCTAACTTTAATAAAATTAATTAATTTTTTATTGCTTGAGAATAAAATTCTTCTTGAATTTAAATCAAAAAATTCTTTTTCTGGAACAATATCAACTTTGTTGAGTATAGGGGTTAATTCCTTAAGTATTCTACCTTTTGGAATGGCAATAATAATTTTTTTTTCAGTATTTCTATTAGTCATTTTTAGAATATGTAGGTATTATTGCTGGATTAATTGGCTTTCCTATGTCTTCTAATAAACAAAAACATTTTTTTACTTTTATTGTAACAATCTCACCATCATTAAGCATTATAAGAATATTATTGTCAATATTACTAATAGATAAAATATTTTTGATTTTGTAATTATTAGATATATTTTTAAAGTCAACTTTTTCTACATAATTTACAACCAAAATTGACAAGACTTGCATTAGTAAATGCCCTTCATTTTTAGCATGTTCCCATGTGAATCTCTCAATTGCCATTGCGAATCTTTGATTTTTTTTTTCGAAAGTTATTTCAGAGGGCAGCACTATTGACTCATACAAAAACTGACTAAAAATTTGCAGATCTTGGTCATCAACTGCCTTTAATTTAATGGGGGTCCAGTTTTGCCTAGTTGCCATCACTTCCCCTATTAATTGCTGCTCCACAAGTTGAAAGTTTATAGTCAATATTTTCATACCCTCTATCTAAGTGATAAATTCTATTAATTTTTGTTTTACCTTTTGCAATTAAAGCAGCTAAAATTAATGACACTGATGCTCTCAAATCAGTTGCCATAACCTCTGCCCCTATAAAGCTACAATTACCATTTATAATCGCATTATTGCCCTTAATTTGTATATCTGCACCTAATCTATTTAACTCTGGTACATGCATGAATCTGTTTTCAAATATACTTTCTTCGATATAAGACTTTCCTTTTGAAATACAAGCAAGAGTCATTAGCTGCGCTTGTAAATCTGTAGGAAAACCAGGATATTCATGAGTTCTTATAGAAATTGACGATAATTTTTTGCTTTTTTCAATAAAAATTGATTTGTTAATTAATTTAAAATCTAAGCCCATCTCCTGCATAATTTCTAAAAATTTGGCTATATGATCAAAATTAATTCTTTTTATTAATAAGCTACTATGAGTAATTGCCGCTGCTATAATAAAAGTGCATGCTTCTATACGATCTGTTATTATTTGATGTGAAGTGTCAAAAAATATATCTATGCCCTCTATTCTAATTTGACTTGTACCAGCACCCTCAATTTTAGCCCCCATAGATGTTAAACAATTACATAAATCAACTATTTCTGGTTCTAAAGCTGCATTGTTAATTAGTGTTTCACCCTTTGCTAATACAGCAGCCATTATAGCATTTTCAGTAGCCCCAACAGAAATTTTAGGAAAATCTATTTTATTTCCTATTAGGCTTTTTCCATTACTTTTTGCAATCACATAGCCATCAGAAAAGTCTATACTGGCACCAAGTTTTTTCATAGCATATAAATGTAAGTCAACTGGTCTAGAACCAATAGCACAACCACCAGGAAGAGATATTTTTGCGAAACCTTCTCTTGCTAATAATGGGCCTAATGTTAAGAAAGAAGCTCTCATTTTTCTAACTAAATTATAATTAGCCTCATGAGATAATATATTTTTTGTTGTTAAAACATAGTTATTATTTTGTTTTTTAATTTTAACTCCCAAACCTTCAATAAGGTTTATCATTGATTTTATATCTAATAAGTCTGGTACATTTGATAAATTTACAGATTTATCTGATAAAAGACTACTAGCTAATATTGGTAAGGCAGAATTTTTAGATCCCGATAGTACTATCTCTCCTGATAGTTCTCTACCTCCATCAATTTCAATATATTCCATGATTAAATTTTAGGTAAAGTAACACCTTGCTGTTTCATGTACTTTCCTTTTTTATCTGCATATGAAAACCTAGGTAGTTCTTGACCTTTTAAGAATAAAAATTGGCATGCTCCTTCATTAGCATATATCTTTGCAGGCAAAGGACTAGTATTAGAAAACTCTAAAGTAACATGTCCTTCCCATTCTGGTTCTAGTGGAGTAACATTAACAATAATTCCACAACGAGCGTAAGTTGATTTACCCAGACATATCACCAAAATATTTCTAGGTATTTTAAAGTATTCTACAGTACGTGCTAACACAAAACTATTAGGTGGTATAATGCAAGTATCAGACTTTTTTTCAACAAAACCTTCTAAACTAAAATTTTTAGGATCTACTATTGTATTATTTACATTTGTAAAAACCTTAAACTCATCAGACACTCTTGCATCATATCCATAACTTGATAAACCATATGATATCTTACCTTCTCTAATTTGCGTCTTTTCAAAAGGACTAATTATGTTATTTTCCTGCACCTGTTTTTCAATCCACTGGTCAGACATCAACGCCATTTTTTTTTTCCTTTCTTATAAATGTTACTTTACTTTTAGTTTGATTTTTTCTTCTTAATAAGTTTTTTTTCATCTCTTCTTCTAAGATTTTATTTCTATCAGATATTTTTTTTTTTCTATTCACATTAAAAATATATCATTTAATCTTATCTTTCTAAATATTAAAAATTTTAGTGCTATTTTTTAATTATAGTCTATAAGGTAACTATGTGGAATAGAGGAAATGTTTCTGGAAAACTAGATAAAGTAATGTCCTATATTGATTCAACTTTTTCAGACCACGGAATATTTAGAATATTCTGGAGGTCCTGGGGAGTACTGCCTGGTCAAATGTATAGAAGCAATCAACCATATCCATATCAAATTAGAAAAGACATTAAAAATTATAAGATAAAAAGTATTATAAACTTGAGGGGAGAGCGTCATTGCTCCTCATACTATTTAGAAAAAAATATATGTACATTAGAAAATATAAAAATTCATAACTTCCCTATTTCCTCAAGAGATATTCCAGATAAAAGTAAATTAATTGGTTTTAAAAAATTATTGGATCAAGTTGAATATCCGTGTTTAATGCACTGCAAATCAGGTGCAGATAGAGCAGGCCTAGCAGCTGCTTTATACCTTATTTATAAAAAAAACTACAGCTTAGAAGAAGCTAGTCGTGAATTAAATTTTAAGCATTTACACATTAAGTACACTAAAACTGGTATTCTTGATCATTTTTTTTCTGAACTTATTAAAAAAGGAATTTATAAAAAATCAGATTTTTTAAAATGGCTTAATAATAGTTATGATAAAGAAAGTATTAAAAGTAATTTTAAAAATAGTACGTTATTAGATGTATTAATAAATCTTTTTTTAAGAAGAGAATAATTATTATTTAAATACACTATAAAAATGATTTCTATAATCAGGGTTATTATTAATTAAATTTTTATGATCACCATCAGCTAAAATACATCCTTTATCAAAATAAATTATTCTTTTTGCCTCCAAAATAGTGCTTAACCTATGAGCTACTATTATAATGGTAATATTTTTTTGAAAACTTTTAAGCACTTTATTTACTTTTGACTCAGATTTATTATCCAAAGCGCTTGTTGCCTCATCTAATAATAATATTTTTGGCTGTTTAATCAGTGCTCTTGCAATTGAAATTTTTTGTCTTTCACCACCTGATAAATTTAATCCTCTATCTCCTGTTATTGTTTTATAAGATTTCTTTAATTTAACAATAAAATTGTGTGCGTCAGCTTTTTTAGAAGCTTCAATAATCTCAGATTTTGAAGCATCTGGGTTAGCAATAGAGATATTTTTCATTATTGAAGTATCAAACAAAATCACATCTTGAGAAACTAATGCTATGCTATCTCTTAAGCTTTTAATTTGTAATTTCTTTATATTTTGATCATCAATATATACATTTCCCTTAACAGGATCCATTAGTCTAGGAATTAAATTTATAAATGTTGATTTTCCCGAACCATTTGCACCAACAATTACAACTTGTTCACCTGGATCAATTACACAATTTATTTTCTTTAATGTATATTCTGCATTATTATAATAGTAACTTACATTACTAAATTTTATTTTACCTTTTACTAAACTTAAAGTTTTTTTGCTTTCTGCTGTGTCTATTAAACTCTTCTTTTTTAGTAAACCCTCTAATCTTATTAGTGAAGCCGCTCCTTCCTGAAGAATTGTATTCAGTGTCCCTAAGGCTCTAGCTGGTTGTACTGCTATTAATAAAGCACTTATAAATCCAGTAAAGGAACCTAGGTCGGAATTATTATTTAAAATTCTTATTGCTGCTACTACTAATACTATTGAAATTGCAAGTCCTCCTATTATTTCAAGTGTTGGTTCTATTTTTGCTCTTACCCTAATAATTTTTACATTCCCTTCATAAATATTTTCAAATTTTTTCATAGCATTTTTTTTTTGTAAGTCTTCTAAATTATATGTTTTTATCACTCTTATTGCTGAAAAACTTTCTGTTAAAAATGCACTGGCTTCAGAAATTTTTTTTTGAAGTTTTAATGATATATCTCTAGTTTTCTTTCCTATTTTTATTACAGGTCTTATACAAATTGGGTAAACTAATAAAACACATATAGTTAATACCCAATCTAAATAAAACATGCTAATTATTAAGCCTAACAATATTAGAACATCTCTTATTAAATTATTTAATGTCCTAATTATTGATTCTTTTAAAATATTTAAATCATTGATAAACCTTGACTGTAATGATCCAGCATTTTGACTATTGAAAATAGTTAAATCAAATTCTAAAACTTTATTATATAAATGAAATTGAATATCTTTAATAATGCTATTTGCTATAATACCAACATATAATGTTTGGAAATAATGAGCTAGACCTTTTACTGCTGTAATTCCTAATATCAACACTGGTAATAAAAAGATATATTGCTTATTTTTTTCTGATATTACGTCAAATGCAAAGTCTATTATTAATGGGTACATAGAAGTTGCTATTGCTACCATTAACATAAAAATATTTGCTATTATAAATTTATTTTTTTGTTTAAAACCCCACTTCTTTAAAAGTTTTAAATATAATAAAAATGTAGACAATCTATTTTGCTTTTTTGACATTATTATAATATATTATTTTTTTATCTATTTAAAAACATGAAAAATTATTGGACAAAACAAAAAGTAGAAAAGCTGTCTAAATTGTGGGGGCAGGGAGTATCAGCTAGAGATATTGCTGAAAAGTTAGGAGATATAAGTAGAAATGCTGTTATAGGAAAGGCTAATAGACTTGGTCTTTCAAAAAAGCTTTCTTCTGGAGATAAAAATATTAAAAAAGAAATAAGTGCATCTTCATTAGTACCTATTATGAGCGGTTGTAAATGGCCTATAGGACATCCTGGAGATGAAGATTTTTATTTTTGTGGTAAACCAGTTATTCCTGGCAAACCTTACTGTGGAGAACATTGCTTAGTAGCTTACAGAAGAAAGGATAGTCATCAAAAAGTAAAAAAATTTTTTAAGCTCAATTCTGAAACTTAGTTCTAATTTCTTGCATTTTTAGATAGCTTGTCTAAAGCTTCATTAATAACTTCCTTAGCAATTGAAGCTAAATTCTGATCCAACCATTCTCTTACCATCTCTCTAGTTGCATTAGTTACAGATTTATAAATTATTTCTTTAGTATCATCAGTATCAAAAACGTCTGAAAACCTCATCAGTTCTGCTCTAACAGCTAAAGCCACATCATCACTAATTAATCCTGTTAAGTCTAAGTCTAAATTTTCTTCAGAAGAAATATTCTTTTTAGTAAGATTTTTTTTATATTTATTTTCTAATTCTATAGATACGCTATCTAATTTTGACTCAGATTTTTTTTTAACATCAACATTATCTTCATTATCGACTGAAACGCTTTCTGCTTCCTCGACTAATGATTTAATAGATTTTCTTATATCTTCTGGGCTTCTTTTATCCATATTTAAATATAACATAAATGCTAAATATGAAGAAAACTTTTTTTTTATTATTTAATGCTTAAGCTTAATCCAATTTTTAGTAAGATCTCCATAAAAGACTGAGTAGTAAAGAAAGCCAGTGTTATCATTGATAATTTGGCTAGCTTCATTTTCTAAATTATTTTTTTCTTGTTCAAGGGAATAATCTATTTTTTTACTTTTTCTATTACTTTCGTGCCTAATGTTATTTATAATATTTAAATACATAAATAAATAAACGACATTTTATTTATTTATTTAATACATATGAAAGGAAATTTATGAGTAATTTTACAAATAAAATAAAAGCTCTTAAAATAAATAGAGATAAACAAATTAGAAAATTAAGCAAATTACTAAAACTTTTAGTTGAAACTGAGTGGGACATGGTAACCAAATCTTATGAACAAAATGATAAAATAAGTTTATTAGCTTCTAAATCAGTTGCTGATTCTAGTAAGTATGTACAAACAGCAATTTCTCAATTAATTCTTGCAGATTTTTCAGAAATTGAAAAAAGTGAGCGCAACATGGCAAAAACACAAAATATTCAACAACTTAAAAAAGTTGTGTTGGGTAAAGATAAGTAATGTCTGATGCTAAAAAAGTAGCCTTAGTATTTGGTATTTCTGGAGGTATTGGAAGTAGTATTTATAGTCATTTAAAAAAAAAAAAGTTTGAAGTATATGGTTTTTCTAGAGCAACCGAGCACAATAATAGTATAATAAGTGAAAAATATTTTAAAAATCTATCCCAAAAATTTATAGAACAAAACATAAAAATTAAAATTTTTATAAATGCTATAGGGTTTCTTCACGATAATCATTACTCTCCAGAAAAAAAACTTCAAGATATTAATCTAGATTATATGAAAAAGTGTTTTGAAATTAATACAATACCTACTGCATTAATGATTAAATACTTCAGCCCTTTAATGATAAGAGAAGAAAAGTCAATATTTGCTTCGATCTCAGCTAAAGTTGGAAGTATTTCGGATAATTATTTAGGAGGATGGTATAGTTATAGAGCATCTAAAGCAGCCCTGAATCAGATAATTAAAACATCCTCTATAGAACAGAAAAGATTAAATAAAAATCTTATTATGGTTTCAGTCCACCCTGGCACGGTCAATACAAAACTTTCTAGCCCTTTTATAGGGAAAAAAAAAGTTCAAACGCCTTCTGAAGCAGCAATGAAAATAATTAATCTATTAGAAAAATTAACTTTAGAAGACAGTGGTCTTTTTTTTGATTACAATAATAATATTATTCCTTTTTAAATGATTAATAATTATAAAATAAGATCTAAGGTTATAAAAAGTGTCAATGGACTTAATCTACATATTCTAGAAAATAATGTTAAAGTCAAATCGAATAATGTGATTTTGTTGCTACATGGTTTCCCTGAAATTTCATTCAGTTACAGATATATAATGTTGCTTTTCGAAAAAGCTGGCTTTTATTGTATAGCTCCGGATCAAAGAGGTTATGGACAAACACAATCAAGAGGTAGAGAAACACTCAATTCATTTAGTGTTTTAAACTTAGCTAGAGATATGTCTTGTTTAATGCAAAAATTAAATATAGGTAAGTATCATTTAATAGGACATGATTTTGGAGCATATGTTAGTTCTTATTTGTGTCTTTTAAATTCAAAAAATATATTGAGCTTAACCTTAATGAGCATGCCTTTTTCTGGTCCTCCCATTCTAAAAAATATTAATAAAATGTTGAAAATGAACCAAAAGCTAGCCTTACTAGAACCAAAACGCAAGCACTACCAATATTATTTCTCTTCATATGGTGCAGCTAAGAATATGATGGAATGTAAACAGGGTTTAAAAAAATTCTTAAGAAGTTATTTTTATTTTAAGAGTTATGATTATAAAGGAAATAATCCTTTTAAATTAAAAAGTTTTACAGCTAAAGAACTATCTAAAATGCCAGAATATTATATTATGAAATTTAATTTGGGTATGGCTCAAACAGTAAAAAAATATTCTCCTACTAAATTACAAGTTTCAAAGTGTAACTGGCTAAATGAGGTTGATTTAGGCTATTATGTTAAAAATTATCTTGATTCAGGCATAAAAAACCCTTTATCTTGGTATAGAGTGATGTTAAGTCAAAAGGAAAAATTAAGAATAATAAAACTTAACCTAACTAAGTCTATTTATATTCCATCCATATTTATTTCTGGAAGTGCAGATTGGGGCATGTATCAAAAACCAGGAGATCTTGAAAAAATGGAAAATGTTTTTTTAAAAAATTATTATGGTAGATTTATAGTCAAACGAGCAGGTCATTGGGTTCAGCAAGAACAACCTAATGAAACTTTTAATTTAATTATTAAATTTTTAAGAAAAATTTAACTGATATGGCAGTTTTACAAATATTGAAAATGGGGCATCCAATATTGAGGAAAAAAGCATCAAAGGTAAAAAACTTTGAAGAAGTATCTGAATTAATTTTAAATATGAAAGATACATTAAAATATATTGGAGCAAGCGGTCTTGCAGCACCTCAAGTAATGGTTAGCAAAAGAGTAATAGTTTATAGAGTTAACAAGAACCGCATACCTCTAAGTAGCACATTTAGTACTAAACCCTGGACGTATATGATTAATCCTGAAATAACCCCTATCACTAAAACAAAAAAAATGTTTTGGGAAAGATGTCTTTCACTTCCAGGATTACATGCAAAAGTACCTAGATATGATAAGATTTTTGTTAAGTACTATACTCCCGATAATAAATTAGTAGAGCATGAGGCAAACTCTACATGGGCTGCATTAATACAACACGAATATGATCACTTAAATGGAATACTTTATCCCATGCAAATGAAAAATTTCACCTATTTTGGGTATAATGACTCACCAGGGGATATTGCAAGGGATGCTATTAAGAATAAAGCGTCAATAGATCCATTATTTTTAGACTTAGTGAAAAAGTGGCCTAAATAAAAAACTATTTAACATTTTTTTTAGTAATCCGTTATTATAACAATTAGTATAAAGTTTAAATTATGATTACATTATCTGACGCTATTTTAGCAATAAACCCTGATGCAGAATTTGAGTATGATGATATAGATCATATATTTTGGAGAAAAAAAACTAAGCCAATTTCTAAAGACCTAATTTTACAAAAATATAGAGAATTAAAAGATATAGAGCAGGAAAAAATAGCATTTGAAAAAGCTAATCAACTAACTATTTTTGGAAAAGTACTAAATAATATTTATAATAATAGAATATTGCTTTTTAAGTATAGGCAAGCACTAGCAACTAGTAGCATAGTAATTTCATTAATATTTGTACTAACAAATAACTTTCATAAAGTTAGATATACTATAGTAACCGACCCTTATGGCACCGAATTTGTATACGATAGGTTTACAGGTAAATTAAAAAAAAAAATAACTTACTAAATCAGGACATCATTTTTCTCTGATTTAGGAGAGAAAAATGAAAAAACTAGAAAAATTCAAATTTTTTTCAGATAATTTAATAAATAAAAGAAATTTTTTTGTTAATTTATTAATAATATCTTCCCTAACATTTGTTTTATATAAGAATATAGATAATATTCGTTACACCAAACTCAGCTCAGATGATGGTAAAATATATAAATATGACAGATTTTTCTCTACTCTAAGGCTTACCGAATAATGGCAGAAGTAATATTCTTAGTTATTGTAGCAATATGTATTATTGCGCTATTTGCTATAGAAGGCAATAGAGCTAAACAATTAGAAAAGTTAGAAAATAGAATTGAGTTTTTACAAGATAGATTATTAGAATTAGCCACCAGAACCGATATTCAAGATGCATTACTAAAGCTTAAAGCAAATGATCCAGACCGAAAACTTCTTAAAGTAACTAATAAAGAAACAGGAAATGTAAAACTTAGAGTAATTACAAAGGATGGCAAAGAAATTCAAGATGTAAAAATTACAAGCTAATTTATAGGCATTTGCCTATTTTTTATACAAAAATAATATAATAATTGTATTGTAATTAGTAGTACTTTTGATATTTTATTAATTTTAACTATAAAGGAGTATAAATTGTTTAAATACTTATTTCTAATTTTAGGCTATATTCTCTCGACTAACTTAGCCTTTGCAGATGGCCATGAAGCAGCTGAAGTTGCCGTGGCAGATCCTGCAGAAATTTCTTTTGTCTTTAATACATTATTATTTTGTATTGGTGGTTTCCTAGTAATGTGGATGGCCGCTGGTTTTACCATGCTTGAAGCAGGACTTGTTAGAGGAAAAAATACTGTAGTAATTTGTATAAAAAACCTAGGATTATTCTCTATTGCTGGACTTGCATATTATTTAATTGGTTACAATCTAATGTATGCTGGTGTAGATGGAGGTTACATAGGTTCAATTAGTATTTGGTCTAGCGGTGTAGGTAGTGCTGATGATTTAGTGGGTCAAGGTTATTCACCTGCATCAGATTGGTTCTTCCAAATGGTGTTTGTTGCTACCACTGCTTCCATAGTTTCGGGAGCATTAGCAGAAAGAATATTGATATATCCTTTCTTTGCATTTATTTTAGTACTCACAGCTATTCTTTATCCTATATCAGGTTCATGGCAGTGGGGAGGCGGATGGCTCAGTGAAATGGGTTTTTCTGACTTTGCTGGCTCTACTATAGTTCACTCTGTCGGTGGATGGGCTGCTCTGATTGGAGCATTAGTACTAGGAGCAAGAAAAGGTAAATTTAATGATGACGGCACTGCTAATGTAATGCCAGGATCATCTATTCCGATGGCTACTTTAGGCGTTTGGATACTTTGGTTAGGTTGGTTTGGTTTTAATGGAGCTTCTCAACTTGCTCTTGGCTCTTACGCAGATGCAGACGCAGTTGCTACCATATTTGCAAATACTTCAATGGCTGCAGCAGGAGGTGTATTAGCACCTATGATTTTAAGTAGATTAATGTACGGAAAAACTGACATTGGAGCTACCTTAAATGGAGCTATAGCCGGATTAGTTAGTATTACAGCAGAACCATTAACCCCTTCAATTGGTCAAGCAATAATTATAGGTGGCATAGGTGGTGTGATTTGTATGTTTGGTATGAAACTTTTAGATAAGTTAAAAATAGATGATGTTGTTGGTGCAATACCGGCCCATCTATTTGCAGGTATATGGGGCACGCTTATAGTTCCATTTACTAATGCTGATACCTCATACGGAACGCAAATTATTGGAATATTAGCCTTTGGCATATTTACGGTTGTAAATTATGTAGAAAAAGTTGACTTTAAAAATATATCTAATAATTACAAAATCAAAAATATTTTATCTATTAGTAATATTGACAATAATATTCTTATAATGCTTAATGATGGTGAGATTGTTACAATAAAAGTAAAAAAATGTTTTTGTTTATTAGAAGACATAGGAAAGCCAATTAATCCAGCAATAATACCTACATATTCTAAAAATGACTAATAGAAATACTGAAAAAAAAATTATTATTGCCATTCCAAAAGGTAGAATACTTAAGGAATTAACCCCTATACTCAACAAAGTTGATATTGTTCCAGAAAAAGAATTTTTTGATTTAAATTCAAGAAGAATTTTATTCTCAAGCAATAAAAAATTAATTAATTTTATTAAAGTTAGAAGCTTTGATGTAGTAAATTTTGTGGCATATGGAGGGGCTCATCTTGGAATAGTTGGATTAGACGTAATTGAAGAATTTGGCTTTGAAGAGATTTATTCACCTGTAAATTTAGGTATCGGAAGGTGTAGGCTTTCAGTAGCTGAGCCTTTCAAAATGGCTTTGAAGGATGACCCAAGGGCTTGGACACATTTAAAAATTGCAACAAAATATCCTAAAATTACAAAAAAGCATTTTGCACTAAGGGGAGTTCAAGCCGAATGTCTAAAGTTAAATGGAGCATTAGAAATTGCACCTAAACTAAATTTAAGTTCTAGAATTGTAGACTTAGTTTCAACTGGAAAAACATTAAAAGAAAACGGATTAATAGAGGTAGAAAAAATCATGGATATCACCTCATATCTAATTGTTAACAAAGATATGGCCAAGACCTATCCAAATAAAATTAGAACAATAATTTCAAACTTTAGAAAGGTGGTCAATGCTTAAAATAATTACATGTGACAAATCAAATTATGAAAAGAAACTTTATTCTTATGTAAATAATACGAGTATTAATAACAAAAAAAAAGCTGAAATAGTAAGTAATATTATAAAAAAAATAAAGAAAAATAAAAATAAAGCGTTGCTAAACTATTCGAATGAACTCGAAAATAATAATTTTAAAAACTTTGAGAGTTTAAAAGTAACATCTAAAGAAATTTCTAATGCTTTAAGTCAATGTTCTCAAGCTTTCCATGATTCTGTTAAATTAGCGGTGCAAAGAATTATGAGTTATCAAAAAAAACTCATACCAAGAAATTTATATTACAAAGATAAATTAGGTATTAAATTAGGGAGTATTTGGTCTCCTTTAGCATCTTGTGGTTTATATGTACCAGGGGGAAAAGCATTGTACCCTTCCTCTGTACTAATGAATGGTATACCAGCAAAGGTAGCAGGAGTTAAAAGAATAGTAATTACTTCACCAGCTCAAAATAATCAATTGAGTCCTGAAATATTGGTGGCTGCAAATGCAATTGGTATTAATGAAATTTATAAGATTGGAGGTGCTCAAGCTGTTGCAGCACTTGCTTTTGGTACTGAAAGCATTAAAAGAGTTGATAAAATTGTAGGCCCTGGTAACTCATTTGTAACTGAAGCAAAAAAGCAGCTTTATGGTTATGTAGGTATAGATTCCATAGCAGGCCCATCTGAAATATTAGTGATTGCTGATAGGCATAATAACCCTAAATGGGTTGCAATGGATTTATTATCTCAAGCAGAGCATGATGAAGAAGCAAGAGCTATATTAATTTCTAATAGTAAAGACTTTATAAAAAAAGTTAATAAGCACTTGTTGATTTTTTTAAAATCTATAAAAAGAAAAAAAGTAGCATCGAAGAGCATTAAAAAAAATGGTTTAGCTATATTTATTGAAGATTTAAATATTGCTCATTGTGTGACTAATTATATTGCTCCTGAACATTTAGAAATAATGACAAAAAATAAAAAATCATTAGCAAAAAAAATTATAAATGCAGGTGCTATATTTATGGGTCAATATACACCTGAGGCATTTGGTGATTATATAGCTGGACCTAGCCATGTATTGCCAACATCTGGTAATGCGAGGTTTGACTCAGGATTATCAGTTTTAGATTTTTTAAAAAGGACCTCTTATATAGAAGCAAATAAAAGAGGACTCAAAAATACTCTTCATTCAATAGAAACATTAGGAAATAGTGAAGGGTTAGATGCACATGTTAAGTCAGCTAAAATCAGATTTTCTAAGGATTAAGAATTGACTGAAGCAAAATATTTTATAGTAGAAGCCGAAGTTGATAAAATAAATTTAATAACTTGGAACCAAGAAATTGAACAAGAGCGAAAATCAGCTGTATTTGATTTGCTAAATAATGGAAAATTTAAACTTTATAATAAAAATGAAACAGGGCCTTATAAAATAAATATAAAATTATTAGAATGGAAACTTTTATTAAGAGTAATTGACATTTTTGATGGCTCAATTTCGGATTTAAAAATATCAATCAGTAATGTGAGAAGAATTTTAAGAGACTATCAAATAGTTTGTGATAACTATGTTGAAGCAATTAAGACAGCACCTTTAAAAAAAATAGAAGCAATAGACATAGGAAGAAGAACAATACATGATGAGGGTGCAGCAAAGTTGCAAGAGTCTTTTAAAGAAAAAGTTGAATTAGATATGGATGCTGCAAGAAGATTATTTACTTTAGTAAGCATAATATCAAT
>CACCMS010000013.1 GCA_902547175.1 Rhodospirillaceae bacterium | reverse complement strand
GAGATGTTTTAGTAAAAATTAACTACTCAACTATTAATTATAAGGATTCTTTAGCGATAACTTCTTCTTCCCCAATAGTAAAAAATTTTCCAATGGTTCCAGGAATAGACTTTTCAGGAGAGGTAGAAGAAACCTCTAATGAAAATTTTAAAATAGGAGACAAAGTAATATTAAATGGATTTGGGGTTGGAGAAAAGTATTGGGGTGGATTGGCTCAAAAAGCAAGAGTTAAAGGAGAGTGGTTAGTAAAACTACCAGAAAAATTCACACAAAAACAAGCTATGGCTATAGGTACAGCAGGTTATACTGCTATGTTATGTGTTTTAGCTTTAGAAAAAAGGGGAGTTACTTCAGATAAAGGAGAAATTTTAGTAACAGGTGCTACAGGAGGAGTAGGAAGTATTGCCATTTCTTTATTAAGTAAACTTGGATATACAGTTTGTGCATCATCAGGTAGGGAAGAATATCAAGATTATATAAATTCATTAGGTGCAAAAAAAATTATTAATAGATCTGAATTATCTGAGAAAGGTCGACCATTAGGAAAAGAAATATGGGCTGGTGCGATTGACTCAGTAGGAAGCCATACCTTAGCAAATATTTGTGCTACAACAAAATATGGAGGAGTAGTTGCAGCATGTGGTCTAGCACAGGGTTTTGATTTTCCTTCCACTGTGATGCCTTTTATATTAAGAGGAGTTTCTTTGCTTGGTGTTGATAGTGTTTATCATTCAATAGAAGGAAGAAAAGAAGCATGGATGAGGTTGGAAAAGGATTTAAATTTAGAACATTTAACAAAAATGACTAAGATAATAAGCTTGGACGAGGTAGATCAAGTTGCTAAGAATATGCTTGAAAATAAAACCTTTGGAAGAATAGTAGTAGATGTTAATTTATAATACTTAGGATGAGTTATTATATTTTTAAAGTAGTTATAACTGGTATAATAGTAGTAATAATAACTGAAATTGCCAAGTTTAATTTGAAACTAGCTGCGTTAATTACAGCAATGCCTATTGTGACTTTATTATGTATATTTTGGATGTATTATGAAGGCATGGAAAAAAAAGAAATATCTGAATATGTATTTAGTACTCTAAAGTACCTTATACCTACGATACCAATGTTTGTATTATTTCCTATTTTAATCGAAAGAACAAACTTTTACATTACGGTTTTTTTATGCTGTTTATCTATAATGTTATTAATTTATTTATTAAGTTTTTATTTTAATTTTTTTAGAAATTAGATGAACTGGCTATTACTCAAAAGCATATTTAGAAAAAAAAATTTAACAAATAAAATTTTAGAATTTAAATGCGAGAATTCTGGAATATCACATCTTGTTAATATTAAAGTAACAAAAAGAAAAAAAACAATTTCTATTCGAATAGATAAAAATAAAATATTAGTAAATACCCCAAACTTTATAAAAGAAGATTATATTTTAAGTTTGTTAGAAAGAAAAAAAGAATGGATAAGTAGAACAATATTTAAAAATAGTAAGCAATACAAAAATAATTTTATTAATAGAGAAGCTTTTTATCTTGGTAAAAAATATAAAATAAATATAAAAAAAGGTTTAAGTAATGAGGTAATTTTTAAAGATGATAATTTGGTAATATTTTACAAAAGAAAAAACATTAATGTTAAAAATACCTTAGAGCGTTGGTATAGACAACGATGTTATTTATTATTAGAAGATAGATTAAATTACTACTCAAAAAAAATTCATTTAAATTATAATGGTTTTTCTATCCGTTCATTTAAAAGGAGATTAGGAAGCTGTGATAATAAAAAACACATATCTTTTAATTGGAAGATAATTTTAATGCCTAAACAAATAATAGATTATATTGTCATACACGAATTATGTCATATAATTCATTTTAATCATTCTAAAATGTTTTGGGAAAAAGTATCTAATTTTTGCCCTGAGTATAAAACTCATAAAAGTTGGCTTAAAGAGAATTTTAGTATTTTAGACTTTTAAAAAAATTAAATAATTTTAAAATATTCTTCCATCATTTTTCTTAGTTTTATATCAGGATAATGACCATACATTGCTTGCATGTTTTGTTGCATATGGGATGTTTTAGTAGTTGCTGGAATAGTACATGTAACTGCTTCATGAGAAATAATGTATTTTAAAAAAAAGTTAGCCCATGTGTTTATAGAATAATTTGCAGCCCAATCAGGTAATGGTTTATTTTTAACAAGGTTAAGTAAATTTCCTCCTTGAAAAGGTCTATTTGCGATAACTGATATTCTCTTTTCACGTGCTAATGGTAATAAGTAATTTTCTGCTTCTCTATCAACAATATTATAAGTAAATTGAGCAAAGTCTATATCATGCTTTTCCATAATTTTTATAGTTTTCTCGTGTCTCCAGCCATGAGATGTAGTAATTCCTACATATTTGATCCTACCTTCATTCTTAAACTGGAATAAATTTTCCAAATGACTTTCACAGTTTACTAGATTATGTACTTGCATAAGTTCTAAATTTTTAACTTTCCAAAGTTTTTCTGAATTTTCTAATTGCTTAACACCATGCCAGGTATTTGGTGTCCAAACTTTTGTGGCTGAAAATAAATTATATTCTTTTTCAATATTTGATAAACATTTTCCAATTACCCTTTCTGAGGTACCATACATGGGAGAAGAATCAATTAGCGCTCCTCCATAATTAAAAAATAATTCTAAAACTTTTGTTCTTTCTAAAATTTTTTTTGTATTGTGTCCAACATCAAATGTTAACCAAGTCCCCATTCCAATTGTGGGTATAAAGTCATTAGTACCATATATCGTTTTTTTTATAGGGCTAAGTCCTCTATTTGATTCTTTATTCTTAGCTCTTATAGTATTAGAAAAGCTATTACTACTTAAAGCTAATAACATTGTATTTATTATGAATTCTCTTCTGTTCATTTAATAAATGTAACATAAATTAAAATAAAAAATAAATTATTAATTTTTTTTTAAATTTGTATTATTATAATCAGTATGATTTCGGATAATATAGAGTATTTAGACTGCGATGTTATAGTCGTAGGATCAGGTGGAACAGGAAGCCAAGCGGTGCAGGCAGCAGCAGAAGAGGGTCTAAAAGTTATAGTTATTTCGAAAGACCCAATGAGTTCATCAGACACAAAAATTTGTGAAGGGGTTATTACTGTAAGAGAAGCTGGGGATAATACAGATACAGAGGAAGCTCTATCTGAAAATATTAAATTAGCTGGTGCTGATTTACCAGATAAAAAAATTACAGTAGCTTTTGCAAATGATAGTAAAGAAGCCTATGACAGATTAAGAGTTAATGGTTTAAGACCATCTATTAACAAAGAAAAAAATAAACCAAAGACATTAGCAATAGCTATGGGAGGGCATAATAAATCAAGGTCAGTAGGTCATAAAAATAGTGGAGTAGCATTTGGACACACTAACTGGGATACTATTATAAAATATAAAAATGTAGAATATTTTGAAGATTGTTGGTTTCTAGAGGTAGTAAAAGAAGAAACTCAAGGAAATGAAGGTAAAGAAATCAAAGTACTAGGAGGCATCGTTTATGATGCAGCAAGAGGTAAGGTATTATTTATAAATGCACCTTCTGTAGTAATAGCATCGGGTGGGCTATCTTCACTTTATTTTCCTAAAACTGATACTATGAGGGGAAATACTGGAGATAGTTATGCATTAGGAATCAAAGCTGGTGCTGACTTACTAGACATGGAGCAAATTCAATTTTTACCTTTTTGTTTAGCTTCACCTCCTTCATATGAAGGCCTATTAGCAGGAGAACCTTCTACAGCAAGTTTTTTAGGGGTGTTAAGAGATAAAAATAATAAAGTTATTTTAGATAGTGTATATTTAAGAACAAGAGCAGAATGTTCAGAAGCAATAATGAGAGCTGTTGAAGATGGAAGAGGGAGTCCAAATGGTGGAGCTTTTTTAGATATGACAAAAAATATTTCTGCTCCAAAATCTGGAAAATACTTTATGAAATATTTAAAAAGCGCTTTGCCAAGTGCTTACAACAATGCAAGGCAAGCTTTAGGTAAAGAAGCTGGTAAAGCAGAAATTCCATGGGAAGTAAGGCCTAGTGCACATTATAGTATGGGAGGTATCAGAGTTGATGAACAAACAAGGGTTATTCATTCTGCAGAAAATCAATATGAACCAATAATTATAAAAGGGCTATTTGCTGCAGGGCAGGCTATGGGAGGCCTATTTGGTGCTAATAGATTGGGATCAACATCACTTACTGAATTAGCAGTATTCGGTTATAGAGCAGGAAAGTCTGCAGCTAAAAATGCAAATCAAAGTTTTAAAAACAAGAATTATGATATTTTTCATAAACATTATTTAAACTTTAAAAATCTATTCAATAAAAAAGGAAAATTAAAACCATATAAACTTAAGTTAGATTTACAAAAAAAATGTTGGGATAATATAGGACCAGCTAGAACAGAAAAGAAATTAAAAAAAATGCTTACTTATTTAGACAAGATTGAAAAAGATCTTAATAATGTAAACGTTCCCAAGGAAATGATATGGAACCAACAATTTATAGATTTAATAGAACTTGAAAATATGATCACTACTGCGAAAGCAGTAGCCATAGCGTCTTTAAAAAGAGAAAAAAGTGTTGGAGGGCACGTAAGATTAGATAAGAAAACCTCAAGTTTATTCTCTAAACCTTATTCTACATTAGTTAAAATAAATAAAAATAACATATTTGAAGCATATAAACTATTAAGACAGAAGACACCATTAAAAAGGATTATTAATTATAAAATTTCTGAGAAATTTAGATTTATGAAAGCAAAAATCCTAAGAATTTTACCTGAAAGTATTAGTGATAAAATTATAGAGAATAAGTATAAAAATATTTTAGGAACTGATCAAATTACTATAAAGCCAGGTAGCTTAGACGGGGCACCAGGCGATAAAGTAAATCAAATATAAAAATAATATAATATGGAAGAAAAATATCTAAATATTAAAATTAAGTTAAAAAGAAATAATGAGTTTAAATTAATTGAATATAAATATAAGAAAAGAACACATGATGAAAGGCCTATGGCCCTTGATGTTTTATTACAAGCTCAAGAAGAACAATATGATGATCTAGCTTTTAGATATGGATGTAGAGCTAGAAATTGTGGAGTATGCACAATAGATGTTAACAGTAGACCAAAATTAGCATGCAGAGCAAGAGTAAGAGAAGGCGACATTCTTAGCGCAATTGTAACATTACCAGTTATTAAAGATTTGGTAGTAAAGAGAGATGGAATTACTAGACAAATGAAAGGTTATAATAACATAGCTAAGAAAAATGATTTGAATGAAGATGCAGATAAATTTTATCATAATTTGACAGCTTGTATCGAATGTTATGCTTGCTTGGATGGATGCCCTGTACATGCCAAAAATAATATTACAGATATAAAAAAAAATGAAGCCTATAAATATGGTAATCCATATTCTTTTTTAAAAATACAGAGACTTTTGATAGATCCTTTAACTCCTGATAGCGAAAAACATAAATTAATTGATAAAGCAAAAAGGTTAGGGCTCGAGATATATAGAAAAGAATATAACAGTTTTAAAATTAAGTGTGGAGTGGGAATTAATCTTAAAAATGAAGTAATTAAGCCATTGCTTGATGTTGCTTATGGTGATGAATTTGAAAAAAAAAATTAATAATAAAGTAGCCATAGTAACTGGTGCCGGATCAGGTATAGGAAAAGCTGTTGCACTAGGTTTAGCTAGAGAGGGAGTTGATACATATTTAGCTGGAAGAAAAAAAGACAAATTACTTACTACAAAGCAAATATCAATAAAAGAAAATAATGAAGGTATTTGTCATGTAATTAAATGCGATGTTTCTAAAGAGACTGATGTAAGAAGAATGTTTATGCTTATACAGAAATATCATGGAAGACTAGATTTATTGTTTAATAATGCAGGCATAGGGCTAAAAGCTAATACTATAGATAAAATAGAATTTAAGGATTGGAAAAAAGTTATTGATACTAATATTAGTGGCATGTTTTTATGTGCTAAGTATGCCTATCAATTAATGAAAAAACAAAGACCAAAAGGAGGAAGAATAATTAATAATGGATCAATTTCTGCATTTACTCCTAGACCTGGAACTGCTCCTTATACTGCCTCAAAACATGCAATTTCAGGATTAACTAAAAGCATAGCATTAGACGGTAGAAAAGAAAACATTTTGTGCAGTCAGATCGACATAGGTAATGCAGAAACAGCAATAACGAAATCATTCAAAAAGGGCGTTATTCAACCTAATGGAAGTGTTTTAAAGGAAGCAACTATGAACCCTGAAGATGTAGCCAAATCAATTATTACCATTTTAAACCTTCCATTAGATACTAATATTCTAAATTTAACAATTATGGCAAATAAGATGCCATTTGTAGGAAGAGGATAAAGTTATTCTAAAAAGTTTAAAATTTGATTTGCTACTTGATAGGGTTTCTCCTCTGGTAGATAATGACCTCCACTTAAAGCTTTTCCTGACAAATTTTTAGTATATTTTTTCCAAACGCTTAAAGGTTGAAAATTTTTACCTACCAGACTATTCTTACCCCACAGAACTAATGTAGGACAATCAATTTTTTTACTATCTTTTTCATGGTGAATTAAATCTATGCTAGCTCCTGCTCTGTAATCCTCGCAAGAAGCGATTATAGATTTTTTTGAAAACTTTTTAATATAAGTATCTACTACTTTTTTTTCTAAGAATTGGTTGGTATTACTTAATCTACCAAGCATATTTTTTATGTAATATTTCTTATTATTATTTATTAGATTTTCTGGTAATGGTTTTTTTCTTGAAAGTAGAAACCAGTGAAAAAAGCTCTCCGAAATATTCTTATTTAAATTTTTATATATATGTGGAGTAGGAACAATATCTATTAATACTAGTTTTTTTACCATTTCAGGGTAATCTAATGCTGCTCTATGAAAAACTCTCGCTCCTCTGTCATGGCCTACACAAAAAAATTTACTGTAGCCTAATTTTTTCATAAGAAGTATTTGATCTTTAGCCATTTCTCTTTTTGAATAAGTAATGTGATTTGCTCTAGATACAGGTTTATCACTATCTCCATATCCTCTTAGATCAGCAGCAATAACAGTGTAATGTTTGGAAAGAATAGGAATAATTTTTCTCCACATCAGTTTAGTTTGTGGGTACCCATGGAGAAGCAATATAGGAGGGCCTTTTCCATATTTTGAAAAGGCAATATTTATATTATTAACAAAAATTTTCATTTTTTTTTTATGAATTCAATGTATTATCAATAAATTAAAATGTAAAATAATTAGTTTAATGAGGTATGTATTTTGAGTGATCCTTTTGAAAATATAGATAATGAAGTGTATTTAGAAAAAATAAAAAATTTTTTCTTTAAATATAAAATTACAATTATTGTTAGTGTAACTGTATTTATTTTAAGCGCACTAAGCTTGACTGTTTTTAATAACTATAAAAATAAAGAAATTGATAAAGTTTCTAATTATTATATAAAAATATTATCGATTATTGAAAGCGACCCTGAGAGAGCTAAAACTGAGCTTAAGAAACTAGCAAAATTAAAAAATAAAGATTATAGAAATCTATCAAATTTACTGCTTTTTAAGTTGCAATTTCAAAATAATGAATTTGAAGAATCATTAAAAACTCTTAGATATATAGAAGACAATAGTAAAGGTAATAGCTATTTGGGCAAAATAATAAAGTATTATTATTCGCAAGTTTTTATGGAACAAAATAATAAAACGAACTTTGATATTTATACTAATGAATTATTATCATTCGGAGGAATGTGGGCTCTTTTATCTCATGAGCTGCGTGGGCATTATCAGTATGCAAATAAAGATTATGAAAATGCTCTTAAGAACTTCAATAAAATTATTCAAAATCAACAATCAACTGTATCTATAAGAAATAGAGCACAAGAAATGATTGATAATATAAACTTATTTTATGATAAAAATAATTAAGACCTATTTATTATTTGTAACTATTTTATTCTTAACGGCCTGTGGCACAAGAGAATACTTAGGGTTTTAAAAAAAAAAAATAAGAATAAAAGGCGAAAGAGTCTCTATTTTAAAAGAATTAACTGCTAATGATTCTACTGAAAAAAAATCTTCTACAGAGATAATATTAGAAGATGCTATTATCTTATCAAATTGGCCACAAAGTTATAATTCACCATCTCATTTGTCTATTAATCATTTTTCAGATTCTAAATTAGATAAATTCAAGTATTTAGTTTCAGGAGCTGGTGAAAGAAAAAGCAGTAAAATATTAGGTCAGCCAGTAGTTTATAATGATCTTATTTTTTTTTTAGATGCAAAAAGTAATGTAATATCATTTAGTTTGAAAAGTAATAAAATTATTTGGAAAAAAAATATTTCTCTTAAGAATGAAGACAATCATAATATTGGAGGAGGTATTGTAATCTATAAAGATAGTCTAATTATAAATTCACCTTATGGTCAGATAATTAGTTTAGGAATTTCAAAAGGGGAAAAAAATTGGGAAATAAATGTGGACTCCTCTATTAGGTCCGCCCCAACTATCTTTGAAAATAAATTACTGTCACTTTCTACTAGTAACAAGCTTTATGTATTAAATGCTGATGATGGAGTTTTATTATGGCAACATCAAGGAATATTTAATAATACAACACTAATAGGTAGTCCTAAGGTAGCGGTAGATGAAAATATTGTAATAGTTCCATATTCAAACGGTGAATTTTTTGCATTAAATCTCAACAATGGAAAAGAAATATGGAGAAATAGTTTTGTTGATCTTGAGGTAAAAGAAACTACAAATGCTTTTTCTGATATTGATGCCTTTCCAATTATTAAGAAAGATATAGTGATTATAACTAGTGCAATTGGTAAATTGTTTGCTGTCAATAAAAAAACAGGTAATAAATTATGGACAAGAGATATTTCTTCAACACAAACGCCTTTAGTGAATGGCAATAGCATATTTATAGTTAATAGAAATGAGGAAATTATTTGTTTGAATATTTTAGATGGAGGAACCAGATGGGTATTACCAATTAACAATGAGCTATCTGATAATAAAAGATATATTTGGTTACCACCGGTTTTAATTAATAGTAAATTATTATTAGTAGGAGGAGATAAAAAATTAATTGTAGTAGATACCTATAATGGAGAAGTTAATAAAATCAAAAATATTCCAAATTTTCCAGCATCTAGCCCCATAATAGTAAGTAATATACCGTATTTAATGCTGAGAAATGGAGATATAATTAAAATTGAATAATTCAATAACTAATATAGTGATAGTTGGTAGATCAAATGTTGGAAAGTCTACTTTGTATAATAGGTTATTAGGAAGAAGAGAAGCAATAACTGGTGAGGAATATGGTTTAACAAGGGATTACCAAGCCGGAAAATGTATTTTAAATGATATTGAATTTAATTTAATAGATACAGCCGGCTATAATCTAAAAAAAAGTGAGCTAAGCAAAAAAATAAATCATAATATTAAAGAACAAGTTATGAGAGCTAATATCATTTTTTTTGTTGTGGATATAAGCACTAACCTAACGTCAGAAGACATAGAGTGTTGGGAATTAATTAGAAGGGAAAAAAAAAAAATTATTCTAATTGCAAATAAAGCTGAATTAAAAACTGTTAAAAATTATGAGCACCAAATAAATGATTTTGGTATTGAAGAATTTATAAAAATCACTGCATTAAGTAAAAACTCGACACCATTAATATATAATTTAATTAAAGATAAGATTTCAAAAAAAAAAAATAATAAAAAATTGGAAGATAAAGACGCTATAAGAATTACTATAGTAGGACAACCAAATGTTGGCAAATCAACTTTATATAATTTATTATATGGAAAAAATAGAGTTATAACAGCTCCTGTATCTGGAACTACAAGGGACTCTATATTATCTCATATGCTTTATAAAAATTATAATTTTGATTTAATTGACACAGCTGGATTAAGAAAAAAAAATAAAATAAGTGATGGGACTGATTTAGCTTCTGCATATTATTCTAGAAAAGAAATTAGATATGCTAATTGTGTAATATTGGTAATTGATGCTATGAAAGGACTTTCAAGTCAAGACATTACACTATCTAATTATATTATTAAAGAGGGAAGGTCGTTATTATTAGTTTTTAATAAATGGGATTTAATAAAAAATCAACACAATGAACAAAAAAAAATCATTAGTAAGATACAAGATATTTTTTTTGATGCTAAAGGAATAAATATTTTATTTATATCATCTAAGGAAGACAAATATAAAGGAAAAGTATGCGAAGCTATTATAGAGATTTATAAAAAATGGAATAAAAAAATTGGAACATCAGAGCTCAATAGATGGTTCTCAAACATATGGGAGGCAAGAGGTAATCAAAAAATTCCTGGGTCTTTAAAGTTTAAATACATTGCACAGAATAAAATTAGACCTCCTACATTTAATATATACCATAATAAAAATTCTAAAGTTCCTAAAGTAGCAAAAAGATATATAGTAAATAGAATTAGAGAAAAATTTGGGTTTGAGGGAATACCTATACGTATTAATCTTATGACTTCAAAAAATCCATTTAATAAAAAGTAAATTAATTATCACTAAGTAATGATAGCTGTGAAGAGAGTATACCTTCATTCTTATCCGTTAGCTCTGTTGGATAGTCTCCAGAAAAGCAGTGATCAGTAAACTGTGGGTTAACAGTGTTTCTTTTTATTAATCCCATAGATTTATACAAACCATCTATTGATAAAAAATGTAATGAGTCTAGTTTTAATTTTTTTTCCATTTCTTTAATAGTATTATTAGCAGCTAAAAGTTCTTCTTTTTTTGGTGTATCTATACCATAATAATCAGGAAATTTAATTGGTGGACTAGAAACTCTCATATGAACTTCCGATGCTTCAGCTTCTCTAAGCATCTCAACAATTTTAATAGCTGTAGTTCCTCTAACTATAGAGTCATCTATCAAAACTACTTTTTTTCCTTTTATAATTTTTTTATTAGGATTATGTTTAAGTTTAATTCCTAGTTGTCTAATTTTCTGAGTGGGTTCAATGAATGTTCTTCCTACGTAGTGATTTCTAATAATTCCCAAATCAAATGGAATTTTAGATTGCATAGAATAACCTAGAGCAGCTGGTACTCCAGAGTCGGGAACTGGAATAATAATATCACCAGTGGTTTTGAATTCTTTTGCAAGCTCTATACCCATTTTTTTTCTATATTCATAAACACTGTTACCATTCATGATACTGTCTGGTCTAGCAAAATAAATATATTCAAATATACAAGGTCTTTCTCTAGAATTTGGAAAAGGATTATAACTTTTCATACCGTCCTTATCTATTGTTATTATTTCACCACATCTAATTTCTCTTTCAAATTTCGCCCCAATAATATCTAATGCACAAGTTTCAGATGAAATAATTTTGGCTTTTCCTAAAGAACCTAGTACTAATGGTCTTATACCCAATGGATCTCTTATCCCTATTAATTTTTTATTAGTTAATAAACCAAAACTATACGCACCTTTAATTTCATATAGAGCATCTATTATTTTTTTTACTATAGTTTTTTCTTTGCTTTTAGAAATTAAATGAATAAAGGCTTCGGTATCAGATGTTGACTGAAATATTGCACCTTCCCTAATGAGTTTATTTCTTAATTCTATACCATTGGTTAAATTACCATTATGTGAACATGCTAAACCACCACCTTGTAAGTCTGCAAAAAGAGGTTGAATATTTTTAAATAAAGTTTTTCCTGTTGTGGAGTATCGCACATGACCTAGTGCAGCATATCCAGGTAGCCTCTTTATTACATTTTGCTTTGTAAAGTAATCTCCAACTAATCCTAAATTCAGTTGATTATTGAAATTTTTACCATCAAAGGATACTATCCCTGCGCTTTCTTGTCCTCTGTGTTGCAAAGCATGTAAGCCCAAGGCTGTAAGTGCTGAAGCATCTTCATGTCCAAATACTCCGAATACACCACATTTATCTCTTATTCTATCATCAAAGGTTATCATCACAAAATTTTAATTATTACTTTCAATATTAAATAACTTATCTAAAGAATCGTTGTCACTTTCACTATATCCTTTTTGGTTTTCATCTTTTTTTAAATTAATAACAGGTTCATTGTATTTATCTAATTGCTTTTCGTTATTAATAAATTCTTTGACACCATTGTCCAATGAAATGTTAAACAATTCCTCAACTTTTTTTAAACTATTATTAGGTAATATTTTAATTAATTTTTCACTAGTATAGTTTATTAAAACCATTGATTTTGAATTATTTAGCCATTCAGGTTTAGATTCTTTCCATAATGTCCAATAAAGTAAGATATTTAATAAAGAAAAAATTAATAATGCCCTAAAAAACCCAAAAAGAATACCAAAATTTTTATCTAAAACTCTTATTGGTGTATTAGTTATACTTGCTACTATAAAGTTACTAAAGATATTTATTAAGGAATACAAAAATAAAAACATTAAAGCAAAGGATATACCATCTGCTAACATAGCCATCTCAATATATTCTTTAATAAATAAACTAATATTAGGATATAAATTAATTGAAATATATACTGAAACAAGTAAAGATAGAATAGAAAGTATTTCTTTTATTAAGCCTCTTAAATAACCATAAATCATAGAAATAATTGTTAAAATTATTATTAGAATATCTACTTGATTAAAATTATTTATAAAACTCACTTTTCCTCTTAAATAATTAAATTAATTATAAACTCTTTTTACTCTTAAGCCTATTTTGCTGGTTATTTCATAAGTAATAGTATTACATTTTGAGGCAAAAACAGAAATAGAAATATTATTACCAAATATTTCTACCCAATCATTTATTTTTGGATTTTTTATAGAAGAAACATCAATGCAACTAAGATCCATAGAAACATTTCCTACAAATTTTACTTTTTTCTTCTTATAGAATACAAATCCATTATATTTTCTAGGTATCCCATCTGCATAACCTATTGCTAATGTAGCAATAGTAGAATCTTTTTTAGTAATATATTTAGCACCATATCCTATGCTTCTTCCCTTTTTAACACTTTCAATTTGAATAATTCTAGCTTTTAGTGATAAAACATTTTTGCTCTTTTTTTTTTTTGTAAGATCAAGACCATAAATAAAGCCTCCAGCTCTTATAATGTCAAAATTAAATTTACTTTTTAAAAATATAGAATTAGAGTTTCCTAAACTAAAAAGAGTTTTTTTTGAAAAATAAAATTTATTTTTTATATCATTAAATAATTTCAATTGTTTATTATTTAATACAGATTTTTTTTCAGAGTTTATCAAGTGGCTGATAACCAGCTTTATATCTAGATTTTTCTGAAAAGGATATATATGATTATTGAAGTCCTTTAACTTTAAACCCAATCTATTCATACCAGTGTCAAAATGAAGACAACAATTAATTTTTTTTTTATTTATCTTAAAGAAATCTTTTAAAATTAGAAACTGATCTATGTTGTTAATGACAGTTATTATATTCGAATTAAACGCTTCAAAAAATGAATCTAAATGATTTATTCCATTCAGCATATAAATATTAACATATTTATATCTTCTTCTTAATGATAATGCCTCCTCTAAGGTAGCAACAAAAAAATCTCTACAATTTTTTTTATACAGGGTCTTGCATATTTCATCACTGCCTAAGCCATAAGAGTTAGCTTTAACGCATGCTGCAATAGTAGTATTAGGTGCATTTTTTTTAAGATAATTATAATTATTTTCAATATTTTTTAGATTAATTTGTAGTATAGCATTATATATTTTTGTAATTTTTTTCATTTTATGATGTATCTTTAGGCTGATATTTTTCATCAGTAAGATTAGAAAATTTAGTAAATTTTGCATTAAAATGTAATTGAAGAGAACCTATAGGTCCATGTCTTTGTTTTGCTACTATAACATCAGCAATATTTTTACAATTTTTTAAATTTTCTTGCCACTTAATATAGCGTTCATGAAAAGAGACAGAGCTTTCGGTTCCTGAGGATTTAGGTTCTGAGCGCTCTTCATAATATTCTTGTCTAAAAATAAACATAACTACGTCAGCATCTTGCTCAATAGTACCTGATTCTCTTAAGTCAGCAAGATGAGGTCTTTTATCTTCTCTTTGTTCTACTGCTCTAGAAAGTTGAGATAGAGCTAATATAGGAACATCTAATTCCTTTGACACTGATTTTAAGCCTTGGGTTATTTCAGAAATTTCTTGTACTCTGTTTTCATATTTTTTACTTCCTCTCATTAGTTGCAGGTAATCTACTACAATTAAACCTAACTCAGTATCAAGTTTTCTTTTTAATCTTCTTGCTCTAGTTCTAAGAGTAGATACATTTATTGCTGGAGTATCATCTATGAATAGTTTATTACTAGAAATTTCTTTGCTAACTTTAGACAGCCTAGAAAAATCATCTTTATTTAATTTTCCCCTTCTAATTAGATCAGATGATAAGCTTGCCTGTTCAGCTAATATTCTGTTTGCTAATTGTTCTGCAGACATTTCTAAAGAAAAAAAAGCTACAGATTTAGATTCATTTTTATTTGATGCAGCATTATATGCTATGTTGGTAGCTAATGCTGTTTTTCCCATTGAAGGTCTCCCTGCTAATATAATAAGGTCTGATTTATGTAACCCACCCAACAAATCATCCAATGCTAAAAATCCAGATGAAATACCGGATAAACTTCCTTTATTTTCGTGAGCTAAATTAGCAGAGGTCATAGCTAATTTAACTGACTCCGAGAAAGCTAATAGTTTATTGCTTTCAAACTTTCTATTTTCTGTAAGTGCAAATAATTGAGCTTCAGTTTCTTCAATTAATTCAGAAGAGTTTTTTTTATAGTCAAGTTTTTTAGAATTCAAAAAAATACTTTGAGCTATTTTTATTAACTCTCTTTTATTGAAAAGTTCAAGAATGACTTCAGCATAATCTTTAACTATTCCTGATCCTAGGTTACCTTCGCACAAGCTATTCAGATAATTTTTACCCCCAATTTCTTTAAATGAATTATCATCTGCAAAATAATGGTCAAGTGTTAAAGGATTAGCAATTTGATCTTTATTTGCTAGTTCTATGACTGCTCTAAATATTCTGCCAAGCATGGGAACATAGAAATGAAAATCAGATAAGCCGTTTTCTATATATTCTACAGAATTATTATCACTTATTAATGCACCTAAAAGTATTTCTTCAGCTTCATTGTCATGGGGGACTGCATTATTATCTTTAGTAAAACTATCAACTAGATTTAATTTATTATTATAACTATTTTTTTCCATATTAAATTATTTATTAAAATTATACTAAAATAAACTTTTATTTAAAAAAATATATTCTCTTTTTATGTTCTGTGGAAAACTATAAATTTTACCAGAAAATATAAGAGTATTTTATGTGAATTATGTGGATAACTATTAGAAATTAAACAAAATGGAAATATTTTAAATTAATTCTTAACTGATTCTTCCGACTTTTCTACTATTACATTAACTTCTTTGGAAACTTCAGGATGTAAAACTATTTTTACTTGAAATTCACCAACATTTTTAATAACGGACCTCAAAATAACATCTTTAGCACTAACTTCAAAATCATCAATTTTTATTTCTTTAGCTATATCTCTGGACGTAACGGAGCCAAAAAGTGCACCTTGTTCACTTGCTTCTCTGATAATATTTATGGTATTAGGGACTTTTTTTAATTTTTCTGTAGCAACTTTAATTTTTTCTTCATTAATCTTAACTAGCTCTTCTCTTTTTTGTTCGAAAAACTTTTTATTTTCCTCAGAAGCCCTAATTGCTTTTTTATTGGGTATAAGGTAATTTCTAGCAAAGCCGTCCTTGACTTTGACCTCTTGTCCTATATTTCCTAATTTAGATATCTTTTCTAGTAAAATTACATTTATCATCGCATTTTTCCCACATGAGATATTAATGCTAATGTTCTAGCTTTCTTGATTGCTTTAGATAATAATCTTTGTTTAGAAGTAGATACAAAACTTATTCTACTAGGCATAATTTTACCTTTTTCTGAGATGTATTTTTCTAACAGTTTTACATTTTTGTAGTCAATTTTTGGTGAATTTTTATTGCTAAAAGGACATGACTTATACTTTTTAGTAAAAAGCTGATTCTTCGTATTATTATTTTTTCTAGTATTTTCTCTATTATTTCGCATTCCTAGCTCTCAATAGTTTCTAAATTAACTTCATTAGCAAAACTTTCAGCATTTTCTTTCTCAATTTTATGTTTCATTATAGGGGTGGGCTCAGAAGGAATACTATCAGCTTTAGATGTGAGAAACCTTATTATATTTTCATCTATTCTAAAGTTTCTTTCTAATTCACTTACTGTTTCTTTCTCACCGTTAAAAACTATCATGTAATAATAGCCTTTTTTGTAATTTTGTATTTTGTAAGCAAGATTTCTTAAGCCCCAATTTTCTTTATACTCAATTATTGCCTTATTGAGCTTTAAAAGGTTTTCATATTTTTTTTCAAGATCTTTCAATGCTTTATTATCTAGATCCTGCTTTACTATATATATTGTTTCATATAATTGCATATTTAAAATATATTACATTAAAAATTGAAATATAATAAAATTTGAGCTACTTGCAAGTTTTATTTTATATTTTATAGTATATATAAATTTTCAAAGGTATATTATGGCAAATTGTTTAGTATTTCCAGGACAAGGATCACAAAAAATAGGTATGGGTAAAGAGTTCTTTGATAATTTTCAAATTGCAAAAGAAGTTTTTCAAAATGTTGATGATAGTTTATCACAAAATTTATCAAAATTAATATTTGATGGCCCTTTAGAAGAACTAACTTTAACTGAAAATGCGCAACCAGCAATAATGACAGTATCTATTGCCATTTTAGAAGTATTAAAAAGTGAATTTGGATTTAATGTAAAAGAATCAAGTTTTTGTGCAGGACACTCTTTAGGTGAATATACAGCTTTGGCTGCAACTGATTGTCTAAGTTTAAGAGAAGTAGCATTATTATTAAAAAAAAGAGGAAAAAGTATGCAGAATTCTTTACCCAAGGGGAAAGGTGCCATGGCTGCTCTAATAGGTTTAGAAATCAATGAAGTTAAAGAACTCATTGCTAAATTACCCAATAACTTAGTATGTGAAATAGCTAATTATAATTTGATTAACCAAATAGTGTTATCTGGTGATACTGAAGCTATTGATATGATCATAGATGAAGCAAAAGAAAAAAAAATTAAAGCAATAAAATTGTTAGTGAGTGCACCATTTCATTGTAAATATATGTTAGAGACTTCTAAGCAGTTAAAAAAATCTTTTAACAAATTGATTTTTAAGAATCCTATTATACCTATAGTTTTGAATTATTCTGCAAAACCATTTGAAGACTTAGAAGATTTAAAGAATTCTTTGGTCAATCAGACATTTTCAACAGTCAGGTGGTATGAAAGCGTAAGTTTTATGGTAAAAGAGAGAACAGGTATATTTTTGGAGATTGGAAATGGTAATACATTATCAAATATGATAAAGCGAATGAAATTTGATGAAGAATTAATTACTATATCATTATCATCAATAAAACAAATAGAGACTTTTATGGAGGATAATAATGCAGGTTAACATACAAAATCAAAATATACTTATTACTGGTGCTACGGGAGGAATAGGAAAAGCCATCGTAAAAAACTTTGATGGAGATAATAATAATTTATTAATTATTGGGACGAATGAAGACAAACTAAATGCATTATCTCAAGAATTAGAAAGTAGCACAAAATATTTATCTTGTGATTTCAGTGACTACAGAAATGTAAAAAATATTATTACTAAGATTAACGAAGAGTTTGATAATAAAATAGACATACTAATAAATAACGCAGGTATTACCAGAGATAATTTGACCTTAAGAATGAAAGAAGAAGAGTGGAATGAAGTTATAAACCTTAATTTAAGCACTACTTTTTTTTTAACTAAAGAAATATTAAGGTTTATGATAAAAAATCGATTTGGTAGAATAATAAATATTTCTTCAGTAGTAGGTTCTTCAGGTAATTTAGGTCAAGCTAATTATGCTGCTTCTAAAGCAGGCTTAGAAGGTATGACTAAATCTATTGCACTTGAAGTAGCTAGTAGAGGAATAACAGCAAATTGTATTGCTCCAGGTTTTATTAAAACAGCAATGACCTCTGATTTACTTGAAAAAAGTGAAGATAAGATTCTTAATAACATACCTATTAAAAGAATTGGAGTGCCTGATGATATATCTAGTTTGACTAAATTCTTAGCAAGTGATAAAGCTAGTTATATTACAGGACAAACTTTTCATGTTAATGGAGGAATGCTAATGTAACTATTAAATTATAAAGTACTTGCAAAATTTACAAAATAATATAGTTATCTAATCTAAAAGAAAGGGATTAAAATGAGTGATATATCAGAAAGAGTAAAAAAAATTGTAATTGAACATTTAGGAGTTGACGAAGAAAAGGTTACTGAAACTGCTTCATTTATAGATGACCTAGGTGCGGATAGCTTGGATACAGTTGAGTTAGTAATGGCATTTGAAGAAGAGTTCAGTTGTGAGATACCTGATGACATCGCTGAAAAAATTGTTACAGTAAAGGACGCAATATCTTACATAGAAGAAAATGTATAGAGTATAATTTTAGAAAATGTGTAGGTAGCAATGAATAGGGTAGTGGTAACCGGAATAGGTATGGTCAGCCCGTTAGCCTCAAATGTAAATGATACGTGGAATCAGTTATTAAAATCCAAGTCTGGTATTAATCAAATTACTTCTTTTAACACTGACGATTTAAACGTTAAAATCGCTGGTCAAATTCCTGGGAGAGAAGAACAATTCGGATTTAATGCTGAAGATTTTGTAGAACCTAAAGATCAAAGAAAAATTGATGACTTTATTTTATATGCAATAGCAGCAGCAGATCAAGCTATTGAGGATTCTGACATAGGTAAGCTTGACGAAGAAACCGCAAAAAGAGCTGGAGTTTTAATAGGTTCTGGAATAGGAGGTTTGCAATCTATAGCTAAAGCCAATGAAACTTTAACACAAAAAGGACCGAAAAGAATGAGTCCCTTTTTTATACCGTCATGTTTGATTAATTTAGCCTCCGGACAAGTATCAATTAAACACGGTTTAAAAGGCCCAAACCACTCTGTCGTCACAGCTTGTTCAACTGGCGCACATGCAATAGGAGATGCTGCTAGAATAATTAAATCAGGAGAAGCTGATATTATGGTAGCTGGCGGTTCTGAGGCAGCAGTATGCAGATTAGGAGTAGCAGGATTTGCAGCAGCAAGAGCACTATCTACTAATTTCAATGACTTTCCTCAAAAAGCGTCTAGACCTTGGGATAAGAGAAGAGATGGTTTTGTGATGGGTGAAGGAGCAGGAGTGGTAGTGTTAGAAAATTATGAAAATGCCAAAAAAAGGGGAGCAAAGATTTATTCAGAAATACTAGGGTATGGTCTTTCAGGAGATGCATATCATATTACTGCTCCTGCATCAGATGGTAATGGAGGATATAGATGTATGGAAGCGGCACTTAAAAATGGTAAAATTAATATAGAAGAGGTAAGTTATATTAATGCTCATGGTACTTCTACTCCACTAGGAGATGAAATAGAGCTAAACTCTGTTTCTAAACTGTTTTATAATAACATCAAAGGGATAAGTATGAGTTCAACTAAGTCATCTATTGGGCATTTGTTGGGAGCAGCAGGAGCAGTGGAAGCTATTTTTTGCATTTTATCTACTTATCATGATATTATTCCACCTACCTTGAACCTAGAAGAGCCTTGTCAGGAACCTTTAGAAATAGATTTAGTTCCTAACTATGCTAAAGAAAAAAAAGTTAACATAGCCTTATCAAACTCATTTGGTTTTGGAGGTACAAATGCTTCCATAGTTGTCGGGAAATTAAAATGAAAGTAAAGCACTTATATTTTTTTCTCTTTTTTTTTTTTTAGTATTAATTTTTTACTTTTTTTATTCAATATATTCGAAAATAACTATTCCTTATAATAATGTAGTTTTTATTAAACAAGGGCAAACGGTAAATGAAATAGTTAGAACACTTAAGAATGAAAATTTAATTAAAAGTATTTTTGTATTCAAAGCATTACTAAAACTTACTGGTAATGATAAAAAAATTAAGCATGGTGAATATTTTCTCCAGGGAGAAACTTCAAAAATTGATATATTAAAAAAATTTATAAATGGAAATTATTATTATCGTAAGCTTATAATTCCTGAATGTAGTTCAAGCAAAGAAATTTTTGATATAGTAAATAATAATGTTTTTTTAATGGGAAATATTTCTAAATTGCCTCCGGAAGGAACAATTTTTCCAGATACATACTTTTTTCAGAGAAATGATGATAAAAATATTATTATCTCGAGAATGCAAAGAAAAATGGATAAAATTGTTGATTCTATATGGAGAAACAAAAATAATTTATTTAAATCTCAGGTAGATTTAATTAATTTTGCTTCTTTAATTGAAGCCGAGGCAATGAATAATTATGAAAAATATATTATTTCAAGTGTTTTTCACAATAGAATTGAAAAAGGCATGAAGTTACAGTCAGATCCCACCATTCTTTATTATAAAAACCTAACAAATAAATTTAAAACTAGAAAAATTCTTAAGAAGGATTTATTGTCAGATAATCCATGGAATACATATACAAGAAAGGGATTACCTTTAACGGCAATTTGTAGTCCAGGTATGCAAGCTTTAGATGCTGCTATGAACCCAAAGAAAACAAGTTTTTTATATTTTGTTGCTGATGGAGTCGGTGGACATAGGTTTAGTAATAATTATAAAGAACATTTAGCAAATATAAAATTGTGGAAAGATAAACTAGGAGAGTCTGATGAAATTAAATAATAAAATTCAAAGATCTGGAATATTATTTGTTATATCTTCTCCTTCGGGTGCGGGTAAGACTACTCTAGCAAGAAAATTAATAGAAATTGATAATAATATAGAGTTATCAATTTCTGTCACAACAAGACGTCCAAGAAAATTAGAAAAAAATAATATAGATTATATTTTTGTAGATGAAAAATCATTTGTAAAAATGATTAAAGAAGACAGGTTTTTAGAACATGCAGAAGTATTTGGAAATAAATATGGAACACTTAAAAAACCTATTATTGAAAAACTTGAAAAAGGTAAAGATATTCTCTTTGATATTGATTGGCAGGGAACCCAAGAACTAAAAGAAAAAGAATCAGAACACTTAGTTTCAGTTTTTGTATTACCTCCATCTACAATAGAGTTAGAAAAACGATTATTAAATAGAGCACAAGACTCTAAAGAAGTAGTCAAAAAAAGAATGTCTGAAGCCAACTCAGAAATGACACATTGGGCAGAGTATGATTATGTAATAATAAATGATGACTTAGAACTAACCTTGCAAAAGCTAGTTGCTATACTTACTGCTGAGAGATTAAAAAGAAAAAGACAAACGGGCCTTAATAATTTTGTAAGAAAAGTTATTTTTTAAAATTATATATTAAATTGGCTAATTTACAAAATTGGTCTACTGATAATTGTTCTGGTCTTGCTTGATCTTCGATATTAAGTTCCCTAAGAAAATAAGAAATATTATTAACATTTTTTAGAGAGTTTTTAATACTTTTCCTTCTTTTATTAAAAGCTAGCTTAGTTAGTTCTTCTAAACTTTTAAAATTATTTATCATAATTTTTTTTTTTCTCACAAAAGTTAATACAGTGCTACTAACCTTTGGTACTGGATAGAAAATTTTAGCAGGAAGTTTTTGCTTTTTTTTAATATCACATACTGATTGTACTATAACAGACAGTCTAGAGTAATTTTTACTATTTGGCCCTGAGATAATTCTGTCAGCTACCTCTTTTTGAAATGTAAACATTACTTCTTTAATACCGTCATAAAAAGGTAAAACTTTTAATAAAATTTTAGTAGATAAATAATAGGGTAAGTTGGATACAATTTTTGTATTAGAACTTATATGTTTTTTTAGGTTAAAATTTAGAAAGTCATCTATTATTAGATTGCTTTCTATATGACTATATTCCTTTAAAATATTATTTATAATACTACAAAACGATGAATCTTTTTCTATGAGGGTCATCTTTTTGGGATTATTTTTTAAAATTGCAACTGTTAGTCCTCCTGGACCTGGACCAATTTCAATAATATTAAAGTTTCTAATTGGTTGAATATTACTAATAATTTTATTTAAAATATTCTGATCAAAGATAAAGTTTTGACCTAGGCGTTTTTTAGGAATAATTTTATATTTATTTTTTATATTTTTTAAATTAATTTCTTCATACATTTTATTATATTGAATTAATTTCAATTAAGGCTCTTTGCCTTATGCTGTTTAACAATAAATTTGCTGCATTATTGATTTTTTCTATTCTTAAATTTTGCTGAATATTTTTTCGTAATTCATCTAGATCTACCATCTTTGCTGGCTCGCATAACATTATAGAATGAATTCCTTCTGTTGTAATAATAGCTTTACTAAGCTGTCCCACTTGTAAATTATCTTCTAGAACTTCAAGGAATCTTTTATCTAATGACTCAGAAGAGAGTACGCCTAAACTACCTCCACTACTATCAGACTCTTTTTTAATTGTTTCTTCTAACTGAAAGCAGTTTTTTATGTTTTCTCTTAAATTCAAAATTCTATTTTCTATATCTTGTATTTTATTTTTATTAGCATCAGTTATTTTAAAATATATTTGGCTAAGATTATATAAGGTTTCATTTTCTATTATTTTTTTTGTTTTTCTCTTATCATTTAATAAGTAAATATGTAGTCCAGAATTAGTTTTAATAGGTTTGCTAATAGCTCCAACTTGTAAATTTCTTATAGTTTTTATTACCTCT
>CACCMS010000012.1 GCA_902547175.1 Rhodospirillaceae bacterium | reverse complement strand
ATACTTTACATATATCTATTAAATCATTCATTCTATTAAAGCATCTCAACAAGGTAGATTTTCCACATCCAGAAGGTCCTATAAATGCTGTTACTTCATTTTTATTTATTTTTAAATCTACATTAAATATGGCTTGTTTTTTTCCATAGAATACGTTTACGTTTTCCATATCTAATTTAATCTGATCTTTTGACATATTCTACTCTCTTTCTATTACCATTTTCTTTCAAATTTATTCCTTAAGAAAACAGCCAATGCATTCATAGTTAATAAAAATCCTAATAATACCATTATAGCTGCAGCTGTTTTTTCTTCAAAACCTCTTTCTGGTTGATCTGACCAAAGAAATATCTGAGCAGGAAGCACTGTTGAAGGATCTGTTATACTTTGAGGTACATCTACGATGAATGCTACCATACCCATCATAAGAAGTGGAGCTGTTTCTCCCAAAGCTTGAGCCATTCCAATAATTGTTCCAGTTAACATTCCTGGCATTGCTAGAGGTAGCACATGATGTGTTACCGACTGCATTTTACTGGCACCTAAACCCATAGCTGCTTCTCTAATAGAAGGAGGAACTGCTTTAATAGCCGCTCTACTTGATATTATTATAGTGGGCAAGGTCATAAGCGCTAGCACTAGTCCGCCAGCCAAGGGAGATGATCTTGGTAGATTAAAAACATTTAGAAAAATTGCTAAACCCAACAGCCCAAAAACAATGGATGGAACAGCAGCTAGATTATTAATATTTACTTCTATCATATCAGTGAGTTTGTTTTTAGGAGCAAATTCCTCTAAATAAATAGATGCCATTACGCCCAAAGGAAAGGATATAGATAAACAAACTAATAATGCTAATAAAGATCCCATTAAAGCACCAAGTATTCCAGCATCTTCTGCATTTCTACTATCACCTTTAGTAAATAAATTTGAATTAAATGTTTTATTAATCATCCCGTTATCAACCATATGCTTGATCCAAGAAATTTGTATATTATTCAAAGGTCTGTTATCTTCTGGTAAGTTTTCATCTATTTTTCCTTTTAAAAACTGGTCAACTTCAGATGCAGTGGGCAATGTTACTTCTATAGTTTTTCCTACTAAACTTATATCATCCATTACAATATCCCTGATTTGATATTCAGAGGACCTTGAAAATAGTCTAACTAAACTTTTTTGTTCGGCTTTGGAGAGGACCTCTCCATTCATTACTAAACTCATATCATTTAAAACATTGTAAATAGAGTCTCTAGTTATTTTTCGCCATCTTGCTGAGGATATTACTTTTTTATCATTTGTTGATTCAGGATCAATTAACTTTTTGTCTAAGGTAACATTAAAAGTTATCGTTGTAGTTGTAAAACCACTAATACCCCTCAAAACTATAGAGCCAAGTAATATTGTCAAAAACATTATGGTTAAGGCAATAGCTAACCTACCAATTAACATAAATCTTTTTTCTTTATTATATCGCTTAGTAATTAATTTATCTCTTTGATTTTCTAATAAATCTATATTAGTCATATTTCTCTCTATATTTTTTTACTACCCTTAGTGCATAAATATTTAACATTAAAGTTATAGCGAATAATGTCATACCTAAAGCAAAAGCTGCCATTGTTTTAGTGCTGTCAAACTCATGATCTCCTACTAATAATGTAACTATTTGCACTGTAACAGTAGTGACTGAATCTAAAGGGTTTGCTGTTAGTTTAGCAGATAAACCAGCTGCCATTACAACTATCATTGTTTCTCCTATAGCTCTTGATATAGCTAGCATAAAGGCAGCAACAATTCCTGGAAGTGCTGCAGGAATAATTACTTTTTTTATAGTTTCAGATTTGGTAGCTCCTACACCAAAAGAGGCTTCTCTTAAACTTTGTGGAACTGAATTTATTACATCATCTGATAATGAAGAGATGAAGGGAATTATCATTATGCCCATTACAAGACCAGCTGCTAGTGCACTTTCTGAAGAGGCTGCTAGTCCAAATGATTCGCTCGTTCTTCTAATAAATGGACCCACTACAAGGGCAGCAAAAAAACCGTACACAACTGTAGGTACACCTGCTAATACCTCTATAGTCGGTTTAACAATTTTTCTGGTATTCTTAGAAGCATATTCTGATAAATATATAGCTGAAAAAAGACCAACCGGTCCAGCTAAAGCCATAGCTATTAGAGTGATAAGGAATGTACCTGCAAAAACAGGGACAGCTCCAAATGAACCTTCTGCTGCAACCTGCCCCTCTCTTAATGCCATTTGTGGAGACCATAATAAACCAAAGAAATATTCAAATATGGTTACATCTTGAAAAAATTTACTGGTTTCTACCACCAATGAAAGTATTATTCCTACAGTAGTCATGATAGCAATTATTGAAGATATAAATAAAAAAACTAAGATGATTCTTTCTAAGAAATTTTTAGCACGTAAGGTTGAGTCAATTTTTCTATAAAATATAAAAAATGATATTAAAGAGATACTAATAGTAGAAATACTTTTACCGAGAGTAGAGTAATAAGCAAAATTTTGATAAAATGCTACAGATATTTCTGGCACTTTAGATAAGCTATTTCCTCCTTTAGCTACTACTATAATTGAGTCCAAAAATAATTTTTGCATTGATATATTCTCTGGTAGTAAATCACTAGGGATACTATCTAGCGTAGCTTCTTTGATAAGGTAATTAGAGATAATAGTCCATATGATATAAAATATCAAAGCCGGTAGTACGGTCCATACAACTAAGTACATCCCGTAATGACTCTCCAGGCCACCAGTTTCTGTAATAAGATTTATATTTTTTTTAGCTCTATTTTTTCCAATATAATAGGAGCTAAGACCTAAAAGAAATATAAAATATAATGATATATCAAGCATAAAAAAGGTAATATGAAGGCAGTTGAACCACCTTCATATTTTACCTAAAGTTCAATAAAAAGCTATTATCTTTTAGCTAGAGCAGTCATATTTTTAGCATCTGCTCCAAACTTTGCTCTTTCTTCATCAGGCATAGGGATCATGCCTCTTTCCTCTAAATAACCACCAGGACCCCAGGTATCTGGTGCTGTAAATTCAGCTACATACTCTCTCATACCAGGAATCACATCTAGGTGAGCTGATTTGACATAAAAGTAAAGAGGTCTAGATATACCATAGCTTTTATCAGCAATTGCTGCCATTGTAGGCGCAGCTCCATTTACAGTTGAACCTTGAATTTTATCGGCATTTTCAATTAAGAAAGAAAAACCAAAAACTCCAAATGCATTTGGATTTTCTACAAGCTTTTGAACAATTAAATTATCATTCTCACCTGCTTCAATAAAAGGACCGTCTTCTCTAACAGCTCTGCAAATAGATTTATATTTCTTTTTATCTTGCTTTTTAATTGCCTTCAATTCAGGAAATGTTTTACATCCACCTTCTATAGCTAACTCCTGGAAGGCATCTCTTGTTCCAGAGGTTGGTGGAGGCCCAAGAACTTCAATAGCAATATCTGGCAAACTTGGATCTACATCAGACCATTTTTTATTTGGATTAGGTATTAATTTTCCACCCTCTTTATTTCCTTCAGGAACATCTTTACCTAAAGCTAAAAATATTTGCTTTTTAGTTAATGCCATCACAGGAGATTTTTTTGAATTTGCTATAACTATACCGTCATAACCAACCTTAACCTCAACAAAATCAATTCCATTTTCTTGACATTTTTTGAATTCTTTTTTCTTCACTCTTCTTGAAGCATTTGTAATATCAGGATGTTGGGTTCCTAAGCCTTTACAAAATAACTTCATTCCACCACCAGAACCAGTAGATTCTATTTTTGGCACTTTCATACCAGATTTTTGACCAAAGTTTTCTGCTACTACAGTCGCAAAAGGATACACAGTGGATGAACCAACTACATAAAGCTGATCTCTAGCCTGCATACTACCTAGGAAAACTATATTAAAGAAAACTATAAGAAAAAGTTTTTTAAACATATTTTTACTCCATAATTAATAGTCTATAATTTGTGAGCTATAAATATTACAATATTATGACTATTACAATATTAACTTTTCTGCTTGAAATATAGTATTTTAAAAATTAAATGTTTTTTGTAGTTTATGCTGTAATTATAAAGATTTTCTGGCGCTATTAAATTAATTTGTTGTAATTTTATCACTTTCATAAAAAAAAACAATTTATTGTTGTTTGTTATTGTCTAGCAGGATTACGTAATAAATTTGTAATAATTGAAAAGTAAAGATTAGAGAATTTAAATTAAGAAAAGGAAATTCTATGAATCTAATTAATAAAATTGTTACAGGTTTAACTTTAGTGTTATTTACATTGAGTTTAACCAATCTATCTAGAGCAGATGCTCATAGTGATCGATTAGATAGAATTGAATCACAAGTGCAAGATGCTCTTATTAAAATGAAGGGTTTAGAAAAAAAGACTAAGGATATGCCCAGCATTAAATCTGGACCAGGTTTAAAAATAAAAAAAGGTAAAAATGAAGTTAAAGTAGGTGGAAGAATTCATTTTGACATTGGTTTGCATGATCCTGACCCTGCCCTTACATGTGAAGTAGCTAGTGTTGAAGGTGGGTCTTGTTTTACTGATGGAACTAACTTTAGAAGATTAAGGTTAGGAGTAAGTGGTAAGTATGATAACAGTTATTACTACAAAGTGCAGTATGATGCTGGTGCTTCTGCAAAACAACAAAATATCACAAGCTCAGATTCAGATGCTCATAATGACATTTTCTCAGTTGATGAAGCTTTCTTAGGATACAAACTTGGAAAAAATACTACTGTTTCTATAGGAAAGCAAAAAATTCCTGTGTCATTTGCCGAATCAACATCATCTAACGACTTAACATTTATTGAAAGAGCTCCTTCAGTTGACATTATGACTGATCACTCCATTGGCCCAAAGAGAATGTCAGCTCAATTAAGAAATTGGGATAAAAAAATGGGGTATCTTATTGAAGCAGCCGTTCATGGATCTGGTGATGTAACACCAACTGAAAGTTTTGATGAACAATTTGGACTAACAGGTCGTGTAGTATATGCTCCAATCCACCAAAAAAAACATGTTCTTCATATGGGTTATTGGCGTGACCAAACAGATACAGATGGTCCTATGGGAGATACATCTATGGAGTGGGATTATAGAATTGGTTTAAACGTTTCTGATGAAAAACCTGTTGATGCTGACATTGGTAGCGACTTAGGAGACGTACAAAGCATGACCCATTGGGGAGTAGAACTTGCTTATTTATATAAAAATTACTGGTTCGCTACTGAATGGCTATGGGGTGAAATGGAAAGATCTGTAAATTCTGGAATAGCTCCTAGTTGTACTTCAGTAGAAGCAAATATGGGTTATTGGGAATTAGGTTACACCATTGGAGGTGAAAGAAGATATACTATAAAAAAAGGTGGTTGGAAAAGACCTAAAGTTAAAAATCCAGTAAACAAAGGAGGAATGGGTGTAATTGAGCTTGGGTTCAGGCATAACAGATCAAGTCTTAATGACATCTGCACGGGTTACGGCAGTCAAGGTGCTATGTATTCCAATACGTTTGGTTTAAATTGGCAGTTAAATAATAGTAACAGAATTATGTTTAATTACCTAATGGTTGATTTAGACGCTGAGGCAGTTGATGAGATTACTAGTCTATCTCCAGGATCCACAGCTCTAGGTATTACCAATACTGAAGGGGCTATGTCAGAAGTAAGAGCTATTGGGATTAGATTTCAAACCAACTTCTAATATAGATTAAATTTTAAACGGGTCTTTTAATTAGGCCCGTTTAAATATTAAAAAAACCTTAGTTCCAACTCTTTCTTCGCTTTCAATTTTAATTTCACCCTCATGGTTATTCATTATCTCTGAGACTATTGCCAATCCAAGACCACTACCTTCTATTTTTTCATTTCCTTTAACTCTATAGAACCTCTCTGTTATTCTATTGATATCATTTTTAGGAATGCCTATTCCATTATCTTGAAAAATTATTTCTATATTTTTTGCAGTTTCTTCTAAATAAATTTTTACTAAAGAAGAAGAATACTTGAATGCATTATCTAATATATTAAAAAATAATAATTTAAATTCTTTTTCATCTGTTTTTAATTTTAATGACTTATTTTTTAAATTATTAAAAATTTTTATATTCTGTTTATTATATTGTATATTTTTAAATTCATCTATAGTTGAATTTGAAATTTTCTCTAAGCTTAATAATTTGTACTGAATAATATTTTTATTTATTTCAACTTTTGATAAGTCTAATAAAGAATAAATTAAATTTTGCATACGCTTTACATTAACTAATAAATTTTTACTAAAATTTTTATTTTCAATTATGGCTTTAGGATCATTAGAAATGATTTCTGAAATTCCCATAATGTTAGTTAGGGGAGTTTTTAATTCATGGCTTGCATTAGCTAAGAAATCATTTCTTTCTTGAAGAGATTTTGAAATTGAATCTTGGTCAATAAATATAATTAAATAATATAATATTTCTTTTTCTTCAGAAATTACAGGTTGTATTTTTACATTAAATAATACGTTTTTATTATCTAAATCAATTTCTAAATTTAAAGAATAATCATCTAAATTATTTTTAACTTTTTCTATAGTATTTTTTAAAATAGGATCTCTAAAATATTGATGCAAATAACTACCTTCAAAATTTGAAGGAAATAAATCTTTTGCAAAATTATTAGCAAACAAAATAAATCTTTGTTCATTTATTAGTGCCAATGGAAGCGGGACTGAGTTTAGTAATTGAGAATTTTTACTTTTTTCTTCTAATAACTTTTTATCGTAAAGTTGCATTTTTTTTTCAAAGGCTACTTTAAATCTTAAGTACTCGTTTCTAGGGTTTAATAAAAAACTTATAACGGTGTTGTTAATATAGATATTTTCTTCTTTAAGCAGACTAAGGCTATCATGATAAAATTTATAAAATTTTAGAATTAAAATAAAAAGAATTATTCCTAATAAACTTAATATAAAAATAGCTTCAAAAAAAAAGTTTAAATGAAAAAGAAATAAAGAAGAAAAAAGAATTAGAGAAAAAATTACAGATAAAATAATATATCTTGTTTTTAACAACCTAGGCTTTTTTTGACATTAATTTATTATTATCAGAACTGGAAAACGTATTTGGTTTAGAAGAATCATAAGCTGCAAATAAAGCTAAGGTGACTATTTCTGACACACTTGCCCCTACTTTAACAATTTGTGCTGAGTGTTTTAATCCTGTTAAAAGAGGACCTATAGTTTTACCTGCTCCAACTGAGTCAATTAATCTAGATGCAATATTCGCTGAGTGCAAACCAGGCATGATTAATATATTAGCTGGTCTAGATAACCTACAAAAGGGATAAAAAGCAAGCGACTTAGGGTTGAGAGCTACATCTACTGTCATTTCCCCATCATATTCAAAGTCTACTTTTCTTGAATTTAACACTTCGATCGCACCATGAACTCTTTCAGTTCCTTCGATAGCAGGATTACCAAAATTAGCAAATGATAACATGGCAACTCTAGGGTTATAGCCTAAATTTTTTGCTATTTCAGCTGTTTGACAAGCTATATCTGCTAGTTCCTCACTGCTCGGGTTATAATGCACAGTCGTGTCAGCAACAAATAAAGTTCTACCTTCAACCATAATTATTGACATACCAAAAATTCTAGATTTTGGAGCAGGGTCAATAACTCTAGTAATATCATCATAGGCTACAAAGTAATTTCTAGTTGAACCTGTAACAAGTCCATCAGCATCGCCATTAGCTACCATACAAGAAGCGAAAATATTTCTATCTTGGTTCACTAATCTTTGACAGTCTCTTTCTAGATAACCTCTCCTATTTAATCTTTTATAGAGAAATTCTAAATATTCATGATTCTTATTGGATTTACTAGCATTAACTATTTCTATACCCTTAGCTTCTTTTAAGCCTATCTCTTCTATAGCAGCTAAAACTTTTTCTTCTCTACCAACCAATATAGGAGTTCCATAACCTTCTTTGTAAAATTGTACAGCGGCTCTAATAACTGTTTCTTGCTCTCCCTCGGCAAAAACAATTTTCTTAGGAGAAGCTTTTACAGTATCTGCAACGCTTTGTATTAATGTAGCAGTTTTATCTAATCTAGCAGCAAGTCTCCTTCTGTAGCCTAATTCATCTTTTATAGGCTTTCTTGCAACCCCGGATTCTTCAGCAGCTTTTGCTACAGCTGGAGGAATAGCAGTTAACAATCTTGCATCAAATGGTTTAGGAATAATATATTCAGGACCAAATTTTATGTGTTGTCCTGAGTAAGCATTAGCTACTTCATCAGGTACATCTTGTTTTGCTAAATCAGCTAAAGCTTTTGTAGCAGCTACTTTCATATCAATATTAATTGCAGAAGCTCTTACATCTAATGCTCCTCTAAAAATATAAGGAAATCCTAGGACGTTATTTACTTGATTTGGATAATCAGATCTACCTGTTGCAATAATGGCATCAGGTCTTATTTTCCTAAGTTCATCTGGTGTGATTTCTGGATCAGGGTTAGCCATAGCAAAGATGATTGGTTTATCATTCATTGAAAGCATCATATCATTCGTAAAAGCTCCCTTAACTGATAGACCAAATGCGATATCTGCACCTTTTAATGCATCTTCTAATGTTTTGTGTGGTGTATCCACAGCATGCGCTGACTTCCATTGATCTAAATCATTTCTGCTTTTTGAAATAACACCTTTTCTATCGCACATAATTACATTTTTTGATGGCATGCCCATAGCTTTCAATAATTCAACACAAGCTATACCGGCAGCACCAGCGCCATTAACGACCATTTTAAAATTTTTAATATCTCTACCTGTTATAGTTAGAGCATTTAATAAACCAGCAGTAGCAACAATAGCTGTTCCATGTTGATCGTCATGAAATACAGGTATATCTAATTTTTCTGACAATTGTTGCTCTATCATAAAACATGCAGGAGCAGCAATATCTTCTAGATTTATTCCTCCCCAAGACTTACCAAGATATTTAACACAATTTACAAATTCATCTACATCAGCTGTATCAACTTCAATATCGATACCATCAATATCAGCAAACCTTTTAAATAATACAGCCTTTCCCTCCATTACAGGCTTTGAAGCTAGTGCTCCTAGTTTACCTAAACCTAGTACTGCTGTCCCATTAGAGATAATAGCAACCATATTCCCTTTAGCTGTGTAATCATATGCAGCATCAGGATTTTTTTCTATTTCTAAACAAGGAAATGCAACTCCTGGTGAATAAGCTAAAGACAAATCTCTTGCAGTAGCTAGAGGTTTAGTAGCAGATATTTGAAGTTTACCCGGCTTTCCATTTTTATGAAAATCTAGAGCATCTTTAGAGGTAATATTAGATTTTGAAGTTATTTCTGGCATTTATTTTTACTTATATAATAATATAAGGTGTTTTAAAGATAGCGTAAAGATTTATTTGGAAATGTTAGCTAAGAAATTAACACCACTATTAAGACAGTATTTGGACATTAAACAGCAATATAATGATTGTTTAATTTTTTTTAGGCTAGGAGATTTTTATGAACTTTTTTTTGAAGATGCTGAAATAGCAGCTAAAACATTATCAATAACATTAACTAAAAGAGGTCAGGTTGATGGAGAAGATATTCCTATGTGCGGGGTCCCTCATCATCACGGTGATAGTTATTTAGCAAAATTATTAAAAAATGGATTTAAGGTAGCAATATGCGAGCAAGTTGAAACCCCAGAAGAGAGTAAAAAAAGAGGTTATAAAGAAATTATAAAAAGGAAAGTAGTAAGAATAGCTACCCCTGGAACATTAACAGAAGAAAAAGAATTAATATCTCCAGAAAATAATTATTTAATGTCAGTAACATTCTTCAATACACACTTTAATATTGTTTACGCAGATATTTCTACAGGAGAAATAAGTATTAAGAAAGCATTAAGAGAAAATGAAGTATTAGATATCATTGAAAGTATTTTGCCTGCTGAAATAATTTTACCTAAGACACAAGAATATGAATTTATTTTAAAAACAAACAAAAAAAATCTAGTAACATTTATAGATAATAAATATTTAAAAATTGAAAGTGCCTCAAATTATTTTGAAAAAACATATCGTTTTGATAAAAAATTATCTTTAACCAATTTCAGTGTTGATGAAAAAATATCTTTAGGAGCAACTATAAAATATATTGCTTTTACTCAAAATGAAAAAACTCCGGTTATGCTTTTTCCTCAAAGAAATAAAATTGATGAATATTTAGAAATTGACAACGCCTCTAAAAGAAATTTAGAGATAGTAAAAAATTTAAATGGAGATAGTGAAGGCAGTTTATTTAATAGTTTAAATTTTACAATGACAGCCACTGGTTCTAGAAAGTTATTAAATGACTTATCAAACCCACTTAGCAACCTTAATAGCATTAATAAAAGACTAGACCTAGTAAACTTTTTTTATGACAACTTTGATGATTTAAATAATATAGTAGCAAATTCAATAAATAACTTTCCTGACATTTCCAGATCTTTGAGCAGACTTTCTCTTGGCAGAGGCGGCCCAAAAGATTTATTTTGTATTTTGAATGGACTAAAAAAATCTATTGAATTATGTGAGGTTGTCAATGATAGGGTAGACGGTTTAAATGACGATTTCTTTTTAAAATTTTTAAAAAACACTAAAGGTAATAAGGATGTTAAAAAAATAGTACTTACTTTAGAATCTGCACTTGGAGAAAATCTTCCGTTACTTTCTAGAGATGGTAATTTTATTAAAGCAGGATTTGATGCAAAACTTGATGAAGTTAGAAAGTTTAGAGATGATGCTAAAGCCTTAATTATAAAAGAAGAAGAGTCAGAAAAAAAAATATCCGGAATTAATAATTTAAAAATTAAATACAATAGTTTTCTAGGATACTTTATAGACATTTCTAGTTCTAATAACGATAAACTAAAAAACACTGACCTACACTATATTCATAGACAAACGCTAAAAAATTCCTTCAGGTATACTACAAAAAATTTAACAAGTATTTCTGAAAAAATTTTGAATGCTAACTTTGAATCATTAGAATTAGAGATACAAATTTATAACAAATTAGTAAGCTTATTATTACAATCTTCTGGAAATATTCTTAATATCGCAAACTTAGTTGCTAGAATAGATGTTGCAATTAGTTGGTCAAATTATGCAAAAAAGTATGGTGCTGTAAGACCACAGCTTAATGATAGCTCTGAGTTTATTATTAAAAAAGGAAGACATCCATCAGTAGAAAAAACGCATACAGAAAGCTTTATTGCTAATAATTGTATATTAAATGAAAAAGATAATAATCTATTTAGATTAATAACTGGACCGAACATGTCGGGTAAATCAACTTATTTAAGACAGAATGCTTTAATACTTATCATAGCTCAAGCAGGAGGATATTGCCCTGCTGAACAGGTAAACATTGGTGTATGTGATAAATTATTTTGTAGAGTAGGTTCTGGAGATGAATTAGCAAAAGGAAACTCTACTTTTATGGTAGAGATGCTTGAGACAGCTAATATTTTAAATTCAGCAACAAACAGATCTTTAGTCATATTAGATGAAATAGGTAGAGGAACTTCTACTTATGACGGTATGTCTTTAGCTTGGGCAACTGTAGAATTTTTAATGCAAAATATCAAATGTAAAACATTATTTGCTACTCATTATAATCAACTTGCAGCATTAGAAAAAAATTATATTTTACTGAAACTAAACACGTTTAGAGTTAAGAAATGGAAAAATGAATTAATTTTTCTGCACCAATTAATAGAAGGTGTTGCTGAAAGTTCTTATGGAATAGAAGTGGCAAAAATGGCAGGTTTGCCTGAAGTGGTTGTAATAAAAGCAAGAGAAGTATTAAATAATCTAGAAAATGGTTTAGGGGTTGAGAATATTAATTCAGATATTCAGACTATTGATATAAATAGAGAAAAAAAAAATACTATGTTAAAACTTTTGGAAGATCAGATTATAAGCTTAAATTTAAATAACTTAACGCCGATTGAGGCTTTAAATTTTTTAAAGGAAATAAAAGATAAGTTAGAGGAATAAAATAAGGCATGAGTGTTTTCAAATCTTTTAGCTTAATGAGTATATTAACTTTTTTAAGTAGAATACTTGGTTATGCTAGAGATCTTCTATTTGCATTTATATTTGGAGCTTCTTCAAGCGCAGATAGTTTTCTATTAGCTTTTAGGCTTCCTAATTTATTTAGGAGGTTATTTGCTGAAGGGGCTATAAGCAATGCACTTATTCCTCTTTATTTAGATATTAAAAAAAAATCAAATAATAAAATAGCTCAGACTTTTTATAATTCAGTTTTCAATTATTTAATTATTATTTTATTAATTGTTACTGTGCTAGCTGAAATTTTTATGAAAGAAATAATTTCCTTTTTAGCACCAGGGTTCACTGAAGACCTTATAAATAAAACAACTTTTTTAGCATCAATAATGTTTCCTTACTTGGTACTTATTTCCATATCCTCTTTTATAGGTGCGTTATTAAATGCTAATGGTAGATTTGCTATGTGGGCTTTTAGCCCTATTATTTTAAATTTAGGTATGATTATAGCTTTAGGTGTTAGTTACTTTTATTTTGCTATACCAGAATTAATTTTATCATGGGCTGTAATTTTTTCAGGAATATTGCAATTACTAGTAATGATTTTTTGGTCTTTTAAAATTAATATCAAAATTAAATTTTCAAAGCCAAGAGTTTCAAAAAATATTAAAAAGTTTTTTTCGCTGTTAATCCCAAATATTCTTGCAGGAGGAATACTTCAAATAAATCAATTTATAGGTGTAATTTTTGCCTCTAGCATTATAGGAGCTATATCATGGCTCTATTATGCCGATAGAATAGTGCAGTTACCTCTTGGTATTTTTATTGTTTCTATTTCTACAATTTTATTAACTACTTTATCTAATCAGAAAGCAAAAAAATCAAAAAAAAATATTGGCCAACAAATCGAATTTTCATGTCTATTAATGCTTAGTCTAACTTTATTATGTATGTTAGGTCTCATAGCCTTATCTGATCTAATTGTTGATATATTATTTAAAAGAGGGAAGTTTGGATTAGGAGATGTTTTAGCTACTAGTGATGCCATTGTAATGTATTCAATAGGACTTCCAGCTTTTGGCTTTATAAAAATTTTTTCTGTAATATTTTTTTCAGAGAAGAATACACTTATTCCTTTTCTAATATCTACATTTTCAATGTTAGTAAATTTGTTTCTTATAGTGCTATTAGTCGGCAGCATGGGACACCTAGGTATTGCTTTATCTTTAAGTTTAGCAAGTTATTTTAATGTAATTGCTTTATATATATTTTTACATAAGAAAAAATATTGGAAATTAAATAAAAATTTCATAAAAAAGATTTTTAAGATTTTAATAAGTTCTTTTTTAACATACATTTTATTAATAACTGCATATATGCTAATATTATTTATTGATTACTTTAGTTTGTCTGGATTTATGTCTAAAACTTTTACTTTAAGTTTATTAATGTTTTTAGCAGTCATTACTTTTACAGTTTTATTAATTATGTTTAGAGTAATAAATTACGATGCTGTAAAGAGAAGAAAGTTTAGTGATCTTTTCATGGAGAGGAAGTTTGGATAGAATTTTTTCAGGCGTACAACCCACAGGAAATTTGCACATAGGAAATTATTTAGGGGCTATAAAAAATTTTGTTGAGTTACAGAATAATACTAAACAGTCTACCTGCTATTATTGTGTAGTTGATCTCCATGCAATTACTGTATGGCAAGATCCAGCTAAACTTAAAAAAGATACTTTAGAAACTGTAGCTTGTTTTATTGCTGCAGGTATTGACCCAAAAAAAAGTATAATTTTTAATCAATCAAAAGTTTCAACGCATTCAGAGTTGGCTTGGATATTAAATTGTGTATGTAGAATGGGTTGGTTAAATAGGATGACACAATTTAAGGAAAAAGCGGGAAAAAATAAAGAGAATGTTTCTGTTGGTTTGTTTACTTATCCTGTGTTAATGGCTTCTGATATTTTAGCATATAAATCAAATAAAGTTCCTGTTGGCGAAGATCAAAAACAACACCTTGAATTAGCCAGAGATATAGCAAAAAAATTTAATAATGATTTTGAAGTTGATTTTTTTCCTGAAGTAGAACCATTAATTTTTGGTGGGGCTACCAGAGTCATGAGCTTAAGAAACGGGTTAAATAAAATGTCTAAATCAGATATCTCAGACTATTCAAGAATAAATATAATGGATAGTAAGGATTTGATTGTTAATAAAATAAAAAAGGCCAAAACTGATAGTAGTGTAATTATGGGAGAAGAAGTTTTAGATGAATCAGGAAAATTTTCAAAAGAAATAATAAGTCAGAGACCTGAAGCATGTAATTTATTACAAATATATAGCGCTATATCGGAGGTATCAGTTACAGAAACTTTAAAAATTTTTGAAGGAAAAGAATTTAGGGTGCTAAAAGAAGTACTAGCTGAAACCATAATTCAAAAAATATTGCCCATAGGGTATGAAGTGAGAAAAATGTTAAATGAAGAAAACTATCTTAAAAGAGTATTAGAAGAAGGTGCTCAAAAAGCAAAAGAGCAGGCAGAAGAAAATTTAAAGGAATTAAAAAATATAATTGGATTTATTTAAAAAAATTGGAAATTTACTTACCTATAGCTGAAATTTCACAAAATATATTCTTTTTATTGAGTATAGGGTTTGTAGCTGGCGTGTTGTCAGGAATGTTTGGCGTTGGAGGAGGGTTTCTAACTACTCCTATATTGATTCTTAGTGGAGTGCCTCCTGCAGTAGCAGTTGGAAGTGAAGCAAACCATATTGTGGGTTCTTCCTTAACAGGGTTTTTGAACTATTTTAGAAGAAAAAATGTTGATATAATTATGGGAACAATACTTCTTTTAGGGGGTGTAATTGGTTCTGCAAGCGGAGTTTTTCTATTTAGGTTTTTGTCAATTCAAGGTAGAGTCGAAGAGGTAATATCATTTACCTACATTTTGTTTTTAGGATCAGTGGGTATTTATATGCTTTATGAAAGTCTTAAAACTAGGAAGAAAAAAAAATCAGGATCTTTAATAAAGTTGCATGAGCACAGTTGGATACATGGATTACCATTTAGAATAAAATTTAGAAGATCAAAACTTTATATAAGTATAATTCCTCCTTTATTGATAAGTTATATAATTGGAGTTTTAGCAGCCATAATGGGAGTTGGAGGAGGTTTTATTTTAGTTCCAGCAATGATTTATTTATTGGGAATGTCAACACAAGTTGTTATAGGTACTTCCTTAATGCAGATTTTGTTTGTATCAATTACATCTACTATTATGCATGCATATATAAATCAAACTGTTGATGTAATTTTATCTGGGTTACTATTATTAGGAGGAGTATTAGGAGTACAAATGGGAGCTTTTGTTGTGCAGAGAGTTTCTGGAGAAGTGCTTAGAATGCTATTGGGAATAATAATAGTCTGCCTATGCCTTTTTTTAATTTCTGAACTAGTAATAGACCCTAAGTATATTTTTATATTGGATTTATTGCAATGAAGCTATTTTTAATTTTTTACTTGATATTCTTTATATCAATATTCAAAGCAAACGCAAAGGAGCTTATTATAGCGGATATATCTGATAATAAAATAAACATAGATGTAGGATTTAAAGGAGCAAAACTTTTATTTTTTGGAGTAATTGATGACGAGGGTGATGTCGTAGTATCCGTGACCGGTCCTAGAAAAACAATTGAAGTTAGAAAAAAAGAAAAAAAAATGGGATTATGGTTAAATTCTGATACTAAAGTATTTTTTGACGTTCCTTCTTATTATTATGTTGCATCAACAAGACCTCTGCAAGAATTGAATGCTGAGAATGTACTACAAATTAATCAAGTTGGAATAGAAAATATTAGATTTGCTGGAGCAGAGGAGCAAGAAGAAAGGAGTAGCTGGGTGAATGGAATAATAAAAAGTATGATAGAGGCTGGAAGATATAATCCAGAGCAAGGATTAATTCAAATATCTGATAAAAGATTATTTAAAACTGAACTAAATTTTTCTGCTGAACTAGTAGATGGACAATATTTAGTTGATACTTTATTGTTAAAAGATGGCGCTGTTATTGCAGCTAGAAGATCTTTTATAAATGTATCAAAGACAGGGTATGGTGAAAAAATTTATAAAATGGCTAACAATAATAGTTTACTCTATGGTTTAACTTCCGTGTTTTTCGCATTTATCTTCGGTTTTATTGTACATGAAATTACTAGGAGGGTTAATGCCTAAAAAAATAAATTCTAAAAATTTAAAAGAATACCTCTTAGTATATGTTGATGAATCAGACGAGTTTTTGGAAGCAATGAAGTATGCCTGTGAATTAGCAAAAACTGAGAGTTTAGGAATAATTTTATTATATATCATCCAAGATGAAAACTTTAGACACTGGAAAGGTGTAGAAAATATTATGAGGGAAGAACAAAAGAACGAAGCTAAGGAAGTTTTAGAAAAATACATTACATATATCAAGAATAATTATAAGCTTCATGTAAAATCATATATTAAGACAGGAGAAAAACTGGAGATTTTGATAAAAACTTTAAACGGTAAAAGGCCTAAAATAAAAAACTTGGTATTAGGTTTAGCAATGGATAAAATAGAAAATAATAAAGTTATATCCTCATTAACCGGAGTCTTAAGAAAAAAATTAACATTGCCTATAATTATAGTTCCGGGTAGAATTAAATAATGTTTATTAATGTTGAAGAAACGCCTAATCCTAATACGCTTAAATTTATTCCTGAAAAAGATATAAGTGTTGATAGGTCATATATTTTTAAAAAAACTGACGATATTAAAAATAACGACTTTTTAAAAGACTTATTTGATTTAGATGGTGTTGAAAGTATTTTAATAGACTCTAGCTTTATATCAGTCACTAAGAATAACGGTTCATCATGGGCAGTACTTCAAACAATTTTGACTAGTAAGATTGGAGTTTTTTTAGAAAAGAATAACTATATTATTGATTTGAGTTTAAATAATGAAACGGTTAGCGATAATAAAAAGCCTTTAAATGAAATAGAAAAAAGCATAATAGAGCTCTTAGAAACAAGGGTGAAACCGGTAGTTGCAAGTCATGGTGGTGAAATTTCTTTTAATAGTTTTAAAAATGGAACAGTTTATCTTGAATTAAAGGGTAGTTGCGCCGGTTGTCCTTCATCAACTGCTACTTTAAAAATGGGAATAGAAAATATGCTTAAGCATTACCATAAAGATATTAAAGAGGTTGTAGAAGTCAATTAACACTAGAACCAAAAAAGTTTTTTATTAAAGGATAACTTGAAGCATTGAATAATTGATAATGCCACCATTCTTTATGATAAAAATCAAATCCTGCTAAAGTCATAATTGATAGTAATAATCTTCTGTTTATTTTAGCATTTTTATTTATCTCTTTAGAGAGATGATAGGCATTTTTTGTGAAGTCATCAAACTTAGTCCCCATATCTAATTCATTTCCATTAAAATCTATTAAAGTTAAATCAATTGCTATTCCTTTGGTATGAGGTGAGCCTTTTTTAGGGTCAGAAAGAAAGTTGGGATTGGGATCAAAACTCCATAAAGCTTCTTGAACATATGCTGGTCTGTAGGCATCAAATATTTTAAAGTAATAACCTAAGTCCTTTGCAATGCCAATAGCATTAAGAAGTTTTACTGCTGCTTCTTCTAACAAAAAACATCGGCCTTCTAGAAAAATTTTTTTACCTAAAATATTATCTTGACTTGCGTATTTTAAATCTAAAATAACATCAAATTTTTTTTTTTTAATTTCTATTAGTTGCATACTATATTATTATACTATAATCTTTATGGAAAAGTCATTCTTATCTATTGAAACTTCTTTAAATAGAATTTTTCTAGTTTTATATGTCAAAGACAATTTAATATCAAATAACAAAATTTTAGAAAATAGCATCGAAGTTGAGATAAATCAAATGTTTGATGAAATATTAGAACAGGCACAAGCTCACTTTTTTGACTTAGATTATATTATGGTTTCCTTAGGCCCTGGTTCTTATACAGGAACAAGGGTAGGTTTGGCAGCAGCAAAAGCTATAGCACTATCAATTAATAAGCCTATATTTGGATATACAAATTTTAGTGCTATTTATAACCAAGGTATTATTGACAGTGTAATTAAAAGTAACTCAAATACAGGAATTATAATTAAAGCAAGTAAATATGATGCTTATTATCAGCAAATAAAAAATAATTTTTTTTCTAACCATAAAGTTATAAGCATTAATGACTTACATAGTAGTGGTTTAATATGTGAAAAAACCTTAGGAAATTATTATAAAATTGATGAAATCAAGGATTATTATTTTTGTCTTCCTAAAAAAGAATCAATATTAAAAATTTTTTTTAAATACCTTGAAAATGAAAATAATTATAAAAATAAAAATTTAGAACCTTTGTATATTAAGGGACATTATGCTGAGAAGTGATGCCGAAAAAAATGATTTTTTATATGAATGCTATTCTAAAGTAGATGATGATAATGAAAAAAAATGGGAAAAAAAAGATTTTTATACTTTTATTTCAAACCAGAATAATATTTTTATTTTATCTCATCCAAAACCAGTAGGTTATCTGAAGGCTAGAATGACCTCTGATGAAATAGAAATTATTTCGATATTAATTGATAAGAAATTTAGAAAAATAGGTATAGGGAAAAGTTTGCTGAAACAGCTATTAAATATTGCATTAAAAAAAAAAATTCAGAATATTTTTTTAGAAGTTTCTGTTGAAAACCAAATAGCTATTAATTTATATAAAAAATTTAATTTTATTAAAGTTGGCAAAAGGAAAAATTACTATTTCCAGCATGGAAAATATATAGATGCTGATATTATGAAATTAGTTCTTTTTTGAAATTTCTAAACTAAAAACATCGTTATTTATTTTTATTTTATTATCAATTTTATATCCCAACTCTTTCAAACTTGATGGCAGGCCGTCTAAGGCTTCACCTTTTTTAATATAGACGTTTAAATATTGATTAGACTTCAACTTTTCTAGAGCAATCTTAGTTTTTACAAAGGTGATAGGACATTTATCATTTGTAATATCTAAAAATATTTTTTCTTTCTTTTTCATGATCATAATGTAAAATATATATCATTTGTAAGAGAAAAAATGAAAAAAAATAAAAAAGTAACTTCTAGAATAGAAAAACTTTGTGCAGAAAACGGCGTAAAGTTTACACACCAAAGAAGAATTATAGCTGAGGTTATATCTAATTCTGATGACCATCCAGATGCCAATGAGGTATATTTAAGGGCTAATAAAATTGACCCTAGGATTAGCTTAGCAACAGTATACAGAACAATTAAACTTTTTGAAGAGTATAACGTATTAAATAGAATAGAGCTTGGCGGAAAAAGAGCTAGATATGAGGAATTAAATGAGGACGAACATCACGATCATTTAGTAGATGTAGATAGTGGAGAAATAATAGAGTTTGTTAATGAAGAAATTGAGAATCTTCAGATGAAAGTCGCTAAAAAGCTTGGTTACGAATTAGTTGACCATAGAATGGAACTTTTTGGTAAGAAAATTTTAAAGAAGAATTAAATGGCAATAGCAGAAGATTATAATTTTGAGGCTCTAAATATAATTTCTGGTAATCTAGAGGTTAGGTTAGCAGAAAATAGCTTAGAAATAGATGCTGCGCAAGCTCTTAGATATAAAGTCTTTTTTGAAGAAATGCAAGCTATACCCTCTACTAAACAAAAAAAATCTAAAAGAGACATTGATGAATTTGATCACTATTTTGATCATTTATTAGTCGTTGATCATAGTAAACCTGGAAAGATGTATGATAAGGTAGTAGGAACTTATAGATTAAATGGAGGAAACCATAAAGATAAAGAAAATTTTTTCTATACATCAGGAGAATATGACTTATCAAAATTAATAGCCTTTGATGGTAATATTTTAGAACTTGGTAGAAGCTGTGTAGATCAAAATTACCGTAATGGTAAAACCATGCAATTACTTTGGGCTTTTATTGCGCAATATGTAATCAAATATAATATTCAAATTATGTTTGGATGCGCATCTTTTCCGGGCATAGAAGTTGAAAAACATAAATCGGCTTTAGCTTATCTTAATAAGAAATATTTAGCGCCAGCTTATATTAGGCCAGTTGCTGTCAAAAGTAGATATATAAAAATGAAAGATAATGAACTAATAAGTGATAGTAATTTTAAAAATTTTATTTCATCTATCCCACCTCTCATAAAAGGATATATTCGTTTAGGAGCTTTTGTAGGGGATGGAGCTGTTATAGATTATGACTTTAATACTACAGATATTTGTATTGTTTTGCCAACTAAAAAAGTTGCTGCAAGATATATGGACCATTTTGATAGAAAGTAATCTTGAGATAATTGTTTGTTTTACCTATAAAAGTTTTTTTAATTTTTTTAATAATTTTAACATTAGGTCCAATACAGTATATTTTAGTTAAAATTAAATTGAAACAAAGAATTTACATTCCAATCATTTTTCATAAAGCTTTATTAAAAATACTAGGTGTTAAAGTAAAATTAATTGGGGAAAAAACCTCTATTAGACCGTTAATTTTGGCAGGCAACCATACTTCCTATATTGATATAATAATTTTAGGCTCTATTATGCCTATTTGTTTCATTGCAAAGCAAGAAATAAAATCTTGGTTTTTATTTGGTTTTTTGGCAAAAATGCAGAATACAATTTTTATAAAAAGAAAAAATTTTAAAACTTTAGAAAATATAAAAAATATAAATAAAGATTTAAACTCTAAAAGTGCGGTTGTATTGTTTCCTGAAGGAACAACAAACTCAGGGAAAAAAATTTTAAATTTTAAAAGTAGTCTATTTAACTTATTTGAAGGCAATAATACATTAAGATTGCAAAATTTTTCGCTTTGTTATACACATGTAAATGATATGCCTTTAGATAATAGAACTAGACCACAAATATCATGGTATGGAGATATGAATATAATAACCCATTTGCTTAATATTCTTAAACTCAGCAGTATTAAGGTTACAGTTGTTTTACATCCTGTAATGCAATTAGAAGGAAAAGATAGAAAGACTATATCTATGTTGTCTATCCAGCAAGTAAAAAAAGGAATTATTACAGCTTTAAAAAATATATAACTAATACTATAAGAATCATATATTGAAAAAATCTATTTATATCAAAACTTTTGGCTGTCAAATGAATAGTTATGACAGTGATCGTTTATTAGAAAGTGTAAGGAGTACTCACGAACAAGTACAGTCTCCTGAAACTGCAGACGTTATAGTTTTTAATACTTGTCATATAAGAGAAAAGGCTGCTGAAAAGATTTATTCTGAATTAGGTAAGATTAAAGAAATTAAAAAGAATAATATTGATACTAAATTAGTTATTACTGGTTGTGTTGCTCAAGCTGAGGGAAAAGCTATGATTAGTAGGCAACCTATTATTGATGCGGTTATAGGACCTCAAATGTATCATAAATTTAATAAGGTAATAGAAGAAGTTAAAAATAAAAGAGTATTGGAGTTAGACTTTGATAGTCAGAACAAATTTAAATCTCTTAAGAAAAAACGTCTGACCTTTAGTAGATCAGCATTTGTTACTATTCAAGAAGGTTGCGATAAATTTTGTAGTTTTTGTGTAGTACCTTTTACTAGAGGAGCAGAAGCTTCAAGAAAATCTTATCATATTTTTGATGAAGTTAATAATTTAGTAGAAAATGGCTGCAAGGAAATAGTGCTATTAGGTCAAAATGTTAATGCATACCATGGGGTTGACAAGTATAATAATGAAATAAATTTAGCAAAATTAATAATTTCTTTAGAAAAAATAAAAGATTTAAAAAGAATAAGTTATACCACTTCTCACCCTATAGATATGAATGAAGAATTAATTGAATTACATGGGTATAGCAAAAAATTAAATCCTTACTTACACCTTCCTGTTCAGTCAGGCTCAGATAAAATTTTAAAACTTATGAATAGAAAATATACAAAAAGATCATATCTACAAATCATAGATAGATTAAGAAAAAAACGTTCAGACATAGCCTTATCATCCGATTTTATAGTAGGTTACCCAGGTGAAACTAGGAGTGATTTTCAAGATACTCTAGACTTAGTTAAAGAAGTAAACTTTGCTCAAGCTTATTCTTTTAAGTATAGCAGTAGAATAGGAACAAAATCTTCTAGAAATAATTTAAATAACATAAGTAATGAAGAAAAAAATGATAGACTTCAGGAACTACAAGAATTACTCAATTCTCAACAAAAAAAATTTAATAGTAATTTTATTTCTAAAAAAGTAGAGGTTTTAGTTAAAGGTAAAGGAAAAAAAATTAATCAGTACAGAGGAACCACTAAATGGATGCAAGTTGTAAATTTTGAGCTTTCTAAAGAAGCTAAAAGTATTGAAAATATAAAAATTATAAAGGCTAGCAACAATAGCTTACTTGGAGAAGCCTTATAGTGGCAGCAAAACAAAAACAAGTTATCTTTGATGTCAATGATAATAAAATAGCAGCTTTAATTTTTGGAGAAGGCGATAAAAATATAAAGCATATTGAAAAACTGTTGGATTTGAGAATTAATGCTAGGGGCAATATATTATGTATTACAGGAGAAAATGCAGATAAGGCTAAAAATATAATAAAAAGCCTTATTGACTCTGCAAAAGATAAAAGAATAATAGATAATGATGAAGTTGAAGCAGCAATAAGATTATCTGAAAATACGAAAGAAATTAGACTTAAAAATCTATTTATTAAAACTCAAAAAAAACAAATAATGCCTAGATCAATACAGCAAGAAAAATATATAGGTGCTCTTAAAAATAAAATTTTAACTTTTGGTTTAGGCCCAGCTGGTACAGGAAAAACCTACATAGCAGTTGCTGATGCAGTAGAAAAAATCACTTCAGGAGCAGTAGATAAAATTATTTTATCAAGACCTGCAGTAGAAGCAGGTGAACAATTAGGTTTTTTACCTGGAGACCTAAAAGAAAAAATAGATCCTTATCTCAGGCCATTATATGATGCTCTTGAAGATTGCATGTATTCAGATAAAATTTCAAAGTTAATTGATAGAGGAAAAATAGAGATAGCGCCTTTGGCCTTTATGAGAGGAAGAACACTAGCTAATTCTTATATAATTTTAGATGAAGCACAAAATACTTCACCCATGCAAATGAAAATGTTTTTAACAAGATTAGGTAGAGATTCCAAAATGGTTATAACTGGTGATTTGTCTCAAATAGATTTGCCTGAACAAAAAAAATCAGGATTATTAGATGCTATTAATGTAACAAAAAAACTTAAAGAAATAGAACATATTTACTTTAGCGAAAAAGATGTAGTAAGGCATCCATTAGTTACTAAAATTGTAAAAAGTTATAATGAAAGAAAACAACGTAGATGAAAAACTATTTTTTCAATTCTAATGTTTATATTTATCAAAAAGAAGTAAAATGGAAAGCTGTTGAAATTAATACAGTTAGAAAAGTGATTAAAGCCACAAAAACTGAAAGAAATGGATTAACAATTAGGTTGTCTAATGATAGAGATGTTAAGGCTTTTAATTTAAAATGGAAAGGAATAAATAAACCAACTAATATTTTAAGTTTTTTAAATAATGATCAGATTTTTTCTATTGAAAATAATATGAAATACTTAGGTGATATTATAATATCCTATGATACAATATTAAAAGAAGTTAAGAGTAGAAAAATTAATTTTCAAGACCACTTATCTCATATCTTAATACATGGAATTCTACACTTAAAAGGCTATACTCATGATAAAGAAGAAGATACACGAATAATGCAAAATGAAGAAAAAAGAATCCTAAAAAATTTGAATATAAAAAATCCTTATAGAGTATGAAGTGTTTAATTTGATTGAATTTTTAAAAAATATTTTTTTTCCGAAAAAAGCAGCATCTGAATTAGTTGATAATTTAAAGAATAGTTCAGAGTTAACAAATGATCAAACTCATATGTTGGGAAACTTACTAAAACTAGGAAACATACAAATCAGAGACATTATGGTTCCAAGAGCAGATATAGTATCTATAAATATTGACAGCGATTTTGAAGCCACATTAAAACTTTTTATAGAGGCAGCTCATAGCAGACTTCCAGTATATAAAGATCAATTAGATAATATTGTAGGAATGCTGCATGTTAAAGATCTTTTGCCGTACTGGCAAAAAAATACTAAGTTTTCAATACAAAAAGTTACAAGAAATGTTTTATTTTCATCACCTGCAATGCTAGTTAATGACTTATTAGAACAAATGAGAGCTACTAGAACTCATTTAGCGATTATAGTTGATGAACAAGGTGGTACTGACGGAATTGTGACAATAGAAGATTTAGTTGAGGAAATAGTAGGAGAAATCGAAGATGAACATGACTCAAAGGAAAAACCTATGATAACAACTTTAGATAATGGAGGTTTGTTAGTTGATGCCAGAACTAATATAATAGATTTAGAAAGAGCATTAGGGATTGACTTTTCCAATATTGAATTAGATGAAGACACCGAAACTGTTGGAGGTCTCATATCAAATATTAGTGGAAAAATACCAGAGGTTAATGATAATATTCCAGAACCTAAACTAGGTATAAATTTTAAAATATTGGAAGCTGATCACAGAAAAATACATAAAGTATTAGTATCAAGAGGAGAAAGTTAAGGAGTAATAGATATTTATTTTCAAATATTATTTTCTCATTAGTTTTATTTTAGGGTGTATAGGTAGCTTCGGGCTAGCTCCTTATAATATTTTTATATGTGCAATTTTATCATTATCTATAACTTTTTTTTTATTAGAAAAAACAAATAATAATAAAAAAGCTTTCTACATAGGTTTTTTTTATGGTTTAGGTTTTTATATATCAAGTTTATATTGGATTTCAATATCTTTCAAAATAGCAAATATGGGGGGCTATTTTCTAGGCTTATTAGCTGTTTTCATATTATGTGCTTTTTTATCATTTTTCTCAGCTATAACCTATTATCTAATAAAACGTTTTAGTGTAAAAGATAATGTATTATTCAATAGTATTTTGATTATTATACTTTTTTCTGTTTTTGATTGGATAAAGGGCAATATCTTATGGGGATTCCCATGGACTCCTATGTCTGTGATTTGGGCTTCAAACTCAACAACTTTGGCGCCGTTTTCTTTCATTGGTATATGGGCATACTCTTTAGTAACATTTTCTCTAGTTGTAGGTATTTATTTGTTATATAAAAATATTAAGCTATCTATATATTTTATATCACCTTTTATATTAGTTTTAGTTTCAAGTAATTTTATACCTACAAAATTCATTAGTGTCGCGGAAAGCTTTCATATTAGACTTGTACAACCTAATATTAAACAAATTGACAAATGGGATGAAACGAAAATTCTCACAAATCTAAATTTACTAATTAATCTAACCAAGCATGAACATAATAAAAATATCGATTTGGTAGTATGGCCTGAAACATCTGTTTTATTTGATATTATGGATAAGGATAAAAAAAGTATGTTATTAAAAAGCAGTTTTAAAAATATTGAAAATATAATAATGGGAGGGATTAGAAAAGAAAAAACAGATAAAAATAAAAAAATTTATAACTCCCTTTTTTTAATAGATAATATTAGTAAAAATATAGACTTTCATGATAAAATTAAATTAGTTCCTTTTGGTGAATATATCCCATTTAGAAAAGTATTAAAAAATTTTGAAATTTTATTAGGTGGTTTAGACTTTTCTTCTGGAGAAAAAGTAAGCTCTTTAAAATTAAATAATAGTGTAAAAGTATTACCTCTAATTTGTTATGAAGTAATTTTTCCAAAAACTACGAGGCTATCAAAGAATAATCATGATCTAATAATTAATATAACTAATGATGCTTGGTTTGGAAAGTCAAGAGGACCATACCAACATTTAGAATTAGCAAAAATTAGAGCAGTATTGGAAGGCAAATACATGCTTAGAGTTGCTAATACAGGAATATCCACAATAATTGATTATAATGGAAATATAGTAGAAAAAATAAATCTTGATACATCTGGAGTAATTGATAAAAAATTAGTTTTATATAAAAAAAATACTCTGTATACTCTCTTTGGAGATTATACTTTTTGCTTATTACTATTAGTACTAGTATTAATTCTCATGAAAATGAACTTTAATTATGGTTTGAAAAATAAAATATGATAGAAAATGAATATATTTTTACTAGCGAGAGTGTTTCAGAAGGTCATCCAGATAAGATATGTGATCAAATATCTGATGCAGTAGTCGATTATTATTTATCAAATAGCAGCATCCCAGAAAGAGCTAGAGTAGCTTGTGAGACTATGGTTACTTCGAATAAAGTGATTATTGCTGGAGAAGTAAGAGGAGATGGTGAGCTTATAAATATTGATAATAATAAAATTGAAAACATTGCTAGAAGAGTTATCAAGACAATAGGTTATGAACAAGAGACCTTTCATTGGAATAAAGTAGAAGTTGATGTGAACTTACATGAACAGTCTACAGATATTGGAAGAGGAGTTGATGCAGTTGAAAAAAATCAAGAGGGTGCAGGGGATCAGGGCATCATGTTTGGATATGCTAGTAACGAGACTGATGTTTTTATGCCATATCCAATAAAACTAAGCCACGATTTGCTTAAAGAGTTAAGAAAGAAAAGAATAAAAAAAGAAATAGTAAACCTTGGCCCCGATGCAAAATCACAGTTTTCAGTAAAATATAAAAATGGCAAACCAGTTGGATTGCATTCCGTTGTTTTATCAGTTCAGCATGAAGAGGGAAACACACCAGAAAAAATAAAAGATAAAATTTTGCCTATAATCGAGGAGATTAAACCTAAGAGTTGGAAATTACCATATGATAATATTTTCATAAATCCTACGGGTAATTTTGTAATAGGAGGACCTCATGGAGATGCAGGATTAACTGGAAGAAAGATAGTGGTAGACACCTACGGAGGAATATGCCCGCATGGCGGAGGGGCATTTTCAGGAAAAGATCCTTCTAAAGTAGATAGATCAGGTGCTTACATGGCAAGATATATTGCTAAGAACTTGGTAGCTGCTGAAATAGCTGAAAAATGTACTTTACAACTTGCTTACATCATTGGTGTAGCTGATCCTATTTCTATATTTTTGGATACTCATGGTACAGGTAAAGTAGAAGCACAAAAGTTGATTAAAAACATAAAAGAAATATTTGATTTAAAACCATCAGGTATAAGAAATATGTTAAATTTAGCAAATCCAATTTATGA
>CACCMS010000011.1 GCA_902547175.1 Rhodospirillaceae bacterium | reverse complement strand
TTCACTTTATGTTCTTATGTAAAAATGTCAATAACGTATTCTAAGATTCTTAAAAAATAAAGTCCTTAATAATATAATTTGGAAAAGCTGAATATTTTTTGCAGAGTTTATCAATACTATTTTTATATACTTCATAATTATTACTGTTAGTTAGTTCATGTTTATGAATGCCATTAGTAATTAATAAAGAATTAAGTTTATTGTTATTAGCACCTAATATATCTGTTTCAAGAGAGTCACCTATAACTAAAACTTTATCTAAAGCTAATTTAGTATTGAAACTTCTTAAAATAGTAAAAGATTTTTCATACATTGCTTGAAAAGGCTTTCCATATTTAAACACTTCACCTCCATTGTTGTGATAATAATCTGCTAATATACCGGCACAAGTAATTAATTGTCCATTTTGTCTAATCACTACTTTATCAGGGTTAGCACATACTAAAGGCAAATTATATTTTAATGCTTCATTAAGCTCTTTTTTATAATTGTTGAGAGTATGATCAAAATCTCTAGTTCCACAGACTAATATAAAAGAGCTTTTACTTATAGAAGAGACTTCTTTAATTTCAAGATTTGTTGCTATACCTCTATCAAGTTCTTGACCAATAAAGTAATAACTTTCTCCTAGTAAAGATAATTTTTTCTTATTAGAAAGACACTCTTCACGGCAAACTTCACCTGATGAAACAATATTATCATATAAATTGTTATTAATTCCTATAGAACTCAACTTATCAGATACTATTTTAGCTCTTCTAGGAGCATTGGAAAGAAGAATGATATTTTTATTTTTTTCTTTTAATTTTTTTAAAGTTAATTTTGCATATTTATAAGCTTTTATGCCGTCCCATAGGACACCCCAAATATCAATAATAAAGGCATCATAGTTATCGATGATTTGATTTATATTATTTAATGATTTATAGCTTTGCATAAAATTATTTATTTAATTTAGATAATTTAACGAAATCAAAAACCATTTTATCTACTATACTTATTCCATTATATATTAAAGAACTATAAACTTGAACAGCGTTGGCCCCTAGTTTAATTTTTTTAAAAACTTTTTCACCACTATCAATACCTCCAACTCCTATTAAAGTGATATTCCCTTTAGAAAACTTATGTAATTTTTTTAAAATATTATTCGAATTTTTATATAGGGCGTTTCCCGATATGCCACCTTGGAATTTAGTATATTTTTTATTTTGAATAATTTTTTTATTTATTGAAGTGTTAGTAGCAATAATACCTTCAATTTGATAACTGCTTATAAGTTTAACAATACTTTTTAAATCAGAGTCTTCTAGATCAGGAGCAATTTTTAATACTAGAGGTATTTTTCTTTTATTTTTTTTAAAATATTCTTTTCTTTTATTACGTAGGGTTTTTAACAAGGGAGCTAAGTTATTTTGCAGTTGAAGTTTTCGTAAGCCTGGAGTGTTAGGAGATGAAACGTTTATAGTAATATAATCAGCAACTGAACTAAAAATTTCAAAGCATTTCTCATAGTCTTTTAGTGGGTTTTTAGTATTTTTATTACAGCCAATGTTCACGCCTATTAGAGGTTCTAAGCCTAAGGTGTGATATTTTCTAATTTTACAAAGATTGTTAAATATTTTTGAAGCTCCTAAGTTGGGAAAACCTAACTTATTAATTATAGATTTTTCTTCTGGTACTCTAAAAACTCTTGGTTTACTATTTCCAATTTGAGGAAGTGGTGTCACTGTACCAATTTCTATAAAACTAAAGTTTTGTTTTAACAAGCCAGGCAATGCCTCTGCATTTTTATCAAAACCTGCTGCAAGTCCTACAGGATGTGTTAATTTAAAATTTAAAAATTTAATTTTTGTTATAGATTTTATAACTTTTTTTTTGGTAGGAACCAAGTTATATTTCAATAAGAATATTGCAATGCTATGTGATATTTCCTCAGGTATCCTAAGTAAAAGCGATAAAAAAAATTTTTCTAACATAACACATTTATTATCATTTAATTGAATTAAATAAAAGCAAAGTTATAATATTAACTTAATTATATTTCTTTTTGGAGTTGAATATGAAAAAAGATAAGGTAAGTATCATAATGGGAAGTCAGTCTGACTGGAAAACATTACAACAAGCAGAAAATATATTAAATGATTTTAAAATTTCTAATGAAGTTAAAATAGTTTCAGCTCATAGAACTCCAGAGAGACTGTATAGATATGCTAAAAATGCTCATAAAAATAATATTAAAGTTATAATAGCAGGTGCTGGAGGAGCAGCTCATCTGCCAGGAATGGTAGCCTCGTTAACTAAAATTCCAGTATTAGGTGTCCCAATAGAAAGTAAGCTAATGAACGGACTTGACAGTTTATTATCAATAGTACAAATGCCATATGGTATACCCACTGCAACTTTTGCAATTGGAGAAGCAGGCGCCAAAAATGCTGCCTTGTTTGCTGTATCTTTATTTGCAGATAATGATAAAAATATTTCAAAAAAATTAAGTAAGTGGAGACAAGATTTAACAAAGGCTGTAAGAGTTACTCCAAAAAGAAAATGAAAAATAATGTTATTAAAAATATAACTAATAAGACACTGGGAATTTTAGGAGGAGGACAACTTGGTAAGATGATAGCTGTTGAAGCCTCCCGGCTTGGCATTAAAACTTGCATATTTGACCCTAATGAAAACGCACCTGCTTTTCAGAATGCAAATATAATAGTTAATAGTGATTACAATAATAAAAAAGCTTTAAAAAAATTTGTTAAACACTCAGATAAGGTTACTTATGAGTTTGAAAATATTCCTTTAGAAAGCTTGAATTTTTTAGAAAAAAATAGTCAAATTTTTCCGGGTTCAAAAGCATTAAAGTATTCTCAAGATAGATTATTAGAAAAAGAATTTATTTCTAATTTAGGTATTACTGTAGCTCCTTTTTATCAAATAAAAAAATATATTGATGTTAAGTATGTTTTAGAAAAGTTAAAAGGTAATGCTATTTTAAAAACAAGAAAGTTTGGCTATGATGGTAAAGGACAACATATAATAAAAAAATATAGAATTCCAAATATAAAAAATAATATTGAAAAAAATAAATATATCATCGAAGGAATTATAAAGTTTAAAAAAGAAATTTCGGTAATAGTAATAATTAAAAAAGATGGATCTGCAGTATGTTATGAACCGTCTGAAAATAAACATGCTAATGGAATACTGAGGGAAAGCTTATTTCCCGCAGAGATAAGTAAAAAAACTAAAAATAGAGCAAAAGCTATTGCTGTAAAATTAGCTAGATCTTTAAATATTATTGGGATTATTGCAATAGAAATGTTTGTGGATAAGAGCGATGAAATTATTGTAAATGAAGTAGCTCCTAGACCTCATAATTCAGGTCATTGGACTATGGATGCGTGTAATGTTTCTCAATTTGAGGCTCTAGTAAGAGTTATTTTTGACATGCCAATTCCGCATATTAAGTACTATCATAATTGTAAGATGGTAAATATTTTAGGAGAAAACTATAATGTTATAGAGAAATCGTTAAATAAAAAAAATCATAAACTTTATATATACGGGAAAGATGAAATTAAAGAAGGTAGAAAACTAGGTCACATTAATATTTTATCTTAATGTAAAAAATCAAATTTTGTAAAAAATTTTTTAGGTGCTATTTTAGAAATAAATTTTTTAAAATTACTTTTATAATACCCAAACTTGCCTAGTAAAAATATTTGTTTTTCTATAAAAATTTGTGTTTTATTAAGATCATTCGAACCTCTCCAGTACAATATAGAGTTTATTAATATTTGAGATAGGATCAACCGTTTTGTATAGTAATTAAAATCAACTGACTTATCTTGCAAAAGGCGCCAAACTCTATCAGAAAACTTAATACTTATTTTTTTTAAATATGTAGGCTTTATAGAAATATAATTAATAAAATATAAACTAATATCTTTATCTTCATTCAAAAGACTAATTAGTTCGAATAATATAAAGTTTACTCTTTTACTAATACTTTTTTCATTCTTAATTTTTTTTTTAATTTTTTTTTCTAATTTAAGTTGCAAATTACTTAAGAAAAAATTACATAAACTTTTAGTTTTATCTGGAAAAAAGTAATAAAAATCTTCTTCTGAAATTGAATTTTTTTTTAAAATCGAACTAATATTAAAATTATTGAAAGTACCATTTTTAAATTCTGAGTGAAGCTTAGTAAAAATACTTTTTTCTTTTTGATTATTTATCATTATATCATTTTAATTATTCTCTTCACTTTATCAACAGCTTATGTTATTTAATATTTTTTAATAATAGGAGAAATATATTGGAAGTTATAGTAAGAGATAATAATGTTGATCATGCCCTTAGAACATTGAAGAAAAAAATGCAAAGAGAGGGTATGTATAGAGAAATGAAGAAAAGAAGGGCATATGAAAAGCCTTCAGAAAAGAAAGCAAGAGAAAAGGCAGAATCTGTGAGAAGGTGGAGAAAGTTACAAAGAAAAAGTACTAGAGGATATTAAGCATTCCTCACTTTATTAATTAGTCCTTTCTTATTATATAGCCTATTTATATTATCACTTATTACTCTAGATCTTCTTTCAATCATACTTTCTGACCAAGCAGATATATGTGGTGACATAATCACATTGTTCATTTTATTAAATGAAAATTTGGAAGGTCTGAAACCATTTTGTTCTTTACTTTGAGGATATTTAAACCAAGTATCTATTATAGCACCACCTATTGATCTTTTTTTCAGTGCGTCATATAGGTCCTTTTCATTAATAATACCGCCTCTTGCTATATTAATAATTACTGCATCTTTTTTCATAAGTTTAAATAAATTAGAATTAATTATATTTTTTGTACTTTTAGTTAAGGGACATGCAATTATTAAGTAGTCTAAACTTCCAATATTTTTTTTAATGTCATTACTTAGATATAAATTATTTAAATATTTGTCTTTCTTTCTATTAGTTCTAGTATAGCCAATTAAATGTGTTCCAAATGGTTTAATTCTTTTAGCTATTTCCTTACCTATTTTACCATAACCCAATATACCAATAGTTTTATCGTATAACTCACTGTGGGTAGGCCCATCAAAAATCATACAATCACTCCAGTCTAAATTTTTAAATTTACTTGTTTTTTCTATTAAATTCATCTCCCAATTTAATATATTAGCTAAGCAGTACTCTGCTATAGGTATTTCATGTTCATAAACATTACAAACCTTACAGTTTTTAGGTAATTGAGAAAAATTTATGGCATCAGTCCCAGCGCCAGGTAGATGTATTAATTTTAGGTTTTGTACTTCTGGTACTTTCAAATTTTCTGTACCACCCCACATAGTTTTTCCCCAGCTCATGGTTATGACCACATCAGCTTTTTTAAGTTTTTTAAAGTAATTTTCATTTTGTTTAGCAAAATAATATAACTTAAAAGGTATTTTTAGGTAGCTTTTAAGATAAGTAATAATTTTTCTTGTTCCTTGAACTACTATTTTGTATTCTTGCATAAGACCTCTTTATAAAATTATTATGATAATAAAACAAATTTATACATATAACAATTATAGAAACTTTAATTATTTAATAGGGTGTGAAAAGACTAGAGAAGCGATAGTGGTAGATCCTCTTGCATACAATCTATGTTTAGAAGAGGCAAAAAGAAATGATTTAAAGATTGTTTCTATAATAAATACACATGAACATTTAGATCATACTGGAGGAAATGATAAAATTATTCAACATACAGGAGCTAAATTATATGCGCACCATAATGCTAAAAAGGTAATAAAAGGAGTTGATATAGGTTTAAAAGCAGGAGATAAAATTAAGGTTGGTAATACAGTAAATATAGATATTTTAGATACACCTGGCCATACAATGTCTCATTTATGTTTATTAATTAGAGGTTCTGAAGATGCATTATTTTGTGGGGATACTCTTTTTAATGCAGGTGTTGGAAACTGTCATAATGGAGGAAATCCTTTAAGTCTATACAATACTTTTTATAACCAACTAATAAAACTTGATAAAAAAACGAAAATATATCCAGGCCATGATTATTTAACTAATAATCTTGAATTTACTTTATCTCTAGAACCAGAAAATAAGAATGCTTATGATTTATTACAAAAATCTAAAATAGAGGGTTTTAGTACAAAATTTGTTTCTTCTTTTGAAATAGAATTAAAAGTGAATACTTTTTTTAGACTCAAAGAAAAAAGTATTAAAGAATCATTAAAAAATGAAAATCTTTTATCTAAAAACGATAGCCCTCAAGAAGTTTTTTTAGCACTAAGAGAATTAAGAAACAAATGGTAAACTAGTCAAGCTCTTTTACTATTTCTTCTACTATTTTTTTTGCATCACCAAATAACATTAGCGTGTTTTCATTATAGAAGACTTTGTTATCTATACCTGCGTAGCCAGGCGACAAACTTCTTTTAACAAATAAAACAGTCTTGGCATTTTCAACATCTAAGATTGGCATTCCTGCTATTGGACTGCTAGGATCTGTTTTAGCAGCTGGATTAGTAATATCATTAGCTCCAATAACAAAAGCTACATCACAAGTGCTAAAATCTGAATTAATCTCTTCTAATTCAAAAACTTCATCATACGAAACATTGGCTTCTGCTAATAGTACATTCATATGACCTGGCATTCTTCCAGCAACTGGATGAATTGCAAATGAAACCTTCACTCCATTTTTTTTTAATAAGTCTGCCATTTCTTTAACTATATGCTGAGCTTGTGATACTGCCATTCCATATCCAGGTACTATTATTACATGTTCTGAGTTTTTCATTATAAAGGAACCATCTGTTGATCCTCCTGATTTAACAGTCTTATCAGTCTGTGTCACAGCTGTTGAAGTGCTATCCTCTCCAAAACCACCTAAAATAACACTAATAAATGATCGATTCATTGCCTTACACATTATGTAAGATAATATAGCTCCAGAGCTTCCAACTAATGCTCCTACAATAATAAGAGAGATATTTTCTAAAGTAAAACCTATTCCGGCCGCAGCCCAACCAGAATAAGAATTTAACATTGACACAACTACTGGCATATCTGCCCCACCTATTGGTATGATTATTAATATCCCAATAATTAATGCCATAATAGTAAGTAAAATAAACAATTCATTACTTTGTAATTTTACAAATAGATAAATACTAATCACAATGATTATTCCTAGCAGAGCGTTTAATGAATGTTGAAGTTTGAAGGTTATAGGATTTCCCGACATCAATGACTGTAACTTTAAAAAAGCTATAATAGAACCAGAAAAAGTAATAGCTCCAACAACTAATCCGATTGACATCTCAATAGCACTAACTACTTTGATAGTACCACCAGAAGAAATACCAAATTTTTCTGGAGCATAAAAGGCTCCCGCAGCTACAAATACAGCAGCTAATCCAACTAAGCTATGAAACCCTGCTACTAATTGTGGCATTGCAGTCATTTTTATTTTTAAGCCTAAAGTTGTTCCAATAACACCTCCTAATAAGATACAGATTATAGCTGGTATAAAATTAGAAGTATTAGGTTGTAGAATTAAAGTACTTACTGCAGTGAGCATACCCAATATACCAAAAATATTACCTCTTCGTGCAGTTTCAGGTGACGATAATCCCTTTAAGGCTAATATAAAAAAAACTGAGGAAATTAAATAAAGTACTGCTGAAAAGTTTTCATTAATCATTTTTATTTTTTTTCTTATACATTGCTAACATTCTTTGTGTAACTACAAAGCCCCCAAAAACATTTATACTTGCCAAAACAGTAGCTAGATAACCCATTAATGATGATAAATCTAAAGATTTCTGAAAATCATCATTTTCAGGACTTAATATAATTAGTGTTAAACTACCGACAATAATTATACCTGAAATAGCATTAGTAACACTCATTAGAGGCGTATGAAGAGCAGGAGTAACAGCCCAAACTACAAAGTAACCAACAAATATGGCTAAAGTAAATACTATAAAATTAATTACAAAAGGATCAATATTTTCCATGTTTAACCATCATAAAAATTTTCTGTTTTATTTCCATTTTTTACTAATATAGTTTTTAAAAGTAATTCATCTTTGGCTTCAATATCAAATATTTTATTATCAGTAATAAAATTTGAGATAAAATTATAAATATTTTTAGAAAATAATAGGCTTGCATCGTAAGCAATGAGACTAGGTAAATTTCTAGGAGCATATACTACACAATCATTGATATTAACCTTTTCTCCAATTTTTGAACCTTCAATATTTCCTCCTGAACTAGAAGCTAAATCTATTAGTACGCTACCACTTTTCATATGCGATATAGTATTAGACTCAATAAGTAAGGGAGCTTTTTTTCCTGGAATTAAAGCGGTAGATATAATAATATCCATATTAACAGCAACATCATGAATGGCTTTTAACTGTTTCTTTTTATAATCTTCGCTCATTTCTTTAGCATAGACTGTCTGTGTTTCTCTAGCATTTGCTCCATCTTCCACTTTAACAAATTTTGCTCCTAGACTATTTACTTGTTCTTCTACTTCTGGCCTTACATCAAATGCTGAAACAACACAACCTAACCTTTTTGCAGTAGCAATAGCTTGTAGTCCTGCTACACCAGCACCAAGTATTAAACATTTTGCTGGTATAATTGTTCCTGCTGCAGTCATCATCATAGGTAAAGCTTTTTTAAAAATACTACTCGCCTCAATAACTGCTTTGTATCCAGCTAAATTTGCTTGTGAAGATAGGATATCCATAGATTGAGCTCTACTTATTCTAGGAAGAAAATCTAAGGATATTAAGCTTACATTTTTCCCTATAATTTTTTTAATTTTATCACTATTTTCATATGGATTTAACCCGCCAATAATTACAGCTTTATTTTTTAAATTTTCTAAATCTGAATTCTCAAGAATGGTACTTACACAAACTAAAATATCAGCTTTTTGTAATACTTGTTCTCTATCTAAAACCTTAGCTCCACTTTCCAGGTAAATACTGTCTAAAAAGCTTGCATTATAACCTGCATTTTTTTCTATAATTACTTCGAGGCCAGCTTTGATGTAACTTTTACAAGTGTCAGGAGTAATAGATACTCTATTTTCAAATTCATTTTTCTCTTTTACGGAAGCTACAATCATTTTTATAAAAAGTTTTTAGTTATCGCCGGGTATTTTTAAATCAGGTAATTGATTCATGCTTTCTAGAGTCATTATTAAACCATCTATACCTTGACTATCTAGTACCATTTTAAAATCATTTCTTTTTGTTCTGAGCAAACTAACCCCCTCTACTTGCATATCTATAACCTTAAGTCCCTTACCAAGGTCTCTTACTCTCCAAACAATATTTGTAGTAGGAAAGTCTGGTGATTCAATGCTAGAGTAAACAAACGCATCTTTCTTTTTTATTTCAGTATTTTTTACAGTAAATTTTTGTCCTTTATATGTTCCGAGTTGAGAAGAATATATTTTGACAATATGAATTTCAAATATATCAGAAAATTTATTAAATTTTTCTTCGGAAGTATTTTTAAAAATTTCTTTACCAAGTATAATTCTTGCTATAAAAGGCATATCAAACTTCTCTTGAAGTAAGTTCTGAAGTTCTTTTTTTCTCTTTTCCTTATCATCAACAGGTATTTTAAGAATTTTTATAGCTTGGTTACCTATATCTACGACAAATTGATTAGCATCATTCTCAGTAATAGCTAATGCATTGTTGATTAAAAGACACATTAGAAATGTAAATATTATTTTAATTTTCTTCATTGAAAGCCTCTATTCTATATCAAATTCTTGAAAGGGATCCTGCTCATCAGCTGATTGATTTCTTATCATTCTATTTCTTCGTTCTAAATATAAACTCCTTATAGTAGCATAGAAATCTACTGAGGTTGCTTCTAGATTATCAATTTTTTCTAAATTTTGTTCTCTAAAATCTATACCGTTAACAGCAGTTCCAATCCATAACCAATTTTCTTTTCCATCTTTATTTAAAGCAATTGTCACTGGGTCAGCCACAAAATCAGTTACTTTTCCTAAAGCATCTCTTACGGTACTGGGCCCTAATAATGGCAAAACTAAATAAGGACCAGGTTCTACACCGTAAACAGCTAGGGTTTGGCCAAAATCTTCTTTTTGTTTTTCAAATCCTAGGCTTGCAGCCACATCAAATATTCCTAATAAGCCTATTGTAGTGTTCAAGCCAAATCTTAAAATGGAGGTGCCTGAATTTTTAAAGTTTCCTTGTAAAGCTGCGTTAATGGAAGTCCATGGCTCTTTTAAATTACTAAAAAAGTTTCTTACTCCTTTTCTTGCTTCAGTAGGTAAAATGATACGATAACCTTTTGCTAATGGAGCTAACAAATATTTATCAAAAACCTTATTGAAAGCAAACGTTCCTCTATTAAAACTCTCCCAAGGATCTTGGGTTTGAGGTGTTTTATCCACGATATTTTGGGAATTATTGTTAGTTGCGCAGTTAGCTAAAAATAAGAAAGCAAAAACCATAAAAAAATTTAAATTAACCCTCATTTTTTCTCCCTAGCAAAGTTTATAATAAATAAACATTATTACAACAACTAAAATTTTACTTATTAACTTTAATCATATCCTGCTCCGCCAGGAGTTTTTAGTATAATTGTATCCCCTTTAGATACTTTTATTTGGCATGCATGAGCTAACTTTATGTGATTATTTTTTTTTACAATTATATTTTCTCCTGTTTTAGCATTATTTTTATTAACCATTCCAAAAGGCTTTATAATCCTTCTATTAGATAAAATTGTTAAATCTAAATTTTTTAAGAACACTATTTTTCTAACTACTCCATTTCCTCCAAACCACTTTCCTTTACCACCACTTTTTTTTCTTATAGAAAATTCAGTTAATCTAACAGGATAATACCACTCTAAAATTTCAGGGTCTGTTATACTTGTATTTGTCATATGACAATGCACAGCATCAGCCCCATTATTACCAAAAGATGCTCCTTCTCCGCCACAAATAGTCTCATAATAACCAAAATTTTTATCGCCAAAGGTTATATTACTCATGGTTCCATAACAGGCAGATTGTACTTTTAAAGCAACATTTAAAATGTCTATAAGATGTTGAGAGGTTTCAACATTCCCGGCAACAACTGGAGAAGGATAGCTGGGGTTTAGCATAGAGTTTTTAGGAATTATGGTAATTATATCTTTTAAAAAACCTTCATTTAATGGAATATCTTTAGTAATTAAAGTTCTAAGGAAATAAATTATTACTGATTTAGTAACAGCTAAAGGAGTATTAAAGTTATTGCTTAATTGTTCAGAGGAGCCCGTGAAATCTATTTTAAGTTTCTTTATTTTTTTATCAAAATTAATTTTTACTTTTATAAGTGCACCATTATCCATTTTTGACGAGAATTCAGAATAAGAAATTTTTTTTATTTCTTTAAAAATTATTTCACTACAATTTTCTTTAATAAAATCTACATATTTATTTACTGTTTCTTTGCCGTAAGAAGAAATTATTCTTTTTAATTCTAGAATACCTCTTTGATTAGATGCTAATTGAGCTTTAATATCATATAGATTTTGCTCTGGATCTCTAGATCCGTATTTTTTTTTAGTTAATTTTTTTAATAGTTCTTGCTCTTTGATTTTACCTTTTTCTAAAATTGGAAATCCATCAAAAACTATACCTTCCTCATTTATATTTTTTGAAAAAGCCGGCATTGATCCAGGAGTAATTCCTCCAATATCAGAATGGTGGGCTCTATTTGCTAAATAATAAACTACTTTGTTATTATCTAAAAAAGGAGTTACTACTGTTAAATCTGGTAAATGAGTGCCTCCTGAAAATGGATTGTTATGAAGAACACTTATTCCCTTTTTAAAAATATCGTAATGTTTTCTGATTAAAAACTTTATAGTGTCACTCATAGCTCCTAAATGAATAGGAATGTGCGGCGCATTTGCAACCAATTCTCCATTTTTATTAAACAATGCACAACTAAAATCCATTCTTTCTTTAATATTAATTGACTGTGCTGTATTTTTTAAAACTATTCCCATTTGTTCTGCTACTGAAAAAAATAAATTATTAAAAATTTCAAGCATTTCGGGAGAGGGTTTTTTGTTTGATGAAAATAATTTATTTTTTGATTTTATATTTTTTTTATTTAAAATAAAGTCTCCAGACGGCATTTTCCCCATCATCCAATTTTCTTCTAGAAAGATTGTAGTATTAAAGTCGCAAAAGATTGCAGGCCCTGTAATAACTTTATTTTTTAATAAGGAGCAACTATTAAATTTTCTTATTTTTTTCCATTTTCCCTCTATATAAACTTTCAGGTTTTCTGAAATTTTTTTTCCCTTTTTTAATTCTTCTCTGGAAATATAAAAATTTTTTTTTCTTTTTAAAAAAACTTCTACTTCTATTGAATCTATAAATACTTTTCTATTTTGGTAATTAAAGCCATAAAGTTTCTTATGTTTTCTAAAAAACTCTTCCTTTATATTTTTAACGTTTTTATTTTTTAACTTAATTGAAATTATTGTATTACAACCAAAATATTTTACCCTTATAGTGTAAACTTCCTCATAGATTTTTTCTTCTAAATTCAATTTTATTTTAATTCTGTTTTTATATTTTGTTATTACATTTTCTTTAAGAATTTCTTCTATGGAAAATTGATGCACTGAACCAAATTTAGATAGTCCTATACCATAGGCCGATAAAACCCCAGAATAAGGGCTAAATATAATCCTCTTAACTCCTATTTTTTCTGCTATTTTGCAACAATATTGACCAGACGCAGACCCAAATATTAGTAGTGCATGGTTTCTAATGTCTATTCCTTTTTGTATAGTTATTTTCTTAATAGCAGCGGACATATTTTCTATTGAAACATTTAAAAACGAATTTGCTAATTGATAGATATCTTTATAGTTATAAGAATCTTTATTTACCTTTAAAAAAATTTTTTTTAATTTTTTTATTGACTCATTAACACTAATGCTAGAATTTTTTTTTTTTCCAAAAAATTTTGGAAAATCATCACTTATTATTCTACCAAGTATTAAATTGCAATCTGTTAAAGTAATTGGGCCATTATTTCTATAACATGCTGGCCCAGGATAGGAACCTGCACTCTCTGGTCCAACTACGAATCTTTTATTTTGATACTTGGCTATAGAACCACCACCTGCTGCAATAGTATCAATTTTAAGAATAGGGGTTTTAATAAAAACATCTGATATCTTTGTTTGTATCTCCTTTTCTACTTCACCATCATAATGCCAAATATCTGCTGAGGTGCCACCCATATCAAACCCAATAATTTTTCTAATTTTATTTTTTTTTGCTACTTCTATTCCTCCAATTACTCCACCAGCTGGTCCGGAAAGGATAGCATTTTTTCCATTGAAATTTATTTTTTCTGCTAAAAATCCATTAGATTGCATGTAGCTTATTTTTTTTGCCTTTATTTTTTTTTCTAATTTTTTTATATAGGTTTGAATGATTGGATTTAAATAAGCATCAACAAGTGTCGTAAAACCTCTTGAAGTAAAATTAATAGTAGGACTAACCTCATAACTACAAGATATATTTTGGAAACCAATTCTGGAGGCTAAATTCTTTATTTTTTTTTCATGATGAGAGTAAAGAAAACCATTTATTAATGTTATTGAAATTGATTTAATGCCAGTAGAAAAATATTTTTTTAATGCATTTAAGACTTTTTTCTCATTTAAATGTATAATTATTTTACCTTTTGAAGTAATTCTTTCCTCAACTTCTAATATTGAGGAGTAAATATTTTTTTTTCTAATGTGGTGTCTATCAAAAATTTTTTTTCTTTGTTGGGTTCCTATTACAAAGTTATCCTGAAAACCTTTTGTAACAATTAGTAAAACTTTATAGCCTTTTCTCTCTAAAAGCGCATTAGTCGCAATAGTAGTACCAATCTTAATTTCTTTAATAGGATAATTAGCAAAGGAATTATATTCTTTTTTTACTTTTGTTATGCCATCAATTACAGGATTGTATGATTTATTATTTTTACTAGTCAGTACCTTTTTTATAATCAATTTTTTATCAGGAGCAATACCTATTATATCTGTAAAAGTTCCTCCTTGATCAATGTTAAAATTCCAATATTCATTCACTTTCATATTATCATTTACCTTATCTTCTCATCAATATATATTAAAATTATAAAGTATAATATAAATTAAATGAGTATTTGGGGAAAATTAATTGGAGGTGCAGCAGGGATGGCTCTCGGAGGGCCAATTGGTGCAATTTTAGGCCTTGCAGCTGGACACGGAGTTGATAAGGTAAGAAAATTTGATGCTGGTGAAAGTAATAAGAATTTTAGTCATGATCAAAAGGAACAAATTTTTGCAACTAGTGTAATAGCTATTTCTGCCAAATTAGCAAAAGCAGATGGAAAAATTTCAAAGAGTGAAATTTTAGCTTTTAAAAAAATATTTGAATTTCCTGCAGAAGATGAAAAAGCTATTAGCAATATATTTAACTCTGCTAAAGAAAATATTGATGATTATAAGGATATTGCTGAACAGGTCTACAAAGTATTCAAATATGATAGAGGTTTGCTTTTTGAGTTACTAAACTCTTTATTTTCTATTGCATATGCAGATGGAGAATTACATCCAAAAGAGAGAGATATGTTATTTGAAATCGCAAAGGTTTTTCAAATCTCTGGTAATGAATTTGAAAGTTTAAATAATATTTTTGAAGCAAAGATTTCCCAAGATAAGACTTCTAAAAATAGAAGTTATAAAATTTTGGGTTTATCAGAAAATGCAAGCTTAGAAGAAGTATCAAATCAATATAGAAAGCTTATTAAAGAATACCATCCTGACAAATTGCAAGGAATGGGTTTGCCAAAAGAATTTATAGAGCTTGCTAATCAAAAATTGTCAGCTATTAATAAAGCTTATACTGAAATTAAAAACAATGAAAAAAAAAGTAAATTATAATGAAGAATTATCTCCTAATTTTTCTAAAAGAAATGATAAAATAAAATATATAATTATTCATTACACAGGAACAAAATCGCTACTAGACGCTTTAAATATTTTTAAAGATGAAAATTCTCAAGTAAGCTGTCATTGGTTAATATCTAAAAGAGGAAAGCTTTATAAAATAGTTGATGAAAAAAATGTAGCATGGCATGCAGGAATTTCTTATTGGAAAGGAGATAGTATGCTAAATAAAAATTCTATAGGAATAGAGCTAGATAATATTGGGCATGGGCTTGGCTATAAAATATTTTCAAATATACAAATGAGTGCTTTAGAAGAACTATTAAAATTATTAATAAATAAATATAAAATTAAAAAACAAAATGTATTGGGGCATTCTGACATAGCTCCTGATAGAAAGTTAGACCCAGGTGAATTATTTAATTGGGATAGATTAGCTAAAAAAAACTTAGCTTATTGTCCATTAGTTAAAAAGAATACTTTCAATAAAATTTTTTTTAAATTAGGTGATAAAAATACAGAAATAAAAAAAATAAAGTTAAAACTGATTAGAATTGGTTATAAATGTTCACAAGATAATAATTTTGATATCTATCTAAAATTGGTAGTAGAAGCATTTCAGAGAAGGTTTTTGCCTGAGAAAATAAATGGTATTATTGACGGAAAAGTTTATTCTAGAATATTAGATGTATCTAAAAACACTTGACAAATTTACGTAAAATCAAATGCTATATTATGAAGATAGTCGAGCAGCAGCTTTGCAATTATTTTGTAAAGAGGAAAGTCCGGTCTCCAGGAGTAACGGTGCCGGGTAACACCCGGCAAGGGCAACTTTAGGGAGAGTGCCACAGAAAATATACCGCTAGTTAGTAAGGGTGAAAAGGTGCGGTAAGAGCGCACCGCATTTATGGTAACATAAATGGCGAGGTAAACCCCACCGGGAGCAAAACCAAATAGAGACTATATTACTCCAATTTTAGTCTGGGTAGGTTGCTTGAGATTAATAGTAATATTAATTCTAGATAGATTGCTGCATAACACAGAAACCGGCTTATAGACTATCTTCATTTATATATATTTTAGAACAAAAAAAGAACAAAAATAATAATAAAGTAGAACAAAAAATTTTTTTTTATTTGTGTCATTGACGACCATAAAATCCCATGATAGCACTATAATTTACCATATTAGGGGGTAATCTATTGATTGAATTTGTAGGGAAGTTTCTTAATAAGATTGATAAAAAAGGTAGAGTTAGCGTACCTGCTTTCTGGAGACCAAAGTTATTAGGAAAAGAATTTTCAGGTATCGTAGTACAAAATGCTGATGGATACCATGCAATAGATGGTTATTCTCAAAACTATTTAGAAAGATATCAGGAATGGCTAGACTCTAAAGATCCTTTATTGGAGAAAAATGAGTTTGAAGCCACTTTGATTTTTGGGTCTTCTATGTTGCCATTTGATCAAGAGGGTAGAGTTTTGTTACCAGAACATTTAAGAAAGTCTGCGTTCTTGAATAATGAAGCTTTATTTATTGGCATGGGAAGAAAGTTTAGAATATGGGAACCTGAAGCCTTTAACATTTATGAAAGTAAAGCAAGGGAACATATGAAAAGAAGAAAACAAAGTTAATTTAGTAATGATGATAACTCAACATATACCTGTTATGATGAAGGAAGCCATAAAAGCGCTAAATGTTCGTGATAATTTAGATTACATTGATGCTACATTTGGTGGAGGTGGTTATTCAGAGGAAATACTTAAAAGGGCTGATTGTAAACTTTTATCTATAGATAAAGATCCTACTGTAAAAAATTATGCCAACAAATTAAAGATTAAATATAAAAAAAAGTTTACTTTTGTTAACGATGACTTTGAGAATTTAGAAAGTATTATTAAAGAAAATAATAAACCATTAGTTAGTGGTGGAATAGTAGCTGATTTGGGCGTATCTTCATTTCAACTTGATGACTCTAAAAGAGGTTTTTCATTCAATAAAGACGGTCCTTTAGACATGAGGATGAGTGGTGAAGGAGTTACTGCACAAGAGCTTATCTATAGTTTAGATGAGAAAGAGTTAGCTAGAATATTATGGGATTATGGAGATGAAGAAAAAAGCAGAGCAATAGCAAAAATGATAATTAAAGAACGCAATAAAGAAGTTTTAGATACTACATTTAAACTTGTAAAATTAATTAAAAGAGCAAAAAAAAGTTATCATAAAAAGAAAAATCATCCTGCAACAAAATCTTTTCAGGCATTAAGAATAGCAACAAACCAAGAATTTAAGTCATTGGAAAAATTATTAATGATTTCAGAAAAAATATTGTTACCAGGGGCAAGGTTAGTTCTAATAACATTCCATTCTTTGGAAGACAGGATAGTAAAACTCTTTTTTAATGATATAACGGGGAAACAAGAAAATTTAAATAGGCATTTACCTCAGGTTACAAAAATTAAAAAAGTAAAATTTAAAGTAATTAATAAAAAGCCAATATTACCTAGCAGTGCTGAAATTAAATCGAATAGAAGGGCAAGGTCTGCAAAGTTGAGAGTAGTAGAAAGAATGGTAATTTAGATTATGAAGAAAATTGTTTTTTTCACTTTTTTATTCTCTTTCCTTCTAATTTTATTAACTTTTTTAAATTATAAAATAGAGGTTATTGAAACAAAAATTATAGATACTGAAATTGTTAATAAAAAATTAGAAAAAGATTTGGTCTTTTTAAAGAGTGAGTGGGAGTATGTAAATTCCCCAGAAAATATAACCTATTTATCTAAACAACATTTGAATCACAAACCAGCAGAGTTAATTGAATTTAAGCATTTTATAAAATTACTTTCAAATGAAAGATATACAGATGAATGATATAGTTATTTCAGACTCATTAGAGCTAAATAAAAAAGAAAAAAAATATAACAAGATACTGTTAATTATTTCTTTTTTAATAGGAATTATAGGTTTAGTAATCATTATGAGGCTAGTTGAGGTTTCATTCCCAAAGAAAAACTTAAGTATGATTGATAAAAATGAAATTAAAAAAATAGATAATAAAAATAGGGGTATGTTGTTAGATAGAAATAATAGAATATTAGCTTCTAATATTTATATTTATAATTTAAAAGCATATCCTAAAAAAATTAAGGACCCTTTGTACACTATCAATATGCTTAGCAATCATATTAGTTTAAATGATAGTAAAGCATTATTTAAAAAACTTAAAAATAAAGAAAAATATGAAGTGCTCATTAAAAAAAATATTACTGCACCTCAGGCAAAAACAATAAATAATTTAGGCATTCCAGGAGTTGAGTTTGTACCGGTAATTAAAAGATTTTATCCTCATAGAGAAATTGCTTCTCATTTAGTAGGGCATGTAAATGGAAATATGGTTGGACAATTAGGTGCAGAGAGAAGTTTTAACAATAAATTGCATTTAGGGGAAGATATAAATTTGAGTATTGATATAAGATTACAATATATAGTTAGAGATGAGTTAGAAAAAGCAAGAATTAAATACAACTCTAAGGGTGCTACTGCAATTATTGCTGATTTAAACAATGGTGAAATTTTGTCATTAGTCAGCTTACCTGATTTTAACCCAAATCAAAGCATTAATCCTGAGTTAAATAGTTACACGAATACTGCAACTTTGAATTTGTATGAAATGGGATCTACATTCAAAATGTTTACTATTGCTGCAGCTTTAGATCTATCTCAGGTAAATTTAGAAACAAAGTTTGATGCAACCAAGTCAATTAAAATAGCAAATTATGAAATAAGAGATTACAAACCACAAAATAGAATTTTATCTACAAAAGAAATTTTCCTAAATTCATCTAATATTGGCAGTAGTCTTATTGCTCTAGAGGTAGGTAAATTAAAATTAAAAAATTTTTATGACAAGATAGGTTTATTAAATATTTCTAATATAAATTTAACTGAAAAAACTAAACCAATAACTCCTAAGATATGGGGTAAAATACAAACAGCGACTTTATCCTATGGCCACGGTCTATCTATATCACCAATTCAAATGATAGAAGCATCATCAAAGTTATTTAATAATAATTTAAATTACAAAACTCAAATACATACAAAGAATAAAGAAGACAAAATTGATAAAACAAAATTCTTATCAGAAAATACAATTCATACTCTTAAATACCTAATGTATGAAAACACAATAAACGGCACAGCTAGAAAGGCTAAATTAAATGGCTTTAAAATTGGAGGCAAGACAGCAACGGGCGAAAAAGCTGAAAAAGGAAAATATGACAAAACTAAATTAGTTTCATCATTTTTGTCTATTTTTCCCATAGAAAATCCTAAATTTATAAGTTTAGTATTATTTGATGAGCCTTCTTTAGGTGATGTAAAAAATTATAGAAAAGGAGCCACAGGCGGTAAAACTGCTGCTCCAGTAACAGCAAATATTTATCGAAGAATTTTTCCTATTTTAGGAATCACTAAAAACTATAATTTAGACCCAGAGTTATTAGTTGATAAAAAAGGCGAGTTAAATTTTGTATCTTACTAAATTAACAGATCAGAACATAAAAGTTTACAGAATGGAGCATGAAAGACTAAAAGTGTCTGGAATTTCTTTTGATTCTAGAAAAATTAAAAAGGGGATGTTGTTTGCTTTAATAAAAGAAAATAATCAATATATCTCAGATGCATTAAAGTTTGGAGCTAAGGCGGTTTTATGCAAAAGAACAGATATAAATAATTTGAATAAAACAGTTAAAAACATTCTTGTAACAGATGATACAAGATTAGCTGTAGCTAAAATTGCAAAGGATTTTTTTCCATATCAACCAAAGTATATTTCAGCTGTAACAGGAACAAATGGTAAAACGTCTGTAGTAAACTTTTTATATGAAATATGGAAACAAAATAATATTAATGGTGCTAGTTTTGGAACATTAGGAATTAAATATAAGAATGTGTATAAAAAAACTAAGCTAACTACATTAGATGCAATAACACTACATAGAGAATTAGATAATTTAAAAAATAAAAATATTAACTTTTTAGCAATGGAGGCCTCAAGTCATGCATTGGAGCAAAAGAGGATGGATAAAGTAAAGGTTAAGTTTGCATTATTTACAAACTTAAGCAGGGACCATCTTGACTATCATAAAGATATGAAAAAGTATTTTTCTAGTAAAAGAAGATTATTTGAAAGTTTATTAGATGAAAAAGGTAAAGCGGTTATTTGTATTGATGATAAGTATGGAAAGAAAATAAAAAATATTTGTGACTCAAAAAAAATTACCAATATTACATATGGATACGGTAAGCAATGTGATTGGAGAATTATAGATGTTAATAGACTTCTAAAAAATACTACTGTAACTATAAAAAATGAAAATAATCAATATAGATTTAAATGCAAACTTATTGCTGAATATGAAATTGAAAATTTAGTAGGTGCTATTATTTTAGCAAAACTAAATGGTTTAAAAATTAATAAAATTTTAGAAAATACTGAAAGAATAAAAAAGTCAAAAGGAAGATTAAAGAAAATATCAATAAGAACAAAAACCTTATCTATTTATATTGATTATGCACACACACCTGAGGCTCTTAAAAAAAGTTTAGTTGCACTAAGATTAATTCTAAAAATCAATGCAAGGCTAGTGTTAGTTTTTGGTTGCGGAGGAGAGAGAGATAAGGGTAAACGAAAGATGATGGGAACAGTAGCAGAAAAATTTGCAGATATAGTTTTCATTACAGATGATAATCCTAGAAATGAAGATCCAGCTTCTATTAGAAATGAAATAGCTACTTACTGTAAAAAGTCAATTAATGTGGATGGAAGAAAAAAAGCAATTTCAAAAGCTATAAGTATAATGAAAAAAAACGACATTCTTCTCATAGCAGGAAAAGGTCATGAAAAAACTCAAGAGATAAAGGGTAAAGTTTCATTATTTGATGATGAGACAGTAGCAAAGGAATATTTTGATAAGAGGTTGTCATTATGAGTATTTTATGGAACTCCTCATCGTTAAAAAAATTAGTTAATGCCAAGTCCTCAAAAAAATGGGAAGCATCTGGTGTAGAAATAGATAGTAGAAAAGTAAAAAGAGGTGATTTGTTTTGTGCATTAAATGGAGAAAATTTTAATGGACATGATTTTATTAACTCTGCTTCTGAGAGAGGAGCAATTGCATGCTTGATTAGTGAAAACTTAATTAATAATAAAAAAATTACTTTAGCAAAAGTCAATAATGTTTTTGATACCTTAGAAAGGATGGCAAAAAATGCTAGAATGAGATCTAAAGCTAAATTTATTGCTGTAACTGGAAGTGTGGGCAAGACTGGAACCAAAGATATGATGCATCTAGCTTTATCAAAAGTAGCCAGTACATACTCAAATGAAAGTAGTTATAATAATCATCTAGGAGTACCTCTATCATTAGCAAGAGTTCCTCCAAATTTAAATTATTGTGTTCTTGAGATTGGAATGAATAAAAAAGGAGAGATTAGGGAACTTGTAAAATTAGTAAAGCCTGAAGTTGCAGTATTAACTGCTATTGAAAAGTCACATCTCGAGGGTTTAAAGTCTCTAAAAAATATAGCTGATGCAAAAAGTGAAGTTTTAGAAAGTCTAGATAAAAAAGGATGTTTTATAATTAATAATGATACAAATTTTAGCAAGTACATTAAAAGCAAGGCAAAAAAACTAGGTATACAAAATATTATTACTTATGGTAAAGGTAGTGAAAATAATATCAGGTTATTAAATCTCTCTTTAAGTAATAAAAAATACCTTGTGCAGGCACTATGTTATGGGAAAAAGATATCATGGCTTATGCCTTCTTTAGGAGAACATTGGATTCATAACAGTTTATCTATTTTAGGTTTAGCTGTTTATTTTAAAATAGATTTTACGGAAATACTTGGTGCATTATCTTCTTTTCAGGTACCACAGGGTAGGGGAAATATAATAAAATTAAGATATGAAGATAGATGCTTTCTATTAATTGATGATTCATATAACTCAAACCCAGCATCATTAATTGCTTCTTTAAAAAGTTTTTCAAAATTAAAAGTAATTGGTAAAAAAATTTTAGTATTAGGAGAGATGTTAGAATTGGGAGATGAGAGTAAAAAAATACATAAAGGTTTAGGAACAAAAATAAAAAAATTTCAATTTAATGTTTTATATACAGTAGGAAAAAATATGCTTGAAATGAGTAAAGTATTAAAAAATATTAAGTACAAATATCACGACGATAATTTAGACCGTATTTCAGAAAAAATATTAAAATCTTTAAAAAGTGGGGATGCTATTTTATTAAAAGGTTCCAATTCTATAAATTTAAAAAAAATTATAAACAAGATTGTAAATGAGTGTGAGAAATTATGATTTATTATGTTTCTTTATTATTAATAGATCAGTTCAGCTATTTAAATGTTTTTAAATATTTAACTTTCAGAGCAAGTGGAGCTTTTATTACTTCTATTTTAATAAGTTTTTTAGTAGGACCAAAATTAATTCAATATTTTAAGGTTAAACAAAAATTAGGACAACCTATAAGAGATGATGGCCCAAAATGGCAGATAGAAGCAAAAAAAGGTACTCCAACAATGGGAGGCACTTTAATTTTGTTTGCATTAACTGTATCTGTAATAATGTGGACAGACTTATTTAATATTTATTTATGGTTAGTATTATTTATAACACTGAGCTTTGGCTTTATAGGGTTTATAGATGATTATTTAAAGCTAAAAAATTTTTCGTTTAAGGGTTTATCCGGCAAAATTAAGATAATTATTCAAATTTTTATAACTTTCGCATTTTGTTATTTATTATTGTTGTCTTCAGAACAGAGCAATACGCAGCTTTTATTTCCAATATTTAAAAACCTTTACATAGACTTAGGTTATTTTTGGTTCATTTTTGGTATGTTGGTAATAGTAGGTTCATCTAACTCAGTAAATTTAACTGATGGGTTAGATGGACTTGCAATTGTGCCAATCATGATAGTTTTGTCTACTTTTTCAATCATTGCATATCTAGTTGGAAATACAATATATTCAGATTATTTAAATTTAACTTATATCAGTGGAGTAGGAGAAATAGCTGTTTTTTGTGCTGCTTTTATTGGAGCAGGATTAGGTTTTTTATGGTTTAATGCACCACCTGCTAAGATATTCATGGGAGATACTGGCTCATTATCAGCTGGAGCAGCTATTGGAGCTATAAGCGTAATAACAAAAAATGAGTTAATTCTTCTAGTAGCAGGTGGATTGTTTGTTTTGGAAGCGATTTCAGTAATTGTTCAAGTGGCTTCATTTAAGCTTACTGGAAAAAGAGTTTTTAGAATGGCTCCTCTTCATCATCATTTTGAGCAAAAAGGTTGGTCTGAGTCTACTATAGTGATTAGATTTTGGATTATATCAATACTTTTGGCAATAATAAGTTTGATTACATTTAAGATTAGATAAATATGGAATTAAAAACAAAATATTATAAAAAAGATATATTAATTATTGGTTTTGGAAAGACTGGGAAGTCGATTTTAAAATTTTTTAATGATCAAAAAGTTAATATTTTTATATATGATGATAATTTAGATGTTATTAAAAATGAGTTGAATTCTAAAAATTTTTTTAATGAAAAAGAAAAAAAAATATCTGATTTTTTTACTATATTTGTATCTCCAGGAATAAGTAAAAATCATAAACTTATAAAGAAAGCTGTTAAAAAAAATATAAGAATTTCTAGTGACATAGAACTATTTTGGGAAAATCAACTTATTAGAAATACTAATCAACCTATATTAGGCGTTACAGGTACAAATGGTAAATCCACCATTGCATTAATGATATCAAGCGTTTTAAAAACACAACCGCTTGGAAACTTTGGAAATACTATACTGGATAATTTAGACAAAAAAAATAAACACTTTGTTATAGAGCTTTCATCTTTTCAACTAGATTATATTGATAGTTTTAAACCCAGTATAAGTATTATAAGTAACATAAATAATGATCATTTAAATTATCATAAAACCTTTGATAACTATCTTAAGGCTAAAATAAATATATCTAAAAATCAAAATAAAGAAGATTTTTTAATACTAAATTATGATGATGAAAATATAAAAAATTATTTTAAAAAGAAAGCTGTCACTAAAGCAGAAATAATAAAAATTAGCAATAAGTCAAGTTTTTCTAAAGGTATTTATTATAAAAATAATAATATTTATGATAACTTCTTTACAAACAAAAAATACTCTCTAAAAGAAAATACCTTTTTAAAATTAAAACATAATCAATTAAATTACACTATAGCATTTTCTGCATTACTTGCTCTAGGGTTAAAGGCAAATAAAATTATTAAAGATTTAAATAAATTTGAAGGATTACCTCATAGAATAGAATTTTTGGGGAAAATTAAAAAAATTTCATTTTATAATGACTCAAAAGCAACAAACGTAGCAGCAACCTGTTCTGCTATAAGATCTTTTAAAAAAGTAATTTTAATAGCTGGAGGATCTGATAAAGGTGAGAGCTTTAAAGAATTAAATAAATTTTCTAATATAATTATTCAGACGTATTTAGTAGGAGAAAATGCTAATAAAATAAAAAAATATATAAATAGGCAGCTTCCAAATAAAGTTTGCGAAAACTTACAAGAAGCATTGGAGAGGTCTTATAAAAAAAGCTTATCTTCAGGGAAACTTTATCCAATACTATTTTCTCCTGCATCTGCTTCTTTTGATAATTATAAAAGCTTTCAGGAAAGAGGCGATTGTTTTAAAAAATTATTTAAAAATATTAGAAAGAAAGTTGCTTAATGGAAATAAAAGTAGCAATAATTAATTTTTTTGAAAGATGGCTGAAGTCAATAGATCTAATAAGTATTACTCTTATAGTTCTATTAATTATATTAGGTTTATTATTTGTTACAACTGCAAGTCCTAACGTAGCAAAGCTTAAAAGCCTCAATGAGTTTTATTTTATAAAAAAACATTATCTATTTGCTTTTTTTTCAATATTGGTACTAATAACTTTTTCATTATTTTCTACTAGAGGCTTAATAAATATTTCTTACATAGGTTTGGCTTTAAGTATAATTTTTATAATTACTTTACTTTTGATAAGCAAAGAAAATAATGGTTCAATAAGATGGTTAAATTTTATTGGATTTTCGTTTCAGCCATCAGAGTTTTTGAAGCCTTTTATTATAATTGTATTTTCAGTTCTATTAAATTTAAAAGAAAGTATTAAATTACTAGGTTATAGTATTAGTGGCAAAATTTTAGCATTTTTACTCTTATTTATTACTAGTCTATTAATTCTTGCTCAACCTAACTTTAGTATGTTTGTAATATTATTCTTAGTATTTATGTTTCAATACATAACAGTTGGAATTAATTTTAGATTTTTATTTTTTATGGTTATTATTGGTATACTTGCTGCTTTTATAGCTTATATAAAATTATCACACGTTCAGTATAGGATAGACAACTTCTTAAATTCTAATTTAACACACTTTCAGATTGAAAAATCTTTAGAGGCTTATCAGGCAGGTGGAATTTTAGGAAAGGGACCAGGCCAAGGTACAGTAAAAAATAATATACCTGATTCACATACTGATTTTATTTTCCCAGTTGTAGCTGAGGAATATGGAGCCTTAGTCTGTATATTATTAGTATTTATTTTATTAGCTATATTTTTTAGAGGTGTACAAAAAATTAGTAATAGTCAAAATCAATTTAAAGTTACTAGTTGTATAGGTTTATTAATATTATTTATTATTCAAGCATTTATAAACATAGCGGTATCAATGAAATTAATTCCAACAACAGGTGTAACTTTCCCTTTCCTTTCTTATGGCGGATCTTCAATTATTTCTATGGGAATTGTAATGGGTATGGTTCTTTCTTTAACTAAGAAAAAATTTAAAGAAAAAGGTTTGATATATGTGTACTAATACCCAAAACAACATTTTATTTGTTGCAGGAGGCACCGGTGGTCATATTTTTCCTGCGATTTCAGTTTATAATCTTTTTAAAAATGTAAATAGTAATTTATATTTTGCTACTGATCAGAGAGGTGTAAAATTTGAAGAAATTTCAAAAATAAACCCTTTTTTAATTAAGGCACTAGGTTTTGAAAAAAAAAAGCTAATTAAAAAAATAGCATCTTTAATTTTATTGACTTTAAGTACTGTTAAAGCTGTTTTTTTTATAAGAAAAAATAATATAAAAATAATAGTAGGCTTTGGTTCCTATGTTCAGGTTCCATTTGTATTGGCTGCACTAGTTTTGAAAAAAAATGTAATTCTTCACGAAGGTAATGCAGTAATGGGAAAAGCTAATAGGTTATTTTGGAAATATATAAAAATTAGAACATCTGCATTTAATTTAAAAGAGCATTATCCTGATACCATACAGGTAGGTATGCCAATAAGAAGTCAGCTTTTAGACTTGAAAAAAAATAAATATGAACCATTTTCTAGCAAAGGCTTATTTACTTTGTTAATTCTGGGTGGAAGTCAAGGTTCTAGCCTGCTATCTTATAGATTAGCTAAAGCTATTGTAAAACTGCCTAAAAGATTAAAAAGTAAACTAATTATTTTTCATCAAGTTAGAGAAGAGCATTTGTTAAATGTTAAAGAAATTTATAATAATAATTATATTAAGTCCAACGTAGTTAGTTTTTTTAAGGATATAAAAAACTACTTTAATAAGGCTAGTTTAATTATTGCTAGGGCAGGTTCTTCTACTATTCATGAAAGTATTACAGCAGGAGTACCTGCTATGTATATTCCTATAAAAAACTCAGTAGGAAATCATCAATATGAAAATGCCATAGTTATAAAAAATAATAATGCAGCGTGGCTTCTAAAAGAAGAGGATATTGATAATGGTATTTTTATTAAATCTATATCTCAAATAATTAATAATCCAAATTTATTAAAAAAGTTTTCATTGAATAGTAGAAGGCTTAGAAAACCAATAGCTGCTAAGAATCTAAAAAAACTAATCTTAAGTTTAGGGGATAAAAGTGTTTGATACAAAAATAGGTAAAATTTTTTTTATTGGAATTGGCGGTATAGGAATGAGCGGTATAGCTGAAGTATTAGTTAATCAGGGATTTGAAGTAGCAGGTAGTGATATATCTGAAAATCTTAATATAGCAAGGTTAAGAAAATTGCGGGTATGTGTCAATATAGGACATTCTACAGAAAATATAAATGGCGCATCAATTGTTGTAATTTCTTCAGCTATAGAAAGAAATAATATTGAACTTATTGAAGCGCGAAAAAAAAGAATTCCCATTGTAAAAAGAGCTGAAATGCTTGCGGAATTAATGAGATTTAAAAAAACTATAGCAGTTGCAGGAACTCATGGAAAAACTACCACCACATCTTTAATGGCAACTATTCTTGAACACGCTAAATATGATCCGACCGTAATAAATGGTGGTGTAATAAACTCCTATAATAGTAATGCAAAGTTAGGAAGAAGTGATTGGATGGTTGTAGAGGCAGATGAGTCTGATGGTAGTTTTTTAAAACTGCCCGCTAGTTTTGTAATTGTTACCAATATTGATGCTGAACATATAGATTTTTATAAAAGTTTTAAAGAATTAAAAAATGCTTTTAAAAGGTTTATAAATAATATTCCTTTTTATGGAGCGGCAATTATTTGCATAGATGACCCTACTATACAAACTATTATATCAGAAATTGAAGATAAAAAAATTATTACTTATGGTTTAAGTCCTCAAGCTGACTTTAGGGCAACTAATATTGTTTTTAAAGACACTAAAACATTCTTTTCTTTAGAAATTAGCCCTAAGAAGGACGCATCTGCAAAAAAAATCGAAAATATGGTTTCTAATATTCCAGG
>CACCMS010000010.1 GCA_902547175.1 Rhodospirillaceae bacterium | reverse complement strand
AAAGAATTACCTGCAATTGATTTCAATAACGGAAATAGACTTAGGAGTATGATTGATTTTTTAGAAAAAAAATTTTCTATTCAAATTAAATTTGAAGAAGAAAATTTACAAAATAATTTTGTTAAAAAATATATAGCCGAAAAAAAAATTTTAAAAATTTCTAATGCGCTTTCTAGGGAAAGTAAAGAATTTTTAATTGCTCATCAATTAGGGTTAATTATAGGCAAAGATAGTATTGAGGCTAAGCTTGAAAAAGAGGGTATTACTGATAATAATACATTAGCATTAGGAAAAACAGTGTTGGCAAATTATTTTGCATCATGCTTATTAATGCCATATGACAGTTTTTTAAAATATTCTAAGAAACACAGATATGATATTGATATGCTTTCTAATAGATACGAAACTTCTTTTGAACAGGTTTGCCATAGACTTACTACATTACAAAAACCTGGCAATGAGGGTATCCCATTTCATTTTATGAGGGTAGATATAGCTGGTAACGTATCAAAAAGATTCTCTTTGTCTGGATTAAAAATACCTAGATATTCCGTAGCGTGTCCTAGGTGGAATGTCTATTCTGCATTCCTTAATCCTGGAAAAATTAAAGTACAGTTATCAAAAATGCTAGATGGAAAAACTTTTGTATGCCTTGCTAGAACTGTTAGTAAAAGAATTGGAGATTATCGTTCTCCAGAAACTTTTTTTTCCATAGGATTAGGTTTTGATATTAGTCATAGTAAAGATTGTATTTATGCTGATAATTTAGATGAAAAATATTCTGTACCTACAGGACTATCATGTAGAACATGTGAAAGAGAAAACTGCAGACAAAGGGCTTTCCCTCCAATACATAAAAATCTTAAATTTAATGAAAATGTTAGAGGTCTCTCAGGATATATTGATCCTGACAATTAAGACTTTAAATTATAAAAAAAAACTGTAAAATTAATATATGTTGACTTTGCATTTCAGTAGTAATTCAAGAGCTCAAAGAGTATTATGGCTTCTTGAAGAATTACAATTAGAATATAATCTAAATAAAATTAAATTTCATCCATCGGAGCTTAAGTCAGATGAGCATAGAAAAAGGCATCCTTTAGGAAGGGTGCCAGTTTTAGAGGATGAAGAAATTACTATATATGAGTCAGGAGCTATTGTAGAATATTTAATAGCTAGACATAGTAATGGTGAACTTAAACCAGAAGTATCTGATCCAGCTTTTCCGAATTATTTACAATGGTTTCATTATTGTGAAGGCATGATAATGCCGCCTATGAATACTATAGTAGTTCATACCTTAATATTACCAGAAGAAAGAAGAAATGAAGAGGTGCTGCGACAGGCAAAAAATCTTTTAACAAAAGCTTTGCTACCTGTAAATCAACTTTTAGAAAAAAATAAATACTTAATAGATAAGTTCTCTGGAGTGGACTTTATGTTAGGACATTCATTGTATATGTCTGATAAACTTAAATGTGTACCTGATGAAATGATAAATATAAAAAACTATTTGAATTTAATAATTGAGAGAGAAGCTTTTCAAAAAGCTATTAATACCTAAAACCTTTTTTTAATTCAGTTCGTAGAAAGTATATGAATGATACATGTATTTTATGGTTTAGAAAAGATCTTAGACTTGATGATAATCCAGCTCTAATAGAAGCAGCAAAACACAAAAGAATAATTCCTCTATTTATATTTGATAAAAGTTTAGAGGAATATAATAAAATAGGAGAAGCCAGTCATTGGTGGTTAGAGAAATCGTTGATTTCATTAAATAAAGATATTAATCAAAAATTAAATATTTTAGAAGGTGACAGCCTAGGAATTATTACTAACATTATCAAAGAAGAAAAAATTAAATATGTTTACTGGAATAGATGCTATGAACCAGATAGGATAGTTGCAGATACGTTTTTAAAAAAAGAGATAATAAAACTTAATGTTTTTGCAAAGTCTTTTAATTCTAGTCTGTTATGGGAACCATGGAAAATTAAAAATAAAAGTGGAAACTTTTATAAAGTCTTTACTCCGTTTTTCAAAAAAGGTTGTCTTGAAACAGATCAACCAAGAATACCTTTTAACAAACCAAAAGAATTATTTTTCTTAAAACTTTCAAAAAAGGACAATATATATCAATTTAATTTTCAAAACAGTAAAGATAAATGGTATTCAAAGTTTGAAAAAATATGGAATATATCAGAGGCTGCTGCAAAAAATACTTTCAATAATTTTTTACAAAATGGAGCAGGCGATTATAATGAAGGCAGAAACTTTCCTAATAAAAATAGTGTTTCTAAAATTTCTGCTTATTTACATTGGGGTCAAATTTCGCCGTTTAGAGTATGGCATGAAGCTAAAAAAAAAATGTTTGGTTCACATAAAGAAACTTTTTTAAGTGAATTAGGGTGGAGAGAGTTTTCTTATCATTTATTGTACCATTTTCCTAAAATTAATAAGCAAAATTTAAAAGAACAATTTAATAAATTAAATTGGAACGTAAATGATGAGTTGCTTTTAAAATGGAAAAAGGGTAAAACAGGCTATCCAATTGTAGATGCAGGAATGAGAGAGCTTTGGGATACAGGATATATGCACAATAGGTTAAGAATGATAACGGCTTCTTTTCTAGTGAAAAATTTACTTATTCATTGGAAGGAAGGTGAAAAATGGTTTTGGGATTGTTTATTAGATGCAGATCTTGCAAATAACAGTGCTAGCTGGCAATGGGTTGCTGGTACAGGATCAGATGCCGCTCCATTTTTTAGAATTTTTAATCCAATTACTCAAGGTCAAAAATTTGATAAAGATGCTTTGTATATTAGAAAGTATGTACCTGAGATTGCTAAGCTACCAAATAAGTTTATTTTTACTCCTTGGTTAGCGGGCAAAGAAATTTTAAGCGATGCTAATATTACTTTAGGTTTAGATTACCCATATCCAATAATTGATTATACTTTATCTAGAAAAAAAGCTCTTGATGCTTTTAAAAAAATCAGTAACTAATTATTTTTAAATGATATAGAAAATTTTATATGGTATTATTTACTTATGTTTAAATTTTTTACTGACAAGAATTGGTTTTTATGGAGCATAGGTGGTACTTTAGTAATACTATTATCAACTTGGTATCAAGTTCAATTAGATGTAAAAATTAATGAGTGGTTTGGAGAGTTTTATGATACGTTACAAAAAGCTCTTACTACTCCTGGATCAGTCAGTGAAAAAGAGTTCATAGCATATTTATTTTCTTTTGCAAAAGTAGCAGGAGGATGGGTTATTATAGCAGTATTTACTGGTTTCTTAGTAAGTCACTGGGTCTTCAGGTGGAGAACTTCTATGGCAGATTATTATCATGAACAGTGGAAAAACGCTAGAATGACTGAAGGTGCTTCTCAGAGAGTACAAGAAGATACTTTAAAGTTTGCTAGAATTATGGAAGGGTTAGGTGTAGGTTTACTAGACAGTATAATGACATTAGCAGCTTTCTTGCCAATTTTATGGGGTTTGTCTAAGCAAGTAAGTAGTTTACCATGGATTGGAGAAGTAGACCATGCTCTTGTTTGGGTAGCTATTATTTCTGCCCTTGGAGGTACAGTAATTTTAGCTGCTGTAGGCATAAAACTACCAGGGATTGAATATGATATTCAAAAAGAAGAAGCTGGGTACAGGAAAGAACTAGTTTTAGGAGAAGATGATCCAATTAGAGCTGCACCTCCAACAATAGGCCAATTATATAATAGAGTTCGAGGTATTCATTTTAAGTCATATTTTCATTATTTATATTTTAACTCAGTGAAATGGACTTATTTTCAAGGAATGGTAATTGTTCCTTATTTAGCTTTGGCTCCTACTATAGTATCCGGAGCAATTACATTAGGTTTTGTTCAACAAATTACCAGAGCTTTTGGCAGGGTAGAAGGCTCTCTTCAATATTTGGTCAAAAGCTGGGCCACTATAGTAGAATTATTATCAGTTTGGAAAAGATTAAGAGAGTTTGAAAAAAATCTAGAATATAATAGGTTAAAAAAGGCTGATACTATTGAGCAAAACATCTAAAGAATGATTGATTTATTTTATAAAAATATAATTTTTAAATTTTCTAAAATTATAATTTTATTGATGTTGGCTTTAACTGTTACTTTTTTCTTTTCTGCTGTTAACTTAAAAATAGATGCTTCTTCAGATACTTTAATTTTAGAAAAAGATAAAGATTTAAAATATTTTCAGTTATTAAATAAAAGGTATAAGTCATCAGAGTTTCTGTTAATAGCATTTAAACCTAATGAATATCTTCTATCAGAGGAAGTAAAAAAGAACTTAAAAGATATTACTAAAGATTTGGAAAAACTTAGTCCTGTAAAAAGTGTTACCACCATCTTAAATGTACCTCTTCTTTTAAGTTCAAAAAAATCACTAGTTGATATTTTAGAAGGTGTTCCAACAGTTAAAGATAATGTAGTAGAGGAGACACTTATAAAAGAAGAATTTATATCTAGCCCTTTATACAAAAATAATCTAGTAAGTGAAGATTTTAAAACTACGGCAATTTTAATTAATCTTAAAGAAAATAAAACTTTGCTTGAGTTAAGAGAAGAGAAACAAAAATACCAAAATATATTAGAAGAAAGAAATTTAAATGATAGTGAGTTAAATAGTTTTAACCTGGTAAAACAAGATATTACTAAAGAAAGAGATAAACTAAGAAAAAATCAAAATGAACTAATTTTAAATGTAAGAAATATAGTTAGTGAGTATAGACAATATGGAGAGCTTTATTTAGGCGGTATACCAATGATAGCAAATGATGTAGTTACATATGTTAAAAATGATTTAAAAGTCTTTGGAATAGCAATATTATTTTTTTTAATTTTAACTTTAATGTTAATATTCAGGCAAAGTAGATGGGTAGTGATGCCAATAATTACTTGTTTTTGCTCAGTAATTATAACAGCTGGTATTTTTAGTATATTTAATTGGGAAGTTACAGTTATTTCCTCTAATTTTATCTCTTTACAACTTATACTAACAATGGCAATAACTATACATTTAATAGTAAGATACAGAGAGTTATCTTCCAAAGGCTACCTAGATCAAGATAAGCTTTTATTAGATACTGTAAAGCAGATGATAAAACCTTGCTTTTTTACAGTCATAACTACTATAGCAGGATTTAGTTCATTAATTCTATCGGGTTTATTACCTGTTATTAATTTTGGATGGATGATGAGCGTTGGAGTAACAATTTCTTTAATTTTAACCTTTATCATGTTTCCTGCACTAATGTACCAGTTTAAAGTATTAAAACCTGATACTTCTTTTGAGAAAATTTTTAATTTACCTAATAAAATAGCAAGTTTTACTATTCATTATAAAAATCTAATTTTCTGTATAGCTATTGTTTTAACTATTTTGAGTATTTTTGGAGGAACAAAATTAAAGGTGGAGAATAGTTTTATTGATTATTTTAAAGCAAGTACAGAAATACATAGGGGTATGAAAGTGATAGACAAAGACTTGGGAGGAACTACGTTATTAGATGTTACCCTAGATTTTGATGCTGAAGTAAAATTGCAATCAGAACAAATTATAGATGATGATGAATTTGCCGATATTTTCGAAGAATTTGATGAAGTCTCTAATGACCCAAAATATTGGTTCACTAGAGATAAAATGCAAAAAATTGAAAGACTTCATAATTACCTTGACTCTTTAGAGCATACTGGAACTGTTCTTTCTTTTGCTACAATTTTGAAAATAGGTAGAGCATTAAATAATGGGAATGACCTAGATAGTGTTCAATTAGGATTGCTTTATGAAAAACTTCCTGAAGAATATAAAGAAATTATCTTAAACCCATACATATCCACAGAGTATAATCAGGCAAAAATCACTTTAAGAGTCAAAGATTCTGATCCTTCATTAAGGAGAAACTTATTAATTAATAAGATTAACAGTGAAGCTTTTAAAGCAATAGATGTTGAACCTGATAAAATTAAATTATCTAATATTCTTATTTTATATAATAATATGTTGCAAAGTTTATTTAATTCACAGATTAAAACATTAGGCCTAGTAGTTTTAGTATTATTTTGTATGTTTTTAATATTGTTTCGATCATTAAAGATTTCATTTATAGCTCTTGTTCCAAATATATTATCTATTGGATCTGTTTTAGGATTAATGGGCATATTAAATATACCATTAGATATGATGACTATTACTATTGCAGCAATAAGTATGGGTATAGCAGTCGACAATACCATTCATTATATTTTTAGACATAAGAATGAATTTTTAAAGCATAAAAAATATGAGACAGCATTAGTCAGGACTCATAATAGTATAGGATATGCATTATATTATACAACTTTGACTATAATTGTAGGGTTTTCAATTTTAGTTTTTTCAAATTTTATACCTAGTATTTACTTTGGTTTATTAACTAGTTTGGCTATGCTAGTAGCATTGTTAGCTTCCTTAACTTTAGTGCCTAGATTGTTGAGCCTATTTAAACCATATAAGATTTAGTTTTCTTTTCTGAAGAACAAAAAAAATGGTAAAAAAATTAAAGGTGACAATGATAATATAAAGAAGTCACTTAAAAATGAACTAATTTTTGATTGATATTGTATTTCTTGCAATATAATCATCTTATCATTAGAAAAAAAGTCATCTACATTTGTAAATTGTGAAACGCCTATATTGGAATAATCAAGGAAACTTCTTATACCTTCAAAGCTTATAGAATAATATCTATTTAAAAAAGTAACAAATATAGCAATAGAAACTCCTGTTCCAATAGTTCTTAAAAACTGAAATAAACTGGCACCTTCAGTTCTTAAATAATTAGGTAGGGTGGTATATGTAATATTTGCTAAAGCAACATAATAAGTGCTAATAGAAATTCCTCTATATAGGCTATTAATTATAATTTGGTTGGTGCTAATATCAGAGTTCCAAAATACTATTTCTAAATTAGCAGTAATATAAATAAAAAGGCCTAATAACATAGTTTTTACATTACCTATGTAAGATATAATTTTAGATGTAAATAAGGTTGCTATCATGCCGCCTAAACCTGATAAACTTAAAATAAATCCAACATAATAAATTGGAAAACTTTGTATTTCAGTTAAATATACTGGTATTAAAATGAAAGGCGGTATAAGAATGAATCCAAACAAAAAAGCAAATATTATTCCGCCTGTAAAATAATTATCTTTAAATAGTAAAAAAGAAAACAGAGCATTTTTTGAATTAAAATTAGTTAAAAGAAAAAAAACTAAAGATATTATTGACAAACAAAATAAAAAAATTATTAATTCAGAATAAAACCAATCTTCTAGTTCACCTCTGTCTAAAAAAATTTGCAAACAAGCTACAGACATACTCAAAAAAATAAAACTTGAATAATTTATATTACTTGACGGTTTAGGTTTTTCGGTTTTTAAAAAGTGGTTCAGTCCAAAAAAAGCAATTAAGCCCAGTGGTAAATTTATAAAAAATATAAATCGCCAATTAAAAAATTCAATCAAAAAACCACCTAGCAAAGGACCAATAACAGGGCCTGCAAGTAACCCGAATGTCCAAGCTGATATAGCTTTACTTCTATTTTCTTTTGAGAAAATATCTACAACAAATGCTTGACTTAAAGCTATTAAACCAGAACCAAAATATCCTTGAAAAAATCTACAAATAAGAAGTTGTTCAATGCTATTTGATAAACCGCATATTGCAGAAAAAAAAGAAAAACCTAAAATACCTAGTATATAAATTTTTTTTCTACCAAATATTTTAGACATAAAGCCTAAACTAATTATACCAATAGCTGAAGAAATTGAAAAAACAGTTAAAACCCAAGATGTTACAGAGTTGGTGGTAGAAAAAAAATTTTCAATTTCTGAAAATGAGATTGTTATTATGCCCATATCTATTGTGAACAAACTTGTAGCTAAGCAAATAAAACATAATGTGATTATATTTTTTTTTTTTTTCATATATATAATTAAAATATAGATAATTTTTTTATAGGTTATTACAATATAGAATATGCAGTCAATTTATTTAGCTGGTGGATGTTTCTGGTGTATAGAAGCAATCTTTCTAAAATTAAAAGGTGTACGTAATATTACGCCTGGATATATAGGAGGAGTTTCTAAAAACCCTACTTATGAAGAAATTTGTGAAGGTACATCAGGGCATGCTGAAGCAATTAAATGTGATTTTGATGATAAAATAATATCACTAGAGTTAATTTTGGAAATTTTTTTTGTTGCTCATGATCCCACCCAAAAAAACAGGCAGGGAAATGATATAGGAACACAATACAGGTCAGCTATTTTTTATACTAATATAAAGCAAAAGAAAAAGGCGGAAGAAGCTATAAAAGTGGCAGAAAAAATTTATCAAAATACAATTCAAACAGAACTATCCGACAAACTTAATTTTTTTGTAGCAGAGGAATATCATCATAACTATTTTTTAAAAAACCCCAATAGTATTTATTGTAATGCTTTAATACCTCCAAAGCTTAAAGCACTGCAAAAAAAATATTCAAATATTTTTAAAAATTGAGTTAAATCCAAAGATTTTTATATAATGAAACAAGTTCGTCATGGCTTGGAACTATAGGATTGTTATTAGGCGATCCAGACGCCATAGCTTGAGTTGCCATAGTATCAATACTTTGAAAAAATATTTCTTTATTTACACCAAATTCTTTTAATGTAGGAACTTCAAGATCTAAATTAAGTTGCTTTAATTCATCTAATAGTTTTTTGTTAGCTTCCTCAATGCTGTCATCAAAATTTGCTACTCCAATTGCTTTAGCACATCTGGAATATCTTTCAGGGGCTGCAGGGATTGAATATTCTGTAACAGTTGGTAATAGCATCGCATTTGACAGGCCATGAGGTACATGATAAAAAGCACCAATAGGTCTACTCATACCATGCACTAAGGCTACTGAAGAATTACTAAACGCAATACCTGCCAAAGTGGCTCCAGTCATTAACTTCTCTCTTGCTTCTTGATCGTTACCATTATTGTAAGCTCTTCTTATATTGGGAGCTATTAGTTCCATGGCTGAAATTGCCTGAGTATCACTAAATAAATTAGATTTTTTACTAACGAAGGCTTCAATAGCGTGTGTAAGTGAGTCTATTGCTGTATCAGCAGTCGTTCTTTTTGGTACAGAGTAAGTTAACTCATAATCAACAATTGCTGCAATTGGCATAAAAGCTGGCCCTACACAAAGCATTTTTTCATCAGTTTTTTCATTGGTAATAATTGTAAATTTTGTAACTTCTGAACCTGTACCTGCTGTGGTTGGTATAGCAATAATAGGAATATTATTATCTAAATTTATAAAAGGAAATTTATAATCTTCAATTAAACCCCCCTTGGATGCTAATAAACTTATAGCCTTTGCAGAGTCTATAGGACTTCCACCGCCAAAAGCTATAATGCAATCAAAAGATCCATCTTTTAAAGTTCTTACTCCATTTTCTATGGACTTAGAAGTGGGTTCAGGCATAGTATCATCAAAAACCTTATACCTGATTTGCATATTTGTAAGAGCTTTTTCAAGTGGTTCAATAATATTTAGTTTTACCATTGTTTTATCCGTTATTATTAAAGGATCCTTGCAGTTTATTTTTTTTAAAATGTCAGTAACAGATTTAACTTTTCCACCACCGATATTCATAAATTTAGGCAATATTATTTCACTCATAAACTACTCAAAATGGGTACTAATAAAACATTTTATTTGTAAAATCTTAAAAATTCTATAGTATTTCAATTACTTTATAATAACAAGGGTTTAGTTATGGATACTAAATTTAAAGTAGGAGATACATTTTTGAGAGGCTTTGCATATCCTACACAATGGGAAGTAATAAATACTAAATTAATTTTTGATATAGTTCATTATGAATTAAAAGATGTAAGATCACCCAAAACTGTAGTTTTATCAGAATGGGCTTTAATAAAAGATGATAGTTGGAAGATACAAAAAGATAAATAGACTATTTTTTTTTCTCTGATCTCTGTAGCCTTAAGATATGATAATACTATATATAAACTCGCCATTAAAGCGATGATGAAACCCCATTTTCCTTCTCTGTAACCTTTGCGCGATACGAAACATTTTAAGAATCTAGTTATACCTCTACGTATAGTTATGAGAAAATGAGGAATTTTTTTATTTTGTTTTGCTATTTCAACAGCTTTTAAGTCTGTATATCTTATTAATCTCATTATCATATCGTTAATATCTTTATCTACATAATGTTGAATTCTTGATTTTAACCACATTTTTTTCCCGTAAAGAGATATTGCAGGATGTATTAGTTGCTCTTTTTTCCAGGTTTTGCAACCTTTAAAGTGTAGCCTAGGAGCAGCAGAAACTCCCCATGAGGCTCCCCAGCCATACCTTATTTTTCTTTTTCCTATGTAATTATCAAAAGGTATAAGAAAGTAACCAGGTTTCGCATTTTTAATTTTTTTTCTAATTTCTGTGAATAGTTGTTTGGGCACATGCTCGTCTGCGTCTATTTCTAAAATCCAATCTCCTAAACATTTTTTTATCCCAAAGTTTCTTCTATTTGCTTCAATATTCCAACTGCCTTTATATACTCTAGCACCAAACTTTTTTGCTATAATTTCACTTTTATCATTTGTTTTATCTAATACAACTACTAACTCATCAGCATGAATTAGTTTTTTTTAAACAATTTGCAAGTTTATTTTCTTCGTTGTGCGCTACAACTAAGGCACTTATTTTTATGTTGTTTTTCATTATTTTTTACTCATTATAATTACATTAAATGAAATATAAATATGGTAAAAGATAAAATTGCAATTTTAGGTGCTTCTGGATTTATAGGAATGCACTTATGTAAGAAATTAGCTGGTAAAAATGTAAAAATATTGGCTTTAATCAGAAATAAAAATTCTAAGGAAGCTAAAGAACTTTTAAAAATGGATGTTCAGATTTTAGAAACAGGAGATTTATTTAAAAAAAAACTTTTTTCTAAAGATTTATCCAGAATCAAATATCTAATTAATCTTGCTGCACTAGCCCATATAAATAATAAAAACTTTAAAAAAAAGTTATATAATTTAAAGGATATTAACAACATTGAAAATAATATAATAAAAAACTTTAGTAATAAAAACTTAAAGATACTTCACATTAGTTCAGCTAAAGTTTCTGATAAGATTAAAACTAATCAGACAGATTACGCAATAGTAAAAAAAAAAGGTGAAAGTATAATAAGAAAATATTATAAAAAACATATAATATTAAGACCTCCTCTAGTTTATGGACCTAATGTAAAAGCAAATTTTCTTTTTTTAATGAAAGCTATACATAATAATCTCCCATTACCATTTAAAAAGCTTTCAGAAAAAAGAAGTTATATGTACATTGAAAATCTAACTGATGCTATTTTATTAATTTTAAAAAAAAATTACTTTATAGGTAAGACATATGAAATTAGTGATAATTGTATGATTACCAATGAGAAATTAGTAAGTTTTATGGCTAATGCTTTAGGAAAAAAAGCTAAATTATTTTATTTAAATCCAAAGCTAATTAATTTAATACTAATAGTTCTTGGAAAGAGAGATCTTTTCAACAAGATAATGAAAGAGTTTATAGTAACTAATAAAGAATTTATATCAGATACTGGATGGACCCCCCCACATCACTATAGTGAAGGCATTAAAAAGACTTGTCTTTGGTATAAAAGAACGTTTAGAATATAAAAAGTTATTCTTATGAAGTTTATAAAATGGTTAAATAATACATTTCCCCAAAAAGAGTTCATGCTTAGAAGCACTGGAGGAATAAAATATTTTAAGCTAGGTACAGCTATGCAAATCATTTTAATTTCATTACTTATAACTACAGGTTTTTTTGTAGGGCTATTTACATATAAAATGCAATTTTTACAAACAGTAAATTATAAACAAAATGTAGCTTTAAAAGATTTAAGAGTAAGGTATGCAAAATTTACTAAAGCAGTAGTAAGTTTGAGAGAAGAATTATATACAGATACTGCTAAATTCACAGAAACAGATCTTAACGTTGAACTGCAGATTAAGAAGATAACTAAATTATTAGACCTCTTACAGCAGGATTTAGAATTAATAAATAAAAATAGTGATATTCAAACAGATCACAAGTTACTTGAAGTAAAAGATAGACTGGAAAGTATTATAAATGAAAAAAAAGATAGAAAAAAAATGCTAACAGAATTAGATGATATTATAAATAGCCTACAGAAAAATATCGAAAAAATATATAAACAGAGTAATGATAAGTTTTACATAGATACTGACTTTAAATCTGTATTTTATACTAATGAAGATATGAAAAATTCAAATATAAAAAAAAGGGAAGCAAATAAAAGTAAGAAAGTTTATCTTAATTTAAATAAAACTATTGATGAAAGTATGAAGGCTACAGCTGAATTAAAAATGTTACGCTATAATTTGGCAATACAAAAAGAAAAAGAAAAATATTATTTTCAGCTAAATAACAAAGTAAAAAATAGTACTTTAGAAATTTTAGAAAAAAAGATTGTTTTTTTAGAAAATATTTTTTCAAAGACTAGAGCTTATGATTTAACGAATTTAGATAATATAAAAAATGAAAATGAAATTGGAGGACCATTAGAATTAGAAGACCAGGAAAATAAAGTTGCTTATGCTATTTATGATAAAGCAGCTAGATTTGAACTATTAAGAGAAGTTTTTTTGTCTGTTCCTTTGGCTTCACCTATAAAAAAATATTATATTACAAGTAGTTATGGTTATAGAAAAGATCCTTATACAAAAAGAAGGGCATTTCATAAAGGCATAGACCTGGGTGCTGCTTGGGGGTCAAACATACTTGCAACTGCATCGGGACAGATATCTTTTGTTGGCAATTATGGTTCTTACGGAAAGTCTGTGTTCATAGATCACGGAAATGGTATACAGACTAGGTACGCACATTTATCAAAGATTTTTGTTAAAAAAGGAGAAACAGTTGATTTAGGTAACATTATAGGTAAGATAGGAAATACTGGAAGGTCAACAGGTAAACACTTACATTATGAAATAAAAGTTTATGATAAAGCTAGAAACCCATATCCATTTTTAAAAATAGGTAAGAATGTTTTTAAAAACCTCTAATTTATTTTCTGACAATAGAAAAAATAATTCACTCTCTATAATTGGAGAGGGTATAGAGTTATCTGGTGAAATCAATACAGAGGGTAATATTCATATAGATGGTTCTATGAGTGGAATTATTAGAGCTAATGAAGTAGTTATAGGCCCAAATGGAAAATTTGATGGTGAGATTATTGCCGATATTTTAATTATAAATGGTACTATTAAAGGAAAATTTACAATTAAAAACCTACACATTAGATCAGAGGGTTTACTCCAGGGTAGAGCAAAATATGAGATTTTAGTTGTTGAATCTGGAGGAAGAATTCAAGGTGAGTTAGGTATTAGTAAACAAAACAAATTGCTAACTAAAAAAAATGGCAAAGAGAAAATTAATTCTAAAAATGGAGTACCTAACTCTTAAATCTCAATAATATTTTATTTTTAACAATTTGAACCTTCAAACCCACTTTTAATCCAATCTAAAGCTTTAATTCCTTCAGGTGGATTTACACATTCTGCATTGAAGTATTCTATATTTATTAATTTAGCTCTTTTTTCTTTTTTATCCCATGCTGTAACTCCTAATGCCATATCCTGAATAGCTTGATGACCATTTCCTAGAGCCATAGATGCTGGTCCACTTGGTGTATCCCACTCAAGACCTTTCATATATTTAATAACTTCTTCAGTAGAAGGAAAAACCGAATTTTCTTTCACTGCTTGATCATATGCTTTTTTTAAAAATAAAGCCGCCATTGCTCCTTTATGCATTGGTTGTGTGGTCATTTTAATTCCAAGCTCTTTTTTTAAACTCTCTTTAAACCAGTTAGCTAATTCGGTATCTGGAGCTAAATCTCCGTGAGGTCCTCTTGCTCCCACTATAACACCTTCAGGCATATTTCTGCCTAATGAGGGTAAAACATGATCACCTGCACTTAAAAAAACTTTGGAGTTTCTAAATAAACCTCTAGTCGCACCTTGTATGATAAAAGATTCTAAATCTCCTCCCCACATTGAAGAATGTATTAAATCTGGTCTAGCTACCATCATTGCGGAAATTTCACTACCATACTGACCAGATAAAAATTTTGGAAACTGTTCAGAAACAACTTTAGTTCCTGGAAAAAATATGTCTATAGATCCTTTAAAGTCTGCCCATGAGTCTTGTCCCCACGCATAGTTTTGATTTATAGCAGCAATTTTTTTTGGAGTTATACCTTTTCTTTTTAAATAGAGTGCTCCGGCTATATTATCCATAGCTGCATGTGGTCCTGTTCTAAAGACATATTTATAACTAGCTTCTTCAAAAACTCTAGGTGTTCCACAATCAATAAGAATAGTTAGTTGTTTAAGTTCTTCTGCCACTGCGGGTATTGCTAGACAATCTCCTGATGATATATATCCCATAACAACATCTACCTTTTGTCTTTGTACCATATTTCTAAATTCAGACACTTGCTTAGTGGCACCTCCAGCTTCATCTATAAAAAAGAATGAAACTTTTTTTCCTCCTATACCTGGTGTATTATAAGGAGCAGGTACTTTACCTTCATTAATAGCATTAAACATAAACTCTAAACCTTGTTTCAAAGGAATTCCAAAACTTGATGCAGCCCCTCCAGATAAGAAAGTAGAAATACCAATTTTTATTTCATCTTTTCCATGAGATGAATGAATAAACAATAAGGATAAAATTATTAAGAATTTTTTTTTCATTTTGTACAATTTTTTCTCCATTTAATTAGAAATATGATATAAATATTATATTAATTAAAAGAAAATAATCTACACTATTGGAGAAAATTATGATTAAATTATTAACTTTCTGCTTTTCTGTTGTATTTGCATTAAATTTACAAGCTGATACCACAGACTCCAAGTGGAAAAACATTATAGAACTTAAAAAAACAGGTGACCATTGTAAAGATGATGCAAATTGTTTTAATAGATATCATCCAGCAATAGAACCTAGAGCTACAGCAGAACAAGGTGACATTATTGTATTGCATACTAGAGATGCTCTTGACAGTAACTATAGTTTTGATGCAGTAGCTGAAGATGTTCCTACTTTTAATTTAGGAGAAGTCCACCCTATGACAGGTCCTGTCTACATTAAGGGTGCAAAAAGAGGAGATGCTCTTGAAGTAGAACTCTTAGATATAGTTCCTGATGAATATGGATACACAGTAATTGTTCCAGGATTTGGTTTTTTGAGAGATATTTTTACTGAACCATTTATAGTCAATTGGAAATTAACAAGAACTGGTGCTGTATCAGATAATATGCCAGGAGTTACAATTCCTTATGAAGCATTTCCAGGTTCTATTGGAGTATTGCCAGGAAATAAGGAAATTAGTAGTTGGAAAGAAAGAGAAGCTAACTTAGCTGCTGCTGGAGGAGTAGCTCTAACTCCAGACCCAGCTTTTGCTCTTCCCGCAGATGTTTGTGGAGAAAATGGTGAACATAAGGATGATTGTTTAAGAACCATACCACCAAGAGAAAATGGAGGTAATATGGATGTACAGCAAATGCAGGTTGGTACAAAAATTATTTTTCCATGTTTTATTGACGGATGTGGTTTATTTGCAGGAGACGTTCATTATGCTCAAGGAGATGGAGAAGTTTCAGGTACAGCTATTGAGATGGGCGCAATTGTTAAAGTAAGAACTAAAATCCTTAAAAGACAAGGTAAAAAGATGCAAATGCCTGCGACTAAAGGAAATGATGAGATTAGAGATATAGAACCAACTAAATTCTATCAAACAGTTGGAATTCCTCTTAAAGATCCAGGAGCAGAATTAATTTATTATAAATATTTAGGTGGGGAAAAGGTTACCAATCTTGCCAATTTATCTGAATCTCTGACTTTAGCTGCAAGACACGCTTTGTTACAAATGATAGATTACATAGTAGATGAATATGGGCTTTCTAGAGAACAAGCTTATATACTGTGTTCTGTAGCAGCGGACTTAAGAGTTGGACAAGTTGTGGATGTTCCTAATTACATAGTTACAGCTGTTTTAAATCTTGATGTGTTTGATAAAAATAGAAACTAAGTAAATATTGATTACGGGGATGCAGAAATGCATCTCCGTAAAAAAAATGTATATTCGTTTTAAATTAAAATTATTTTTAATAGTTATATATTTCTTCGTTAGCGGACACGCACCTTGGGGACAGCACGAAGTTTACAGACAAATTCATATGTTGGTAATGTGCTCAAAAAAGGATGATGGTGCCTTCGATTTTACTAAAAATATAAAGGTAATATTTGATGAGTATTTACCAGAAGCAAAAGCTAGAGTTGCAAGAGCTAGAGATACTGAAAGATTGGTTAATTTATTAATAACAAACCAAATTCCTTTGGCTATCATTTCTAATAATTTACTAATAAAATTAACAAATGAAAATTCTAAGGATTATAAAAATCTTTTGGAACATTCTAAAACTCTTTACTCTTTTAAAAATATGCTTTTAATTGTTAATCATAATTTTCCAAAACACTATATGGAGCAAATTATAGAATCTTTAGGTAAAGCTTCTAGAAATAATCATGATATAGTTAAGTTTGTTAAGAAAAATAATTTATCAATCGACTATGATTCATCAGTTTTAAAAAAAATTAAATTTTAACTATCTTACTTTTATAACTGCTTTACCTATAACTTCTCTGTTAATTAATGCTTGCAATGCATACTTTGTATCCTCTAAATTGAAGACTTTGGATACTTTAGGTTTAACCTTGTTTTCTTTCCACCATTTCAATATTTTTTCCATATTAATATTATGTCCATTCGGCTCCCTTTCTCTCCAAGCGCCCCAAAAAACACCTACTATTGAACAGTTTTTTAATAAAGGTAAATTTGTAGGTGCAGATGCAATAGTGCCAGATGCAAATCCTATGACTAAAATGATGCCATTCCATGCTATACATCTTAGAGATTGATTAAATACATCTCCTCCAACAGGGTCATAAATAATATTTGCACCTTTTCCATCAGTATATTCCTTTACTTTATCTTTAAATTCATTTTGACTGTAATTAATACAGTAATCAGCACCATACTCTTTAGCTATTTTAAGTTTTTCATCTGTACTGGCTGTTGCTATAACTTTAGCTCCTAATGCTTTAGAAATTTCAATAGCAGTTATTCCTACTCCTCCAGTAGCACCATGTATTAATACTACATCATTTTCTTTTATATTAGCTCTTTGAAATAAAGCATATGATGATGTACCATAAGTTAAACTCATACTAGCAGCAGTTATAAAATCCAGATTTTTAGGCACTAGTGTTATTTTATCTTCTGGAACACATATTTCTTCTGCAAAAGCTCCATGTCCGGTAACAGCCATGACCCTATCACCTACCTTAAGGCTTTTAACATTTTTTCCAATTTCTGATATTATTCCTGCTACTTCAGATCCAGGAGAAAATGGAAAAGGAGGTTTGTATTGATATTTTCCTTGAACAATTAATACATCAGGAAAATTAACGCCAGATGCATGAATTTCAACTCTCACTGAATTATCATCTAAAGTTGGATTTTTTATTTCGGAAATTTTTAAATCTTCTGGTTTACACCATTCATTACAAACTATTGCTTTCATTTTTCAATTCCTTTTCTTTTATCAAGCATAAAAACTCTCCCCATCGAGTATCAATAGCGATTTTAGCAGGAAAAAACAAATTTTTACCTACTTTTTTATACCAGATATAACCGTTGCCTGGATATCTTTTTTTTTCTTTTTCTGTATACCCTTCTAATTTTTTAATACTAAAAACACATTTTATACTGTTAAAATTTTCTGAAAAAAAGTGATTTTTTTTAATTGTTCCTTCTTCCATAAAGCTAGCATTTATAATGTATCTTCTTTTCCCATCAAAAATAATTTCTTTATGATTACAATTTCCGTCCAAACCTATATTTAAAACACCACTAATAGGATCAACTGTATTTCTAAGAAGATTTTTGTCAATTTTTTCTCTCTCTTTATTTTCTCTGGGATCAGGCTGGGCAGAAACTATTTTAGGTATTTCATTTTTAAAGCTTAAGTACATGTGTCCTTTTTTATTACCTCTTGAATCATCAGACTTATATTGCTGACTCTTTAATTTATTATCTACTAAAATGGCGTTTATGCTAAGAGTTTGTTTCCATTCAGATATTATAGAAAAGACTCCTACTGTTTGTGCAGTAAAATATAACTTTAATATATTAGGTTTAATTTTAATTTGGCCCTCAGCCTTAGCGAGGTTAATGCCTTTTAAATAAGCGGAAAAAAATATTTTTTTTTCTATTGTTGTCGCAAATATCATTTTATTAATAAAAAAAAAAATAAAAGTAAAACTAATTTTAAGAAATGCTTTTTTATTCATTAAGGTTTTTTAATTTTAATAATATCAACCCAGGTATCATGATTATTACAAACGCTTAAAACATAAAGCTTATCTTCATAGCCTATAATATTATGTTTAGATAAGGGTATTTCTTTAGAAGGGTCAAATACCTTTTCTGAAATTATATTAAACCTTTTATCTAAAACTATATGTTTGATTATGTAGTGATCATACCCTTTCATTTCATGTGGCGTAGATACTATTAACGTATTTTCATCAATTTTTAATAAAGGAGAGTGAGATTGTACTTCGTTTTCTTTATTCCCAGACTTATTCTTCGTGTAATAGAAACTTCCAGCAAGTGGACCATTGAGTATATAATTTATATCTTCTTCTGCAAATAATGTATTGAAATATAAATATTTTAGCAAAATTAATGAAAAAAAACCTTTTATAAAAATATATCTACTTTTCTTTAACTTTTGCATATTAATCATAAATAAATTATTGCTAATTACTAATCATGATAATAGAGTTAATTAAATAATCTGTTAAGTAAAGACAAAAATGAAAAAAAAAAATGTTCTAGGTCAAAACGTAAAAGCAGTAGATAGCCCTATAAGTTATAAATTTGATAAGATTAAAAATAAGAACAAAAATACTTTATATAATATAAGAATCACTGTACCAGAATTTACTTCGATTTGCCCAGTAACAGGACAGCCTGATTTTGCTACTTTAATAGTTGACTATGTTCCTAAACAGTCAATAGTAGAGTCTAAATCTTTTAAATTATTCATACAATCTTTTAGGAATTATGGAATTTTTCATGAAGATGTAACTTTATTTATAGGCAAACAATTATTTAACAGTTTAAAACCTAAATGGATTAGGGTTCAGGGTTATTTTGCTCCAAGAGGTGGAATACCTATTGATGTATTTTGGCAATCATCAAAACAACCTAACAATATATATTTACCAGAAATTGATTTTAGTTCATTAAGAATAAATAGATAAGGAATATAATTTTGAAAAATGTAATAGAAAGTTATCTTAAAAAAAGCAAACATAATATTGATAATTTATTAAATTTTGAAAATAAAGAAATTATTTCATCTGCAAAAGTACTAGTTAAAACAATAAAACAAGATAAAAAAATTCTTATATGTGGTAATGGAGGTTCAGCCTCAGATGCACAACACTTTGCTGCAGAATTAATAGGAAGATTTAAATTAGACAGAAGAGCATTACCAGCTATTTCATTAAATACTGATACATCTGCAATTACCGCAATAGCTAATGACTATGATTATAGTAAAGTTTTTTCAAGGCAAATTGAAGGTATTGGAAATAAAGGAGATATACTTTTTGCAATATCGACAAGTGGTAAAAGTAAAAATATTATTGAAGCTGCTTTGACTGCTAGAAGTAAAAAAATAAAAGTAATAAGCTTAACTGGTGCAAAAAATTCAAAATTAGAAAAATGTAGTGATATATGCATTAAGGCGCCTAGTGAAATTACTTCTCATATACAAGAATTACACATTACTATCTTACATTTATTATGTATCTTAATTGAATTAGAAATTTTAGAAAAAAAATAAATTGAATAACTTTACAAATTTTTTTAGTGATTTAGATAAAGGGGAATCAAAAATTTGGGATTTATTAGCCCAAGGCGTAGTTAATAAAAAATCAAAATTTCATACACCAACTTTAAGCACAATAAATGGCAATGCAATAAACTCAAGAACTATTATTTTGAGGAAAGTTGATAATAAAACAAAAATGTTGTTTTTCTATTCAGACTCTAGAAGTAGAAAAGTGATAAATATTAAGCAAAATAATAATGTTACTATACATTTATATGAACCAAGATTTAAGCTGCAAGTACAACTATATGGAAATGCTAATATTGAAAATAAAACAGAAAAAACTAAAGATATTTGGAGCAGTTTAAGAAATTTTTCAAAAAAAAATTATTTATCAGTACTCTCTCCAGGAGAAAAAATAAATAATTTAGATGATATAAAGTATAATACAGATAACGAAGAAGCATTTTATAATTTCTCATTAATAAACTTTAAGGTCTCTAAATTAGAATGTTTGCAACTATCAGATATTAAAAATATTAGGGTAGAGTTTGTTTACTCCGAAAGTTCTGATAAAAAATACTACATGGTTCCATAATTTACATCAGCATTTAATTGTGCTATTTTCATAATATGAATTTTAATAGTATAAATTTTTCAATATCAAATAATATAGCTAGGATAACCTTAAATAGACCTGATGCAGGTAATACTCTAAACATTGAACTAGCAAAAGAATTATATAAAGCGACGAATATAGTATCCACAAATAACAATATTAAAGTCCTAATTTTAACAGGTAAGGGAAAGCTATTTTGTGGAGGTGGTGATTTAAAATTTCTACTATCTAATGAAGATAAAATAAAGGAAACACTTCTTGAGATGACACATTATTTTCATGGAGCTATAGCTAGGATGACTAGAATGCAAGCCCCAGTAATAATAGGTATAAATGGAACCGCAGGAGGAGGAGGTTTTAGTTTAGCAATTACAGGAGATATTATTTATTCAGTCAAAAGTGCTAAGTTTACAGTAGCGTATACCAATGCAGGGTTATCACCTGACGGTAGTTCAACTTTTTTCCTTCCTAGAATTGTTGGAATGAAAAGAGCAAAGGAACTTATGTTAACCAACAGAATATTTTCAGCTGAAGAAGCATTAAAAATGAATTTAATAGATCAGGTTTTAGATGATCAAGAAAAGCTTGATGAAGCTATTGAGAAGCAAGCAGAAATATTTATGAAAGGCCCTAAGAAAGCTTATGCCGGAGTAAAAAAATTATTAAATATTAGCTTTGATAATGGACTTGAAACACAAATGGATATAGAAGGTATAAAAATTTCTGAAAATGCAGAGAGTTTAGATGGTGTTGAGGGTTTAAAAGCTTTTAGTGAAAAAAGAAAACCAAACTTCAATGAATAAAAAATTTATTACTTTTCAATCAAAAAATATTGCTTACTTAGATGAAGGTGAAGGGCAACCTCTACTCTTTATTCATGGAAACCCAACTTCTTCTTTTTTATGGAGAAATATCATTAAAGGTTTAAAAAATAAATATAGATGTATAGCGCCTGACCTAATAGGTATGGGAGACTCAGATAAATTAGATAACCCATCTCAAGAAAATTATAGTCTTAAAGAACATATAAAATGGTTTGATGGCTTTATCAATAATTTAAACATAAATAAAAAAATTATACTTGTGATTCATGATTGGGGTTCAGCAATAGGTTTTGATTTTGCAAAAAAATATCCTGATAGAATAGCTGGTATTGTTTATATGGAAGCAATAGTTTGTCCAATGAAGTGGAGTAGTTGGCCAGAAAATGCAACCAAGGTTTTTAAATTAATGAGAAGTGAAGTAGGCGAAGAGTTAATTTTAGAAAAAAATATATTTGTTGAAAGAATTTTGCCTTCTTCAATCATTAGAAAGTTGAGTGACGAAGAAATGAGTCAATATAGAAAACCTTTTCTTAAAGCTGGAACAGATAGACAACCTACCTTAAGTTGGCCAAGACAAATACCATTAGAAGGCGAGCCTATTGAAGTAGTTGATATTGTAAATGAATATGCTGAGTTTATGAAAAAAACTAATATAAAAAAATTATTCATTAATGCGGAGCCAGGGTCTATTTTAATAGGTCCTCAAAGAGAATTCTGTAGAAGCTGGAAAAATCAAGAAGAAATTACTGTAAAAGGTTTACATTTTATTCAAGAAGACTCTCCAGATGAGATATCACTAGCTATAGAAAATTGGTTAAATTGATATTAGTATAATATATATTTTTTATTTATTCTCTCAGCTTATATATCTATAAATAAATTAAATGCTTTTAAAGAATTTTGTATTATAAAATGAAAATTTTTAAAAATTTACTTAGAACAATATTTTTTATTATTTACCCTAATTACTTGTTTTCAGAAACCATTACTAAAGAGGATTTAAAATTTTTAAGTTTTGATGATAAAAAAGTTTTTGTAGAAAATTGTCTTGAAAAAGAAAATATTATAGTTACACCTCAATGCTTAAATTTTTTAGGCATAAAAATCTTATTAAACAATTCAGACAATTTAGAAATTTCTAAAGAAAGTTTAAAATATATAAAAAATCAATCTATTTATTATTTGAATGAAGCCGCAGAAAGAGGCTTTATCGATGCATATATTAATCTTGGTTGGGTGTACAGTAATAATAAGTTTGAATTACAAGATCTTAAAAAAAGTGCTGAATATTTTAAGCTATACAATAATTTAAAAACAAAGGTTTCGCAAATTAAGGTTACAAAAAAAGATAAAAAAAATAAAACGATACTTGATAGGAGCCAAATTATTTTAGGTATTTTAATTATTCAAAAATTAGATCTCTATAAAAAATATAATGTAGATCAAGAAAATTATTATTTAACTGAAAGAGAATATGAAAAAGGTAAGAGAGTATTCCGAGAAATTATTAATGCTAGTTTCTTACCGGAGTTTGAAATAGAAAACCTAAAAAAAGATGTAATAAAAAAAAATAAATTAAACCTCAATGAATTAGAAAGTGATTTAGGAATTTTTGAGAAAAAGCACAGAAGAACCGCAATTAAGGAATTAAATAAATTACTAGGAATTCTAAACTAGTTAGATTAGTTTGAAACAAGGAAAAACTATTTCATCACTTAATTTTCTAAAATATACTTTAACCTTTTTTCCAATTTCAACAGTTTTTATATCATCAGTTATTATATTGCTCATAATTCTAACGTTCTCTTCCAGTAATATACTTCCAATAACATAAGGTGTTTTGTCTAAATAATATTTAGAACCACCAGGTATATAAGAAACTGTAAAAGAATAAATCTTACCATTTCCAGATACTTCAACCCATTCAAACTCATGATCCGCAGCAACATCAGAGTGGCCTAAGGAATAAAGATAGTAATTACCATTATTTTTTGACTTTTGAAGCATTAGTTTATTTTTTTTAGCTCCTTCCCAAAAAGTTTTAGAATCTTTATCTATCATTAAATTAAACATTATGAACTCTCCTTTGAAAGAATAGTAGTAGCAGCACTTGATAACACTCCTCCTGTTCCATGACAAAGAACGTTGGTAAGATTTCTCTTGAGTTGCCTTTCGCCACATTGCCCCCATAATTGCCTACAAGCTTCTATCAATGTAAATATACTATACATACCAGGATGGCAATAACTTAAGCCACCACCATTTGTATTGATAGGAAATGATCCATTAGGACCTAAATTTCCATTTTTAACAAAATCTTTGCCTTCTCCAATTTCACAAAAGCCTAAAGCTTCAAGAGACATAAGGACTGTAATAGTAAAAGAATCATAAATCATTGCAAAGTCCATATCACTAGGAGACATCTTGGACATATTATAAGCATCTTCACTGCTTTTGATGGCGACATCTAACCTGGACATATCTTCCATATAGTTAATACTAGAATGCGAGGATGTCTCACCAAAACCTTTAATGAAAATAGGATCATTTTTAAAATCACTTTTTCTGTCAGTATTAGATAACACAATTGCTCCACCTCCATCAGTAACAAGACAACAATCTAATTTATTTAAAGGTGAACAAATAGGTTGAGAGTTGATTACATCTTCTATTGTTAGATTATCTTTTTTATAAGCATTAGGGTTTAATTTAGCCCAATTTCTGGCAGCTACAGCTATTTCAGCTAAAGCCTCTTTATTACTACCAAATTTATACATGTGTCTTTGCGCCGCTAAAGCATAAGCTCCAACAGGAGAAGGAAGTCCTGCTACCATATCAAACTGACTGCTAAAAATAGCAGGTCTATCTAAAAAATTTCTTTCTCTATTAGATTTTTGAATACTTCCGTATAAAATTAAAACATTATTACATATATTATTTTTTATAGCTTGGTAGGCATGTTGCAAATGAAAAATAAAAGCTGAACCTCCAGTGTTTGTACCATCTAACCATTTAGGATAAGAAATTCCTAAGTACTCGGTAAGAACATTAGGTTGCATAACTCCAGGTCCAGGCATTCCCCAAAGTCCAGCTACTGCTAAACCATCAATATCTGTGATATTTAGACCTGCTTCATTAAGGGCTTCTATTGCACAATATTTTTGAATACTTAATACAGAAGAATCTTTTGAAACACAACCTCTTTCGTCAATTTTAGCATCAGAAACACCTACTATACATGGTTGTCTCATAAAACCCCCTAATTATGGAGGCTCGGAACGGAATCGAACCGCCGTAGACGGATTTGCAATCCGCTGCATAACCACTCTGCCACCGAGCCATAAAGAAATAAGTTAGCATTATAGAATTATAGTTTCAATGTTAATCTAAATGTCATAAATATAATCTAAAAAAAAAAAGATTATTTTTTTAATTATGTTATAAATAATTGTGTCTAAATTATTTTCTAAATTAAAAATAAGAGGAATAGAATTTCCAAATAGATTGGTCTTATCACCATTATGTATGTATTCTGCAAAAGATGGTATTGCCAATGAATGGCATTTTTCTCATTTAAGCACTTTTGCTAGAGCTAAAATAGGTTGTATTTTTGCAGAAGCAACAGCTGTCAGAGAAGATGGTAAAATCACACCTTATTGCTTGGGCTTATGGAATGAAAATCAAAAAAATGCATTTAAACCTATAGTAAACTTCATTAAAAAAATGGGATCTGTACCTGCATTCCAATTAGCTCACGCAGGTAGAAAAGCATCAGCAAAAGAGCCATGGAAGGGAGGATTGCCTTTGGATAAAGAAGATGAAAAAAAAGGTTTTTATGCTTGGAAAACAGTAGCGCCTTCATCTATTGCTTTAGCTGAAGGATGGCAAGTTCCTAGAGCTCTTGAAAAGAAAGAAATAGATGATTTAGTTTTATCATATGTCAAAAGTGCAAAGCTGGCAATTGAGGCAGGGTTTCAAGTATTAGAAATTCATGCAGCTCATGGTTATTTACTTCATAGTTTTCTTTCTCCTATTTCAAATAAAAGAAATGACGAATACGGGGGTACTTTAGAGGGAAGAGCTAAAATATTGAAAGATGTTGCTATTTCCATAAGAAATAATATTTCTGATACAGTTCCATTATTTTGTAGAATATCAGCTGTAGACGGACAGAAAAATGGATGGGAATTAAATGACTCTATTTCTTTATCTAAAATTCTTGCCGAAGTTGGCATTGATGTAATTGATTGTTCTTCAGGTGGAATAGCAGGAAGACCTAGATTTGCTGCAAATGATGATGGTAGTGTACTTAAAAGCAATCTTGATAGAGGGCTAGGTTTTCAAGTTCCTTACGCTCATGAAATTAAAAAAAATAGTGCAATTAAGACAATGGCTGTTGGTGTTATAGTAGATCCTAAACAAGCAGAAAATATCTTAATAGAGGAGCAAGCAGACTTAATTGCTATGGGAAGAGAGTTAATGTATAATCCATTTTGGTTATTACATGCTGCCCAAGTGTTAGGAGTTGATCCTGATTATAATTTATGGCCTGAACAATATAGGTGGGGAGTTAATAGGAGATCAAAAATAGAAAAATTTAATAATGTTAAATAATTTGTTCATTTGGCATGTATTTAGCAATCAAAATGGTGGTGTAAGATGTCTGAAATAAGATTAAAAAAACAAATTAATGAATTAAGAAGCTCACTTTTTGAAAAAAAAAATGGCGAAGATAAAAAAGAACTTAAGCCAGCTAATGTAAATTCAAATGAAAATCCAAAAGCAACAGGCATTTTTAATGATGTCAGATCTATGGATAACAGATTGGCTAAACTTGAAGAAACATTCTATAATTATGCATATGATTCTACTAAAATACTTACAAGTTTTCATCGAAATACAAAAATTTTAGAAAAATTAATTAATGAGATAACCGAAAAAAATGAAGTTTCAGGAAAAACTATTAAAAAGATTGAAAAACAATTACCACATACATGTCCTTTAGTACCTAAAGATGGAAATGCAGTCGTAAAAAAAAGAAAAGATTATTTTAAAACTTTTATATATTACTTAGGTATAGTGCTTTTATTAGCAGTAGCAGTATTCTTATCTAACATAGTATATGAAATTATTTATTTTAAACTAAAAGCATAATTTTAGTCTTTTTATTTTTTTTAAATTAATTATTATTATAATAATGACCAATTTTTCCCAAATGAGAAAAAATATGATCTTAGGCCAATTTTTACCTGCGTCTATAAAGAATGATAAAATACTAAAAATATATGAAACTTTAGCAAGAGAAAGTTTTTTGCCTGACTTACATAAACCTATAGCATATAGTGATTTAAATATTAAGGTTTCTCAAAAAAGATATTTGCCCTCTCCACTAAATTCAGCAAAGATATTTCAGGAAGGAAACTTTTCTGGAAAAGAAGTAGTGCTGTTAATTGGGGCAAATTATGGATATGAAGCAGCAATACTTTCAGGAATGGTTGAGACTGTTATTGCCATCGAAGAAGATACTAAATTATTTAATCTAGGTGAGCGTAATGTCAGAAATTTGAATATTGAAAATCTAGTTTTTATTAATAGCAATCACAGTGGTGGTTATAAAAAACTAGGACTATATGATGTAATTGTAAACATAGATTTAAGTTTTAATATAAATAATGAATTAATAGATCAATTAGTAAATAAAGGAAAGATATTTTTCTGTGAGAAACATAACAATGAAGTTAGAGAAAGCAAACTGAGTGTTATACACAAATCAAAAAATGGTTTTTTTAAAGAATCTTTGTTTGATATTAATATTCCTTTTGCTAGTGCTGTTCATAATGTTAATGATTTTAATTTTATTTAGGTATATTTTATAATCATGAACAGGATATTTTTAATTTTATATAAAATAACTCTTTTATTTGTTTTTAGCAGTTTTTGTTACTCTCAGACTTTATATGATACTCTTGCTAAGGCATATAATACTAGTCCTTTATTAAAAAGTCATAGATTTAAATTAGAAGCAATCAATGAAGAATTAGCCAAAGCCCTTAGTGAAAATAGACCACAGGTTAATTTTTATGGAAGTGTAGGTAGTGATGAAACAACTACAATTAATACTTCCGGTTTAGAAAGCAAAAGAAATAATAATCCAAAATCAATAACTTTAGAAATCCAACAGAACTTGTACGATTTTGGAAGAAATAATAGTCTAATAAATATTGCTGATAATTCTATTTTTGCCCAAAGAGCTGACTTAAGAAATCAAGAGCAAGAAATTCTTTTAGAAGCATCAATAATTTATCTTGCTCTATTAGCTAGTACTGAAATAAATAAATTAGCAAAAAATAACTTATTATTATTACAAAAACATTATCAAGCCACTAATGATAGATTTAAATTAGGAGAAGCTACTTCTACAGATTTGTCATTAGCAAAAGCTAGATACCTTAGAGCTAGATCAGATGAAATAAAATCAAGAGGCGACATAGAAAAAGAAAGATCAAAGTATTTTTCTTTAATAGGAATAGAGGCTCCTAACAAATTGGATTTTCCCATAATAAAAATAGCCATTCCTAATAATTTAAGAGATATTACTAAAGAAACTTTACAAAGCAATCCAAAAATTATTGCGAGCGGCTTCAGAAAAAAGTTATCATTTGTAAAAATTTCATCAGCAGCATCCGAATTACTTCCTACTTTAGATTTAAATTTATCAGCTCAAAATGCCTGGGCACCAAATACTTTTTTTGATGAATATGAAAACTATAAGGTGGAGTTTAATTTTAAACTGCCACTATATTCAGGTGGATATAATTATTCTAATGTAAGACAAAAAAAGAAGGAAGCAATGCAAAGTTCAAAAATTCTGGATTATAATATTAGAAAAGCACTCAAAGAAGTAGAGATTTTATGGATAGAGCTTAATAGTTTAGAGGCTCAAATAGTTTCTATTAATTCTACTATAAAGGCTAATGAAATGGCAGTAGAAGGGGTTAAAAAAGAATATGAAGTAGGTTCTAGAACATTATTAGATGTTTTAGATGCAGAACAAGAACTATTGGAAGAAAAAGTAGGGGTCATTAAAGTAAAAAGAGATAAATTTGTAACTATTTTTAACATAATGGCTTATATAGGTAAATTATCATCCACTGACTTAAATCTAGATGTGGATGTTTACGATTTGGATAAAAATTATTTAGCTGTTAAAAATATGTGGTTAGGGTTTGAAGACTAATGAAATTTAAGATATATTAAATTATGGAAAATGATAAGTCTACTATAACCAAAGAACTTGATCATATTAGAAATAGTATCAATCAAAAAAATGAAGCACAGAATAATGATAATTTTATTTTATTGGATAAAATTGTATCAAAAGGTAAAAAGTATGATCAAAAAACTAAGATTAGCCATAAGTCAAGTAATAAAGATATTCAAGAAAAAAATAATGATATTACTCAAAATAAAATTGTTAAAAATGATAATAAGTCAGCTAATCCTAAAAAAAATATCTTTGATAATATGTCAAAGCCATTAAAAAAAACAAAAGATCCTGTAGAAGCATTAGTAGATAGAGAGATTAAACCAATTATTAAAAAGTGGATTAGTAAGAACTTAAAATCCTTTGTAAAGACTATCGTAATACAAGAAATGAAATTAATATCTAAAGCTACTCAAAAACATAAATAATATTTTTAATTATGGTATTAAAACTGTTTGAAAAAGATGTGGATCATCTAGAGTTAGAGAAAAATTTGTACCAACAATGGTTAGATAAGAAGTTATTTGAAGCAAAACCTAATGAGAAAAAGAAAAAATTTTCTATAATGATGCCTCCTCCTAATGTAACAGGAACACTTCATATAGGACACGCCTTGAATATGACACTTCAAGATATCTTAGCGAGATACTGGAGAATGAATAAAAAAGATGTTTTGTGGCAGCCTGGTACGGACCATGCAGGAATTGCAACGCAAAAAATAGTAGAATCTAATATTAAAAGTGAAAGAAATTTAAGTAAAGATGATATAGGAAAAGAAAATTTTATAAAAAAAGTCTGGGAATGGAAAAAAAAATCGGGAGATAGAATTATTAATCAAATAAAAAGGTTAGGGGCTTCACCAGATTGGAAAAGGCAAAGATTCACTTTAGATAAAGATATGTCTAATGCTGTAAATTATACTTTCATTGAATTATTTAAAAAAGGGTTAATATACAAAGATAAAAGGCTTGTTAACTGGGATATTAGTTTGCAAACTGCTATTTCTGACTTAGAAGTAGAACAAGTAGAAAAGGAAGGAGACTTTTATTATTTAAAGTATTTTATTGTAGATAGTTCAAAATATCTTGAAGTAGCAACAACAAGGCCTGAGACGCTATTTGGAGATCAATGTTTAGCTGTAAACCCCAATGATTTAAGGTACAAGAGTCTAATTGGTAAAAAAGTACATTTGCCACTGTGTAATGAGACTATACCTATTATATCTGACGATCATGTTGATATAGAAAAGGGCAGTGGTGTTTTAAAAATTACACCTGCGCATGATTTTAATGATTATAAAATAGGAAAGAAAAATAACCTAGAATTAAAGATAGTATTTGATAAATTTGGAAAATTAAATAAAAACGTTCCTATTAAATTTCAGGGGATGGACAGAATAAAAGCAAGAAATGCTATAATACAAGATTTGAAACAATATGGAAATTTTATTAAAATAGAAAAAATTAATCATACAGTCCCTTATGGAGATAGATCCTCAAGTATTATAGAGCCTTATTTAACTGATCAATGGTTTATGAATGTAAAACCATTGGCAGAAAAAGTATTAAAATTTGTTCAAAACAATGAAACAAAATTTCATCCATCTTCTTGGAATAAAACATTTTTTTTATGGTTAAATGAAATAGAGCCTTGGTGTATTTCAAGACAAATTTGGTGGGGACATAGAATACCCATATGGTATTGTCCAGATGGCAAAGCATTTGCTGCTAATAGTGAAGAGCAAGCTTATCAATTAGCAATGGACTTTTATAAGGAAAAAAAACTATTAAAACAAGAAACAGATGTTCTTGATACTTGGTTTTCATCTGCATTATGGCCTATGTCTACACTAGGATGGCCAGATACGGAAAATGTTTTCTTTAAAAAATATTTCCCAACAAATGTTTTAGTTACAGGTTTTGATATAATATTTTTTTGGGTGGCCAGAATGATGATGCAATCTGTTAACTTTACTAATAAAGTACCTTTTAAAAATGTTTATATTCATGCTTTAGTTAGAGATCAGCATGGAAATAAAATGTCAAAGTCAAAAGGCAATGTTATAGACCCTTTAGATATCATCGATAAGTTTGGAGCTGATGCATTAAGGTATACATTATCTTTAATGGCCGCCCAAGGAAGAGACATAAAACTTTCTGAAGAAAATGTAAAAATAAATAGAAATTTTATAACTAAGATTAGAAATGCATATAACTTTCTAAACCAAAATAAGTGTTTTGAGATTGCAAAAATAAAAAGTAATGATTTTGATAATAAAGTAAATTTATGGATTTTAAAGTTATTTAACGATTATACAAATAGTATTACGTCTAATATTGAAAACTATAGATTTAATGAGGCTACTAAGGATATATATAAATTTACTAAAAATATATTTTGTGACTGGTATTTAGAATTTATTAAAATTTATCTCAATAATGAGAGCAATGAAAAAA
>CACCMS010000009.1 GCA_902547175.1 Rhodospirillaceae bacterium | reverse complement strand
CAAAAAAAATTCTAGAGTACTTTAACATGTCAATTTAATACTCTACAGTAAATATCATTTAATATAGAAAAAGTCATAAAAAAAATTATTATTATTACTCCTAAAATTTGAATTTTCTTAAATAGATTGTAATTGATATTTTTTCCAATTACAAATTCTGAAATATAAGTTAATAGATGTCCTCCATCCAATAAAGGTAAGGGAAATAAGTTTATCAAACCAAGATTTATAGATATTAATGCTATTAAGGCTATAAAAGATATATAGTCAGTATTGACTATGTCAGTTGAGACTTTAGCTATTAATATAGGTCCTCCTACTTCACAATGATCTCTTTGTCCGAATAAAATTTCCCAAAAGGCTATTAAAGTTTTAACAGAAATAATAAATATATTATTTAATGACTCCTTAACTGATGCATATGGTTTTAACTTTGTTCTATTCTTTTTAAATGTAATACCTATTTTAGGTTTTCCAGAATTAGTAAAATCCTTAGGGACTATTTCAATAAAAACTTCTTTATTATTTCTTAATATTAAAAAATTTAATGGTTTATTATCACTAGTCTTTACTATATCTATTATTTGTCTTGCACCTTCTACTTTAATGTTGTTGATTTTTAATATTTTATCATTTTTTTTTAGGCCAGCAAAACTAGCAGGTGACTCAGGTAATACTTTTCCTACTATTGGACTTATTAAAGGATTAATACCTAAATAATTTATATTTTTTTTGCTCCCTATAAAAGTCTCAATAGATTTGGTGATAGGTACAAGATTGTATTCTAAAATTTCATCATTTCTTTTTATTTTAAATAATAAAGAACCTGAGCCCAGTTTTTCATTATCAATAAAATTATAAATCTCCTCAAAATTATTTATTTTAATATCATTTATTGATATCACTCTATCATTAACTTGAAGTTTATTTAATTCTGCTGGACTATTTTTATCAATTGAACCCAAAATATTAGGAGTTTCATGCCGACCAAAAAATAAAAAAATAAAAATGAATATTAAAAAGCTTAATAAAAAGTTTGCAGCAGGGCCAGCAAAAACTATACTTGCTTTTTGCAAAGCTTTTTTATTCATAAAAAGATTTTTATTTTTAGAATTTCCTTTACTTTCACTTTCTGAATACATTTCTCCACAAAACTTTACATAACCTCCAAGTGGTATAGCTCCTATTTGCCACTTTGTATTATTTTTATCAGTTTTACTAAATAGTACTGGACCAAAACCTATAGAAAACTTTTCAACATCAACATTATTTATTCTAGCAACTATGTAATGGCCAAACTCGTGTATAAAGACTATTATAGTAAAAACTAAAATGAACCAAAAAATATATTCAAAATAATAAAAAAATGAACTTAGCATATGCATACACTAATTATTTTTTTTAATGATTTCATTTGTTAATAATCTAGCTTCACAGTCCACAGACAATATATCCTTTAATGTTTTTACTTCAATATGATTAAATTTATAAATAGTTTTTTTTATTATTTTTACTATATCATCAAACTTTATATTCTTTTTTAAAAAATTATCTACTGCTATTTCATTAGCTGCATTTAAAACGATAATAGTAGATTTTATAAAAAGACTATTGCTAACTATTTTTTTTAATGATAGTGCAGGAAATTTTTTGTAATCAGGCTTAATAAAGTTAAAGTCATTATTTTTAATAAAATCTATAAACTTTACTTGAGTAATAGATCTATTTGGCCAACTCAGAGCAAAACTAATGGGTACTTTCATGTCTGGCGAGCTTGCAACTAAATGAGAAGAACCATCAATAAAATTAACAATTCCATGTATTAAAGATGCTGGATGTATGAGTATATCAATCTGCTTTAAGTTTAAATTAAATAAAATAGATGCTTCAATAACCTCAATTACTTTATTTACTAATGTTGCTGAGTCTATAGTTATTTTTTTTCCCATTTTCCAATTAGGATGTTTCAAGGCATCTGCAACAGTAATATTTTTAAAATTTTTCTTATCCATGCTTAAAAATGGTCCTCCTGAAGCAGTCAAGATAATGTTTTTAATGCTTCTTTTATTTTCATTTTGTAATATCTGATATATTGCATTATGTTCTGAGTCTAATGGAATAATTTTAGTATTCTTTAATCTTGCTTTTTTTAGAAGTAAGTATCCTGCACAAATAACTGATTCTTTATTTGCAATTGCTATTATCTTTGCGTTACCTATGCTAGAGAATGTAGGCTTAAGTCCAGCAATACCTACTATTGCAGAAATTAAAATATCTACATTTAAGCTTGCAACTTCACAAATTGCTTTATAACCTGACAAACATTTTATATTTCTTCCAAAAAGCTCTTCTTTAAGATTCTTAAAATATTCTTTTTTACCTATTACTGCATACTTACAGTTAAACATTATAGCAAGCTTAGCTAATTTTTTATAATTCTTATATGATGTTAAAGCTATAACATTATATTTGTTACTATCAGAGGCTATAATTTTTAAAGTATTTATTCCTACTGAGCCAGTAGCGCCTAAAACACTAATCTTTTTCAACTATTACTCCAAAGCAAAATAAAAACAAACATAACTACAATAGCAAACAAAAACCCGTCAAGTCTATCTAAAATTCCACCATGTCCTGGAATAAGTTTTGAGCTATCTTTTTTATTATTAATTCTTTTTAAATAACTTTCAAATAAATCACCAAAGGAGGTAAAAAGTCCAATTATCAAACCTCCTAACATAGCCTGATAGATATTTATAATATTAAAGTAAAAAGAAAAAATACTGCTACTTAATACAGAAAATACTAATGAAAAGAAAAATCCTGCCCAAGTCTTGTTTGGACTTATACTAGGAAAAAACTTTTTTCCTTTTATAATGCTGCCAAATATATAAGCAGAAGAGTCGCTTGCCCATACAATACAAAGAAGCCATAATATTATAATTTTACCATCCAAATAATATTTATTTAAATAAATTAAAATATAAAACGGTAATGCTAAGTAAAAATACGATGATATAGAAACCATATATTTAGAACTATTGAATAGTCCACAAAAAACTCCAAAAAAAGTTAAAAGAATAGGAATTAAAATAAAGTTATTATAAATAAATAAAAAATTTATTAATATAAGTATTAGATTTAAAAAAAAATCTAATTCAAGATATTTTAAATCAAATAATCTATAATATTCTAATAATAATATTGAAAAAGTAACAATTAATAATAATAAAAAATAGTACGAACCTAAATAATTAAATAAAATTACTACGCTTATTAAAAATATAGAAGATATAAGTCTTAAGAATAGATTATTAGAAAAAAAAATAGTTATTATAGGCCTCCAAACCTTCTTTCTCTTTGATTAAATTCTTTTAATGCAGACAAAAAGTCCTCTTGACTAAATTCAGGCCAGAACTTTTTAATAAATATTAATTCAGAATAAGCTGATTGCCATAGAAGAAAATTACTTAATCTACAATCACCTCCTGTTCTAATAATTAAATCAGGGTCAGGTAAACCTTTTGTATAAAGGTTATCCGAAATTTTTTTTTCATTTATTTCATTAACAGTTATTTTCTTTAAAGCTATATCATGAGCTATTTTTTTTACCGAAGTAGTAATTTCTTGTCTAGAACCGTAATTGATTGCAATTATTAAATTTAGTGTTTTATTTTCTTTTGAGGCTTCTGATAATTTATTTAAATCTTTTATAATATCACTAGGAAATAAAGAAATTTCACCTAAAATTTTAAGACATATATCATTTTTAAGTAACTCATTGATTTGTCTTTTTAAAAAAAATCTAAGCAAACCTATTAAATCTTGTATTTCTTCATTAGTTCGCTTCCAATTCTCTGATGAAAATGCAAATAAAGTTAAATATTTAATCTTACAAGTAATGGCTACTTTCAATATTTCTTTTACATTATTAGCACCTTTTTTATGACCGTCTATATTTTTCAGGCCATTTAGCTTAGCCCAACGCCTATTACCATCCATTATAATGCCTACATGTTTGGCAAATGATAAAAAGTTTTGTTTACTATTATTCATCTTAAAATGAGTTATATCTGTAAAATCTCATTTTCTTTATTTTTACTTTTTTCTGAAATAGTCTCTATGCAAGAGTCAGTTAGTTTTTGAAGGTCATCTTGAATTATTTTAATCTCATCTTCAGGAGTATTTTGGGAACTAAATTTTTTAATAAAATTCATACCATCTTGCCTAATATTTCTTACTGCTACTTTTGCTTCTTCTGATAAACGTTTAACATTTTTTGCTAACTCTGCTCTTCTTTCAGCAGTTAGATCAGGTAGATTTATTCTAATAATCTGTCCTTCGGTCATAGGAGATAAATTTAAAGATGAGTTTAATAAACTTTTTTCTACAGAATTAACCAAATTACTATCCCATACATTTATTTTAATAGTCTTAGCTTCAGGTACACTAACTGATGCCAAGTCTTTTATTTTCATACTTTGCCCATACGCATCAACTATTATACCATCAACTAAAGCAGTAGAGGCCCTTCCAGACCTAATGCCAGTAAAGTTTTTAACTAAATTGTCTATAGCTCCTAGCATTCTTTTTTCGTAATCACTTAGTATAAATTGGTTCATCTTATTTCTCCGAAATTAATGTATAAGGTTCTTCTGCATTTACTGCCTTAAAAAATGAGCTCTCTGATAAAATTGAGAAAACTACCATAGGAATCTTATTGTCTCTAGCCAATGTTATTGCAGAAGTGTCCATAACTTTCAAATTATCATCTAAAATTTTTTTATAACTTATAGTTGAATATTTTTTTGAGTCTGGGTTTAATTTAGGATCACTTTCATAAACACCATCAACACTAGTTCCTTTAAATAAAACATCGCAATTCATTTCTGCAGCTCTTAATGCTGCTGCTGTATCAGTAGAAAAGTAAGGATTTCCAGTTCCGGCAGCAAGGATTATAATCCTATTTTTCTCTAAATGTCTAATAGCTCTTCTTTTAATAAATGACTCACAAATAGTCTGCATAGGTATTGCAGATAATACTCTTGTCGAAATGCCATTTTTTTCTATGGCATTTTGAAGTGCTAAAGCATTTATAACAGTAGCTAACATTCCCATACCATCTGCAGTAACTCTATCAATTCCTTGAGCAGCTCCAGATATACCTCTAAATATATTACCTCCTCCTACAACAATACAAATTTCTTTACCTTTTTTATGAACTTTTGTTATGTCATCAGCTATTGATATAACTTTATCTGGATCAATGCCATAATCTTGCTTACCCACAAGAACCTCACCTGAAAGTTTTAGCATTATTCTTTTCCAGTTATTAAAGTTCATCAAGCTTAAATTTTTCATTTTTTGAAATTAAGTAGTATTATTCACCTGAGAGGCAACTTCTTCAGAAAAACTCTTTTCTTCAACCTCAATGCCTTCCCCTAAGATCAATAATTTATAGTCAATAATAGACAAGTCATCATTATTATTGCTATTGAAGTCTTCAATCACTTGAGCTATCGTAAGCGATGGTTCTAGTACCCAATTCTGATTAATTAATGTAACTTCAGATAAGTATTTTTTTACTTTACCATCTACTATTTTATCAATAATATTCTCTGGTTTACCGGATGCTTTAAGCTGAGAAGTATATATTTCTCTTTCTTTTTCAATAAAAGAAGTATCAAGGGACTTTTGATCTAAAGCAAGTGGTTTCAAAGCAGTTATATGCATTGCTATTTTATTTGCCAGGTCAATTACAGCTTTATTAGCTTTATTATTAGAAAATATTTTTACAACACATGCCATTCTTCCAATATTGTTATTAATTTTATTATGAATATAAGATCCAAATAGTGTATTTTTAGGGTCGGCATCTATATATAACAGTTTTCTAATAACTATATTTTCTCCTATTTTAGCTACTAAATTTTGCAAAGCAACTGCAACCGTTTCATTATTTCTGTATTGAGCCTCCAAAAGACTATCGATAGTGTATTTTTTGCTAATACCAATATCTAAAATATTATCTACAAAACTTTGAAAATCCTCGTTTTTTGAAACAAAATCAGTTTCAGAATTTATTTCTAATAACAAGGAAAAATTATCACAAGTTTTTAACCCAACAAGACCTTGCGCTGCTACTCTGGATAATTTTTTTTCAGCTTTTGCAATACCTTTTTTTCTTAACCAACTAGTAGCTTTACTAATATCTCCATCATTTTCTACTAATGCTTTCTTACAGTCCATCATACCTGCACCTGTTTGTTCCCTTAACAGTTTGATGTGTTCAGCTGTAATGTTAGACATATAAATAATTCTTATTTAATTTCATTTATTTAGGGATGTATTGTTTTCATTAACTTTTGTATTTTCTTCAATTTTGTCAGTATCTGCTGCATCAATATTTTCTAGACCTTCTAAATCTTCTACTAATATATCAGTTTCTCCAATATCTGTAGTCTGACTTTTAGTATTATTTTTAGAAGCCATACTAATTGTATCAGAAATTAATTCACAAAAAGTTTTCAATGCTCTAGTAGCGTCATCATTGCCTGGAATAGGGAAATCTATCCCATCAGGATTTGAATTACTATCTATTATAGCAACTATCGGTATATTTAATACTTTAGCCTCTTCTAATGCATTTTTCTCTTTATTAGTATCAAATATAATCATAGCATCTGGTATACCATTCATATTTCTAATACCACCCAAAGACAAATTAAGTTTATCTTGCTTTCTTTGGAGATTAAGTTTTTCTTTTTTTGTTAAAACTTTAGCAAAATCATTTTTCTCATCTAACTTATCATCAAGATCATCAAGCTGCTTTATTGATTGAGAGATTGTTTTCCAATTGGTTAGCATTCCTCCGGGCCATCTGTGAGTAACATAGAATTGGTTATTCTTAGCTGCAGCTTCTTGTATCGGCTTTTGGGCTTGTCTTTTGGTTCCTACAAATAAAATTTTTCCATTATTATTAGCAATTTCATGTAAAAAAACTAAAGCATTGTGTAATAAAGGAACTGTTTGTTGCAAATCTATGATGTGTATACCATTTCTAATACCAAATAAATATGGTTTCATTTTAGGGTTCCATCTATGAGATTGGTGACCAAAGTGAATACCAGCATCTAATAGTTGCCTCATAGAAAATTCGGCTACATTCAATATATATCTCCTTTAAACTAAATTAAGTAGTCATAACTTGCAATTTAATATTTTGCAAGTTAATTTTACATTATTTTTTCTATATTTTTAATACCTTTTATATTTATCATAATATTATGAAGGTTTACTTTTGAGTTTATGCTTAAACCAGAGCATATTGCAATATCTTTATACTTGATCAAGACTTTTTTATTACCTTCCTCTAATTCTAATAATCTCTCTTTTATATCATCAATAAAGTCTATATTATCCAAATGAATCATGAAATGTTTAAAAAAACTATTTTTAAGTTTTTCTGCCTCTATTAACGCTTTAAATCTAAGTCTCATTCTACCATCTCTTCCCAAAGCATGGATTAAACTAATAACATAAGTGCCTCCAATTTCTAAATTGATACTTTTTTCGTCAATTTTTTCTTTAAATACTCTTATATTTAAAAAGCCCTTAGAATCAATTAAGAAAAGGTCTATAAAAATGGTATTTCCAATAGATTTCTGTTCATAGCCTACTAGAAAAACTAATATATCAAATTCTTTGCCATTGATATTGTTATCTTCTATATCTGAAGAGCATGATAAATTAAAACTTTTAAAAAATTCAAGATCATCTAATAAAGGGTTTCTTGAAACTAAAAAGCCAAGAGCTAAATACTCATTTATACAGGTTTTGTTTTTTTTCCATGGCTTATTAATTTCTATCAAATGCCTAAAGTTTTCTTCACTATTATGGTCAGAAAAAAGTGCTTTTTGATTGGCTAAACTATCTTTATGAATGTTCTGAGAAATTAATAACAAATTTGAAGAAGAAGAAAAAATAGAAGATCTTTCATATTTAAAAGCATCAAAAACACCTGCCATTACTAAGAATTCAATTTGTCTTTTATTTATGATTAACGGATCTAATCTAGAAAAAAAATTAAAAAGTGATTTATATTCTCCTTTTTTTTCTCTTTCAGTTACAATGTATTTCGCTAGTTCAAAACCAATATTTTTAATATTTGCTAAACCACTTCTTATAGCTAAACTATTATTCTTAAGTTTTTCAACTGTAAAATATATATCTGATTTATTTATATCTGATTTTAAAATTTTTAAACCTAATTTTTCTATTTCCGACTTTAAAGGAATATATTTGGTGCTAGAATTATTAATTTCGCTATTTAATAATGCAGTAAAAAATTCAGCAGGATAATGGGTTTTACACCATGCTGTTTGGTATGATATTATCGCATAAGCAGCTGCGTGACTTTTGTTAAAGCCATAACCAGCAAATTTTTCAATATCTGAAAAGATTTTTTTTGCGCTATCAGCAGGAATATTATTACTTTTACTTCCTTCAATAAAACTTTTTTTAAGATCTTGCATTTCAGATTTTATTTTTTTTCCCATTGCTCTTCTTAATAAATCAGCTTTTGCGAGTGAAAAACCAGCTATTAATCTTGCTGCTTCCATAACTTGCTCTTGATATATCATTATGCCATGAGTTTCTGATAATAGTGTTTCTAGTAAAGGATGTGGGTAGCTAGTATTCTCAAGTTTATGTTTTCTATTTATATAAGAGGGAATTTGCTCCATTGGACCAGGCCTATATAACGCAACTACAGCAATTATATCTTCTATTCTATCTGGTTTTAATTGTTTTAAAACCTGCCTCATAGGCACACTTTCTAGTTGAAATACTCCTAAAGTATTACCTAAAGATAAAGTGGTATAGGTCTTTTTATCTTTTAAATTAATATCATTTAAATTAATGTAAATTTCTCTTTTTTTAATTAACTTCAAAGTTGCATCTAAGACTGATAAAGTTTCTAATCCCAAAAAATCAAATTTTATTAAACCAATATTTTCTAAATACTTCATATTAAATTGACAAACTGGTATTGAAGATTTTGTATCATAATATAAAGGTACATCATTAACAATTGGACTATTTGATATTACAAGTCCAGCAGCATGAGTAGAAGCATTTCTATTTAATCCCTCTAATTTTGTAGATATATCAAAAATTTTTCTTACTTCATAATCCTCATTAATTAAATTTTTTATAATTGAATCATTTTCTATATGATGTTTTAAAGACTTTATTGCTCCAGGATTATTTGGTATTAGTTTAGCAATTTTATCTACTCTTCCATAATTAAAACCTAAGACTCTACCTACATCTCTTATTACTGCTCTAGCTTGTAAAGAACCAAATGTTATAATTTGTGCAACTTTATCTTCCCCATACTTTTTTCTCACATAGTCAATTACTTCTTCTCTTCTATGTTTGCAAAAGTCTATATCAAAATCAGGAAGAGAAACCCTTGAAGGATTTAAAAATCTCTCAAAAAGTAAACCATATTTAATAGGATCAATATCAGTTATATTCAATGCCCATGCTACTATAGAACCTGCCCCTGATCCCCTGCCAGGACCTACAGGAATATTATTATTTTTTGCCCAAGTAATAAAATCACTAACTATTAAAAAATAACCGGCATATCCCATATCATTTATTACTTCTAATTCATAATCTAACCTTTTAAAATACTCACTATTATTTAGTGTACATGTTTTAGTATTACTTTTAATTCGCTTATTTAAACCATTATGTGACATTTTATGAATTAATTCAGACTCTTTTAAATTTTTAAAAACATTTATATTTGGTAACTTAGGTTTCGAGTCTTTTAATAAAAAATTACATCTTTTTGCGATATTAATTGTATTTATAAGTACTTCTTTCATATCATTGAATAATATAAGCATTTCTTTTGTACTTTTAAAATAACATTCAGCTATTGGTTTTTTTCTTTTGCTATCAGTAATTGTAGTTGATTGATCTATACACATTAAACAATCTTGGGCATCTAACATTTCTTTATTAAGAAATGAGACTTCATTAGTGCAAACTAATGACAAATCTAATTTAATGGATAGCTCTAGAAGATTTTTCAATTTAATGCTTTGATGATCTTTATGTTTTTTAAAAACATTTAAGTACATTCTATCACCAAAAACACTTTTTAATTTTTTTGCTACTATGTAACAAATAGAATCTTTATGAAGAGGTATATTTTCATCTACTTCGTCATACAATATTAACAAACCCTTATTATATTTTATTAAATCTTCTAAACTAACAAATTTATATTTGTTCTCTTGCAGGTTTTTATATATAGCACTAACTAAAATTGATAAATTTTGCCAACCTTGTTCGTTCATTATTAAACATGTGATATTATATAAAGACTTAACGTTAAGACTTTTTTCATACCATTCGACAAGAATATTAGCTCCTAAAATAGGTTTTATTTTTTTTTTAAGAGCCTTTTTTGTAAACTCCATTGCTCCAAATAGGTTATTTGTATCTGTAAGAGCTATTGCTTGCATATTATCCTTAACAGCTTGATCTATGAGATCGTCAACTTTAATAGAACTTTCTAAAATAGAATAATGAGATTTTGTTTTTAAATGTACAAATTGATTAACCATTACTTCTTACACTCTAAAAGCAATCCATCATTTAATTGATAAATTATATCCATTTGTTTAGCTATAGTTATATCATGAGTTGCTAAAAGCAAGGATGTATTATTAATATGAGATATATTTATTAATTCATCTATTACTTTATCGCTATTAACTTTATCTAAATTTCCTGTAGGTTCATCTGCAATTATAATTTCTGGAGAATTAGAAATTGCTCTAGCTATTGCTATTCTTTGCTGTTCACCTCCAGAGAGTGCAGATGGTTTATGTGAAGCTCTATTCTCTAAATTTATAACCTTTAAAAGCTCTAAAGCCTTCTCTTTTGCATAAGAGGAATTAAATCCATTGAGTAGCAATGTTAAGTATATATTTTCATAAGCATTAAACTCCATTAATAAAGTATTTTGCTGATGAATATAACCAATATTTTTTCTTCTTAAAAAAGACTTTTCACTATCTTTTAATCTAGCAGCATTTTTTCCCATAATAAATACATCACCTGATTTTGGACTTTGTATAAGACTGGCTATATTTAATAAGCTAGATTTACCAGACCCTGAAGAACCAATAATTGCAATTTTAGAAGCCTTTGAAATGCTAAAATTTAATTTTTTAAGTACTTCTACTTTGTTTTTCCCTTGAAAATAATATTGATTAATATTTTTTAAAGTTAATATTTCACTCATATCTTAGAATATTTGCAGGTTCAATTTTTGATGCACGCCAGGCTGGATATAAGGTTGATAACAGTGATAATATTAAGGCAGTACAAACAATAATTATAATTTCTGAAATGAATATTTTTGAAGGAATAATGTTAAAAAAATATACCTCAGGAGCAAAAAGCTGGCTGTCAAATAAATTCTCTAAAAATACTTGAATCTTAGCTATGTAAATTGTGATTATAACGCCTAATATTGTACCGATGATTGTACCTAATATGCCAACTATTGATCCAATAAAAATAAATATTCTTAAAACCTGAGACCTTGTGAAGCCTAGAGACCTTAAAACTCCAATACCTCTTTCTTTATCCTTTACTATCATAATAATACTAGAAACAAGGTTAAAGGCTGCCACAAAAACTATAAGTGATAATATTAAAAACATTACTTTTTTTTCTACTTTTAAAGCATTAAATAATTCCTTGTGCATAGACTCCCAAGTATATATTTTGTGAATTTCACCAAAATTTTCATTTATTTCATAAGCTGTTTGATTAACATAGTCTATATCACGAACAAATATTTCTAAATGACTTATATAATTTTGATCTTTATTTAATAACTTTGTAGCTAAATATTTGGGCATAAATATAACATTCCTATCTATATTATACATTCCTACATCAAAAATTCCCACTACGTTCAACTTAATTACACTAGGAATATTTCCGAAAGGAGTAGTGCTTTTAGTGGAGGAAATTAGTTCAATCTGATCGTTAACTTTAACTCTCAAAAAGGTTGCTAACCTTGAACCAATTATAATGCTTTTATCTTCAAAATTATTTAAATTTCCTTCAATAATATTTTCTTGGATACTATCTCTTTCATATAAATCTGCTTTACTTAAACCCTTGACTAGTATTCCGGAAGAATTAAATTCAGAGGTTATCATTGAATGCATTTCAACTTCTTTAGATATATTTTTAACATTTTCAATAGTCTCAATTTTTTCTATCACATCTGGTTGCTTATAACTTTCATCATTAAAATATAAAACTAGATGTCCGTTAATACCTACAATTTTATCTATTAATTGAGCTCTAAATCCATTCATAACAGACATTACTATGATTAATGTAGCAACTCCTATAGTAATACCCAAAAAAGAAAATAAAGAACTAATTGAAATAAAGCTTTCATCTCTTCTTGATCTAAAGTATCTTATGGCTATCAAGGTTTCTAAATTAATATTCACAATATTTCTCTAAATAACTCTCAATATTATCTAAATTAATTAATTCTAATTTTCCGGTAGATCTATGCTTTACTTCAACATTAGATTTTAATAGGTTCTTTTCACCAACAATAACTTGTAATGGCACTCCAATTAGATCCATATCATTAAATTTTTTGCCCGCTCTTACTTCTCTGTCATCATATATAACTTCATATTTATTAATGAACTTTTTATAAAACTCCTCACTATAGTTTTTACTTTTACTATTATCAAATCGTACATTTATCAAACCTAAATCAAATGGCGAAACTTCTTTAGGCCATGTTATACCTTTATCGTCATTATTGGCCTCTATTATAGCGGCTACTAATCTACTAACCCCTATTCCATATGAACCACTATGTATAAGTTTCTTTGCACCATTTGATGTTATGTAATTTGCATCAAAGGCTTCAGAATATTTTGTTCCAAAATAAAAAATATGCCCTACCTCAATTCCTTTGGAGCTAATTTGATTTTGATGACTAGTTTCCTTTTTAAACAATGCTTCATCATGCATTTCTGAGGAGCTACTGTAAACACTTAATAAATCTTCAGTAGCTTTAATAACAAAATCTTTATCATTTAAATTAATATTAAAACAATCCTTATCAAGGATAGTTTTATCATAGAAAAATGATGTTTCACCATTTAAAGTCTCTAATATAAACTCATGACTTAATGCTCCCCCTATTGGACCTGAGTCAGCCTTTACTGGAATAACATTTAGCCCCAATAATTTAAAAATTTTCATATATAAAATAAACATTTTGCAATAAGAAAAGTAAGAGCTTTCATAGTCTAGATCAAAAGAATAAGCATCTTTCATTAAAAATTCTCTACACCGCATAACTCCAAATCTAGGCCTTATTTCATCTCTAAACTTCCATTGAGTATGAAACAATAGCTTTGGTAAATCTTTATATGACTTTAAGTCATTACTAACTAAGTCTGTAATCATTTCTTCATTTGTAGGACCATAAAGTAAAGTATTATTATTTCTATCAAATATTTTTAACATTTCCTTACCATAGTCATTAAACCTGCCTGATTTTTTCCAAATATCTGAAGGCTGAATAGTCGGCATTAATATTTCATAAATATCATTTTTAATATGAATATCTCTTATTAAATCTCTGATTTTATTTAATACTTTTAATCCAAGGGGGAGCCAGGTATAAATACCACTAGTAGCTTGTCTAATCATCCCTGCCCTTAACATAAGTTTATGTGAATTTAAATATGCCTCATTAGGATCTTCTCTTAAAGTAAAAGAATAATACTTACTTAATTTCATAGTGATAATATTAATTTTTTTAGTGAAAAAATATTAAAGTAAGAAAGGAACCAAAATATAAAAGTAGTTAATATTGAGAATATCGTAGCGAAAATAAATTTATATAAGATGTTTGGTTTTTTAGGCGCACTTTTGGCAAACTTGAAGTTCTTATTCTGAGGTAATTGCTCATAACCGATAGGTAATAATATAAAAAAAATTGGCCACCATACCACTAAAAAAAAAATAATTATTTCTAATACGCTCATCAAACTTCTTCTAACTCAATTAATGTGCCCATAAATTGTTTAGGATGAAGAAAAATTACTGGTTTACCATGTGCACCTTCTCTAGGTATACCGTCGCCTAAAATTTTATATCCTGCTTTAATTAAATATTCAATACTTTCTTTGATATTACTAACCTCATAACATAGATGATGTACTCCACCAGATGGATTTTTAATAAGAAAATTGCTAATTGGAGAGTCCTTGCCTAAAGGTTCTAATAGTTCTATGTTAGTATTACATAATTTAACAAAAGCTGTAGTAACACCGTGTTTTGGTAATGCTAATTTTTTACTAACTTGAGCACCTAATGTATCTTTATATATCTTTATGCCTTCATCTAAATTAGTAACTGCTATAGCTATATGATTTAGTCGATTTAACATCACTCTTCAATATAGATTATATCTAAAATTATGGAAGGGTTTTTGTTAAAATTGTTTTCTATATATTTTTTAATCTTTTTAATTAAATAAGTTTTTACTTGGTTTTCTCTTGCAATATGTAAAGGCACATGAGGATGTAATAATTCCTCAATAAATTCTGATAGTTTCTGCAGTAAACCATTTTCAATTTGATTAAGTACTGCTAAAAATTTAATTCTGGGCAGTTCAAATAAATCTCCTGTATTTGTTACTAGAATATTGATGCTGACTACTCCATTATATAACATTTTTTTTCTTTCTTTAAAAAAGTTAGAATCAGTAGGTATTAATTCATTTCCATTGAGTGCCACTTTACCATTTTCTATTTCCTTAATTACTTTACCCTCGTTTGTAATATCAACTAAGTATCCATTTTTAATCTTTAAAACTTTTGATACTCCTTTTTCAATTGCTATTTTAGCATGTTCATTTAAATGCAAAGCCTCACCATGAACTGGTATTGCTTTTTTAGGCTTTATCCAAGAGTACATTAATTTAAGTTCTTCTTGAGCAGGGTGCCCAGATACATGTATATCATTATTCTTTGGAGTTATGATATCAACTCCTTTGTAAATTAATTTATTTATTAAATTATTAATACTAACTTCATTACCTGGAATTTTTCTAGAAGAAAATATTATTTTATCGTTCTTTTTAAGACTTAGATAAGAATGGTTATCACTTGCCAATCTATTTAAAGCACCTAAAGGTTCTCCCTGCGAACCTGTGCAAATAGATAAAAATTTATCATCAGGTACATCCCTTAAACTTTTTTCACTCAATAAATTTATACTCGCATCAAGGTATCCAACTTTCTTAGCAGCATCTGTCATCCTCCACATAGATCTACCTATTAAGCCTACATATCTTCCATATTTTTTAGCTAAGTTAATAATAGTTAGTATTCTTTCAACATTAGAAGCAAACATGGAAATAAAAATTCTTTTTTTAGACCCTTTTATAATTCTAGATAATTGTTTCTCTAATGAAAACTCTGATCCAGAAAAGCCTTGAACATTTGCATTAGTCGAGTCACAAACTATTGTATCTATTCCTCTATTTCCTATATCAACAAATTTTTCAGAGTCTGTATAACTTCCAATATTAGGTTTTTCATCTATTTTCCAATCACCAGTATGAAAAATCTTTTTATCACCCATAGAGATTAAGACTGAGTTAGGCTCTAATATTGAGTGGCTTATATTAAATAATTCTAATTTAAATTGTCCAATTGAAAACTTTGATTCCTTTTCTACAACGTTTAACTTAACATCATTAAAAATTCCTTGATCAATAAGTCTTTGTTTTAATAAGTAAGCTGAAAATGGAGTTAAATAAATTGGACATTTTAGATATGGCCACAAATGATGGACTGCTCCTATATGATCTTCATGTGCATGTGTAATTAGCATGCCTCTAATTTTAAAATTATATTTTGTTATTGCTTCAATGCTAGGCATGAATACATCAGATCCTATAGCTATTGCATCTTTAAACGTTACACCACAATCAACTATTAACCATTCATTTTGATAACAATACATATTAAAATTCATTCCTATTTCACCAGTTCCTCCTAATGGTAAAAAATAAATTTTATCTTTATCAGTAATATTTTTAATTTGAGATTCCATTTAGTATTTACCTTCTTTATAAGCAATAAACAAACCTGTTATAGTTAAATCTTTATTAACTATTATATCCTCTGATACCTCATTAATAAAAAGGTCAGATAAACCACCCGTGGCTAATACTAGCATTTTATAATTGAGTTCACTTTTTATTTTAGTCAGAATATTTTTTATTAGTCCAATATATCCCCAATATATGCCTGATGACATTGCAGAAACTGTATTCTTACCTATAACTTCTTTCTGTTTAGTAATTGCTATTCGTGGCAATCTTGCTGCTGCAGACTGTAAGGCATTAATCGATAAGTTTACACCTGGTGCTATTACACCACCTAAATAAACACCTCTCTTTCCAACTACATCAAAGGTGGTGGCTGTTCCAAAATCTATAATAACTGCAGGTTTATTGTATAAGCGCCAAGCACAAAGAGCATTAACTATTCTATCTGTACCTATTTCAGATGGAACCTCTAGTTCGGTAGGAAAGTTTACTTTTATATCTTCAGCAATCACGTAAGGTTTGATTTTAAAAAAATTATTAAGTGCAGCTTTTAGTTCTTGGGTAATATCTGGAACTACTGAGCCTATAATTATATCCTCAAAAGTGAAATTTTGATCTGATATATATTTTAACCAAAGTATATATTCATCTTTAGTTCTATTTAAAAAAGATGAAATTCTCCACTTTTTTTTAATTTTTTTCCCATCAAAAACTGCCATGACTATATTAGTGTTGCCTATATCTACAATTAGGTAATTCATTATGCTACAGTTTCTAGATTAAAAAAATTACATTCTTTATCATCAATTAATATCCTAATCGAGCCTGTTTCACTTATACCTTTATAAATCCCATTTATTATTTTTTTATTATCCTTAAATGATATTCTAGAATTAATAGGAAGGGAGCGTCTCATCCAACAATTAACAATAAATAAAAAATTATTATTTTTAAATACATTCTCCCAATAATTAAAATAAAAAATTAATTTACTCAAAACTTTCTTTCTTGATATTGTAATAGTGCTTACATCTTTTAAACAAGTAGTTTCGTAATCTAAAATTGGAGGTGCTATCTTTGCATTAATACCAATTCCAACATATAATTCACAAATTTTATTTCCTCTACTAATTGAGTCTATCAATATTCCTGCAATTTTTTTTTTATTTATTAATAAATCATTAGGCCATTTAATATATAGATCAGTATTTTTTTCTAAAAAAAATTTTATAGTATCATATACAACAATTCCTGTGATGTAATTTAATATTAAGGGATTAGAAATTTTTAAAGTATTTAATTTAATTGATAAAAATAAGTTACCTAAATTTGATACCCATGTATTATTATTTCTGCCCCTTCCAGTAGTTTGAGTATAAGCCATTAACAAAGTATTAAGATTACTTTTATAGCATTCCTTTTTAATTTCATCCATTGTGCTAGTAACTTTTTTAAGTATAAATAGTTGCCAGTTATTTATTTTTAAACTATTAGTAGCGCTCATTTTTAAAAATAAATAAAGTTTATAAAGCCAATTAAAGTTTCTGCATAAAATACAAAAAATAACATTAAGAAAGCCATTAATATTATTACAAAAAATTGTTTTTGATCTAAATTATAATTTAATTCTTCACTACTTTCATCCAAATACATAGTTTTTATTATTTTCAAATAATAATATGCAGAAATAACACTAAATACTACTCCAGAAATAGCTAAATACAACTTATCAGCTTCTATTGCTGCAGTGAATATAAAGAGCTTGCCAAAGAAACCTCCAAATGGTGGTATTCCAGCTAAAGATAATAATAGTATAGCTACAGATAAAGCTAGTAATGGTTTTGATTTAGATAGACCAGAAATATCTGAGACCGTGACTAATTGTCTATCTTCTCTTCTTAGTATCATGATAAAAGAAAATACTCCAAGAGTTGCTAAAGTATAGATAAATATATATAAAAATGATGCCTTAATTGCCTCATCATTAACACTTGCTAATCCTATCATTATATAACCTATATTAGCAATGGTGCTAAAAGCAAATAATCTTTTTAAATTATCTTGTTTTATTGCACTGATAGATCCTATTGCCATAGATAGTATTGATATAATTATTATTATTGGACTCCATGTAAATGTTTGATTTTGAAATGGAAAAAGTAATAAATTAACTAGCACTATAAGAGCTGCTAATTTGGGCAACGTAATCAGCACAGTAGTTACAGAGGTTGGTGATCCTTCATACACATCTGGTGTCCACATATGAAATGGAGCTGCAGATAGTTTAAAAGCAACCCCTGAAATTATTAATACCAATCCTAAAGATAGGATTAAATTATCAAAGGATTGGTCTGAAAACTGTTTTATTAATTCATAATTTGTACTACCTACGACAGAATATACCATAGAACATCCGTATAATATTACTGCTGATGCAATAGATCCTAGAATAAAATATTTCAATGCTGCCTCAGACCCCTTGATAGAACTTCTCCTTAAAGCAACCAAAACATATAATGATAATGATTGTAATTCTATAGAAATATATAAAACAATTAAATCATTAGCAGAAATCATAACTAACATTCCTAATATTGAAAATAATAATAGAATTGGGTATTCAAAAAAATAAATTTGATTTCTTTTCAGATAATTAGATGAAATATAAATTACTAAAAAAGCCAAAATTAAAATAAAAAGTTTTATATACTTTGTTAATAAATTATTAATAAATGTACTATTAGCTATATTAGACTTGTCCGGAACAAACAACAAACTTATTGATGCTAGAAATATGGTTAAAAGAGTAAGAACATTTAAATTAGAAAGGTTTTTATTTTTCATGAAGGCACCATACATAAGTAAAATCATACCACTTATAAATATTATGAATTCAGGTAATATTGAGTTAAGATTTGAAAAATATATCATTTGTTAAAAGTTTGCTATTAGTTTTAATGTATAACCATCAATTAAATTAAGTAATAAATTAGGAAAAATTCCAAGCAGTAATGTAGTAATTGCAAAAAATAAAAGTAGTAGTCTCTCAGACAAAATTAAATCTTTCAATACCAGCACTTTATCTTTGTCTACAGTAAAGATAATCTCTCTTACCAATCTAAGCATATAAATCGCACCTAAAATTAGCCCTGTTGCAACCAAAAGACCAAACAGGGAATTATATTTATACACACCTAATACACTTAATAGTTCTCCTATAAAACCTGATGTTCCTGGTAAACCTATAGAAGATAAAACTACTACAATAAATAAAAAAGAAAAAGTTGGCATACTTTTAACTAAAAAGCTGTAGGTTTTAATTTCTCTAGATTTAGTCTGTTCATATAAAAAACCAATACTTAAAAACAATGCTGATGAAACTATTCCATGACTAACCATTTGAAAAATTGCACCTTTAATTCCTTCTTCCGTTAATGAAAATATACCAGCTGTAACATAACCCATATGAGCAACTGAAGAATAAGCAATCATTTTTTTAATATCATCTTGTGCAATTGCAACAAATGATGTGTATATTATAGAAATAATAGAAACTATAATCATAAAATCAGCAAAATAAAATGTTGCATCAGGTAATATTGGCAGAGATAACCTTAAAAAAGCATAACCTCCTACTTTAAGTAATATACCTGCTAAAATAATTGAACCTACTGTTGGGGCTTCAACGTGAGCATCTGGCAACCAAGTATGAAATGGCCACATAGGCACCTTAATAGCAAAAGATAAGAACATGCCTATCCATAACCATTTTTGCAAATAAGTATTAAAATAATAATTATCTAATTCTACAATAGACGTAGTATTAGCAATAATAGCCATAACTATAATTGAAATTAAAAAAAATACTGAACCTGCCAAAGTATACAGAAAGAATTTGTAGGATGCAAAAATCCTTCTTTTTCCTCCCCATATTCCTATAATTAAAAACATAGGTATTAATAAGCTTTCAAAGAAAATATAAAATAATACTATATCTAAGCAAGAGAAAACTCCCATTACGAGAGCTTCTAAAGCTAAAAAACACACCATAAACTCTTTTGACCTAAACCTAATAGAAAACTTAGTATAATATATGCAAATTGGAAAAAGTAATGACGTTAGAAGAATAAAAACTAGTGATAAGGTATCAACTCCTAAAAAATAGCTGATACCAAACTTAGATAATAATATTTTTTTTTCTATATTTTGAAAATCACTATTACTTAAATCAAATTGATAGCACAGAAGTGTAACCAACCCTAATTCTACAATGCTTATCCATAAAGCTAAATCTCTTACATTTTTTGAAACATCTTTCTCTGATCCTTTTATAAACATTGAGATTAAAGCACCAAATAGAGGCAAGATAATTATAGCTGACAAAACTGGAAAAGAATTCAAAACTTGATCTCAATTAAAAAATATTAAACTTACAAACACAACGATACCAGTAAACATTACAATAGCATAACTGAAAACTTTACCATTTTGGATTTTTCTACAATAAGCAGCAGCTTTCCATATGTTATTTGAAACACCTATTGGACCCTTTAAATCAATTAAATTAATGTCTACACGAGTCCAAAGAAATGTACTTAATTGCAACAATTTATTTACAAACAAAAATCCATAAATTTCATCAAAATACCATTTTTTTTGTAAAAACTTAACTAGGCCTTTAATTTTATAATTTAGTAAATATGATAAGCTATCAACATATTTATATGCTGCAAACACTACAAAAACAGCTAAAACGACTAAAAAAATAGGAAAAAGCTTATAAATTTTTTCTATATGATGAGCCTCTTCAACATAATTAACTTCAGTTAAGGTAAAAATACTATTGAACCAGAAAGCATTATTTTCAACTATATCATAAAATAAATATCCTCCCGCTACAGCTCCTATCGATAAAATAAATAATGGAAATAGCATAGTAAAACCAGGCTCTTTAATTTTATTAAAAATATCAGTTTTAATATTCGTTTTATTTAAAAAGGTTAAATAAATTAATCTAGTTGAATAAACTGAGGTTAAGAATGCGCCTAAACAACCTAACACATATATATTTGTACCATTAAAAGAATGAATTGATAATGCATATTCTAGTATTAGATCTTTTGAAAAATAGCCTGCAAAAGGAGGTATCCCCATCAATGCAATAGACCCTATAATAATAAAAGCAAAGGTAACTGGTAATTTTTTATATAACCCTCCCATTTTATTACAATCCTGTTCATGATGTAAGCAATGAATTACACAGCCTGCTCCTAAAAAAAGTAATGCCTTAAAAAAAGCATGAGTAACTAAATGAAACATAGCTAAACTATAAGCAGATATTCCGCATGCAAAGAACATATATCCTAATTGACTACAAGTAGAATAAGCAATTACCTTTTTAATATCATTTTGTAAAAGAGCCACAGAAGCAGCAAACAATGATGTAATCAGTCCTACGTATGTTATTACATTTAAAGTGAATTGAGAATATTCAAAAATTGGTGAACACCTAACAACCAAAAATACACCAGCTGTAACCATAGTAGCTGCATGAATTAAAGCTGATACAGGCGTTGGTCCCTCCATTGCATCAGGTAGCCACACATGCAAACCAATCTGAGCGGATTTTCCAACAGCGGCCATAAATAAGAACATACAAATACAAGTAATCAAATTAAATTCAAAACCTAAAAAGAGTAAATTTTTATTTTCAATAGTACTTGTATTAGAGAAAACCTCCTGAAAGTTTAAACTATTGAAGTACTTATAAATAAGAGCAATGGCTATTAAATATCCAAAATCACCTACTCTATTGACTAAAAATGCTTTAATAGCAGCATTGTTAGCAGAAGGCTTATGAAAATAATAACCTACTAATAAGTAGGAGCATAATCCTACACCTTCCCAACCTAAAAATAACTGAATAAAATTATCAGCAGAAACTAATACTAACATTGCAAACGTAAAAAGTGATAAATAACAGAAAAACCTTGCTCTAAGTTTATCTTCATGCATATACCCTATAGAAAACATATGAACCACTGATGATACAATCGTAACTACACAAAACATAATTGCAGTTAATGGGTCTAAAAATATTGACAAATTTAAATTAATTTGTGCGAAGTTAATCCAATTATAGACAATAAAATTACCTTTAAAGGTTTCAATATTTATATAAATATATATAGAAGCTAATGCTGCTAAAAATAGGAAAATTGTTGATATGTATTCAGCTTTTTTATTTTGGGAACCTACTATACATATGGCTGAAATTAATGAACCAAGTAAAGGTAATATTAATACTAATAACGGTAAATTCATCTTATCCTTTTAATTGTTGAGTATCTTCTACTTTTATTGAACCCTTATTTCTAAAGAAAACTACTAAAATAGCTAGTCCTATAGCAGCTTCTGCAGCAGCCACTGTGAGCACAAACATTGTAAAAATTTGACCTGTAATATTTTGATGAAATGCAGAAAAAGCTACTAAGTTAATATTAACTGACAATAATAAAAGCTCTATCGACATTAAAATAATTATTATGCTTCTTCTATTAAGAAAAATACCAAGCATTCCTATCGAAAACAATAAAGCTGATAATAAAGTAAAATAAGTAGGATTAATTGGCATTGTCATTTTTAACTTTTATTAATTCAATAGAGTCTTTCTTTTTTCTACTAACCTGTTTAGAAATATCCTGTCTCAAGACTCCTTCTCTTCTTCTAAGTGTAAGCACAATAGCTCCAACCATAGCAACCAATAAGATGCAACCAGATAATTGGAATACAAAAAAGTATTCTGTATACATTACACTACCTATTAAGTGAGTATTTGTTAAATTTTTATTGTTAATAACTTCTATATTTTTATTTCTGATTAAATCTAAATTACTAAATGAAAAAAAGAGTTCTGCCATTAAAACTACTCCTACGAACAACCCTGAATAAAAATATTTTTTTACCTGATTTTTTATTTCTTCTAAACTTATATTAAGCATCATAACTACAAAGAGAAACAAAACTGCCACTGCCCCTACATAAACTATCAAGAGTATCATTGCTAAAAATTCAGCACCTGCGAGCACAAAAAGACCAGCTGAGTTCACAAACGCGAGAATTAAAAAAAGTACTGAATGAACTGGATTTCTAGAGCTTATTACTGCAATTGCTGAAAGAACTGTAATAGAAGCAAATAAGAAAAAAAATAAATTCATTATAAACTAGTTACCTATATGGAGCATCTGAATTAATATTTTTTTGAAGCGCAAGTTCCCACCTATCCCCGTTATCTAAAAGTTTTTCCTTATTATAAATCAGTTCTTCATGAGTTTCAGTAGCAAACTCATAGTTAGGACCCTGAACTATGGCATCTACAGGGCAAGCCTCTTGACAAAGACCACAATATATACATTTAGTCATATCAATGTCATATTTAGTAGTTCTTCTACTTCCGTCTTCCCTCTCTTCTGCCTCAATAGTAATAGCTAAAGCAGGGCATGCTGCTTCACATAGCTTGCAAGCTATACACCTTTCTTCACCATTGGGATACCTTCTAAGAGCATGCTCTCCTCTAAACCTTGGACTTAATGGTGCTTTTTCATAAGGATAGTTTATAGTTACTGAGGGCTTAAATATTCTTCTAAAAGTTAAAAAAAGTCCTTTGTATATGTCTAATAAAAAAAAATATTTTATTCTATTTAAAATCCATTTCATTGTTTTAACCATAAGGATTAGGTAATAAATCAAAAAAAACTAAAACTGAAGCCGTCACAAAAACCCAAAATAAAGATAAAGGTAAAAATATTTTCCAGCCCAATCTCATTAGCTGGTCATATCTAAACCTTGGTAATGTTGCTCTTACCCATAAAAATACAAATAATAATAAACCAACTTTTATAAAAAACCATAGAAAACCAGGCACTATATTAAATATGTAGTAATCAAAAGGAGGCAACCAACCACCTAAAAATAAAATAGTTCCTAAGGAACTCATTAATATCATTGCAGAATATTCACCTAAAAAAAACATAGCAAATAACATAGATGAATATTCTGTAAAATACCCAGCAACAAGAGCTGATTCATCTTCAGGTAAATCAAAAGGTGCCCTGTTTGTTTCTGCTAAAGCAGATATTATAAAAACTATAAACATCGGAAATAATGGGATAAAAAACCAGCAGCTTTTTTGAGCCATTACTATATCTGTTAAATTTAATGAACCTACACATAAAAGTACACAAACTATTACAAAACCTATTGATACTTCATAAGAAACCATCTGGGCTGTTGACCTTAATGCACCTAAAAAGGCATATTTTGAATTACTTGCCCAACCTGCCATAATTACACCATATATTGAAAGTGAAGAAATGGCAAAAATATATAAGATTCCTACATTTATATCGGCTAGAACCAAATTCTCTGATATTGGAATAACACTCCATGCTACTAAAGATAAAGCGAAAGAAACCATAGGAGCTAGAATAAATATAACTTTGTTTGCACTTGCAGGAATTATAGTTTCCTTTGAAAATAATTTAACTCCATCTGCAAAAGGTTGAAGTAAGCCAAACATTCCTACTACATTAGGTCCTTTTCTATATTGTACTGCAGCAATAACCTTTCTTTCTAAATAAGTTAAGAAAGCTACACAAATTAACAAAGGACCCACTATAAGTAACACATAAGAACTAATAGTAAGTATTTCTATAAGTTGTATAAAAAAATTATCCATTTACAGTACTTTCTTCTTTTTTTGAAAATCTTTTTATGCAGTTTGCCATATTAATAGAAGCTCTTGTAATAGGGCATGATTGATAATAATTTTTAACTAAGAAACTACTTTTTAATGATCTAATTCTAGGTATGCTTTTGTTTGATTTTAGGAATTTTGCGGGAACAATTTCGTTAATAGAAGAAATTTCTGGATGGAGTTTAAATATTCTATCTAAGAGTTGCTGATGATTATTATATTTTAGCTTTATACCTAATTTATCTGCAAGTGCCCTAAATATTTTCCAACCATCAACAGCTAGCCCTTTATTTTGAATAATTTTTTTTGTGAACTGAGGTCTTCCTTCAATGTTTATGTATAGAGCTTTTTTCTCTGTAAATGCCGTAATAGGTAATATAACATCTGCTTTAGAGGCTAGTTTATCTCCATGATGCCCTACATAAACTATTTTAGTAGATTCATTATCTATTTCTCCTATATCAAAATCATCAGCCTCTATTAAAAAAAGTAACTTTATTTCTTTTTCTAAAATTTTCTTCTTCATTTGTTTTGCATTAATACCATTTTTAGTTGGAATAAAACCAACCTCAAGGCCGCCAGCTCTTGAGGCATAAGGACTCAAAATATTAAATCCATTCCAATCTTCTTTAATTACATTACAACTGTCTGCAATCTTCTTAATAATTGCATGAATATCTTCACCTTCTTCAGTGCTTAAAATACTGTCTCCTAAAATTATCATTGGAAATTTAGAATTCTGAAAAAAATCTTTAATGGTATTGATAATGTCTGCATTATTAAGAATAGCAATATCATTACCTAAATTTTCAACTTTATAAGTTAAATCATTTGGAGCACAAATAGAAATAATCTCCAACTCTCCTGTAAGCCATCTTTTTCTTATTCTCGCATTCAATACAGTTGCCTCTCTTTTTGGATCACAGCCTACAATAAGTAATTTATCAATTTTGTCTATCCCCGCTACTTTACTATTGAAGAGCCAATCAGACCTAGTTTCTATTTTAAAGTTTGATCCATTAAATCTACAATCAAGATTATAAACTCCTAATCCATTAAACATTTCTTTAGCAACAAACATAGTTTCTACATCTGATAAAGAACCTGCAACTACTCCTATTTGATTACTATTGCACTGTTTAATTAAAGAAGATATTTGGTCTAAACTTGTTTCCCAGTCTGTTGTAGTTAACTTATTTTTAATATTTCTAATAAAAGGCTTGTCAAGTCTTTGTATATTTAAACCATCATAAGAAAACCTTGACTTATCAGAAATCCATTCTTGATTTATGTTTTCATTAAACCTTGGTAAAACTCTTTTTATCTCTCCTTGAAATTCATCCACTATTATATTAGAACCTAAACCATCCGTAACATCAACTGTATCATGATGATTTAACTCCCATGATCTTGCAGTAAATGCATAAGGCTTTGAGGTTAAAGCACCAACTGGACACAAGTCAATTATATTTCCTGATAGCTCACTTGTTATTCCCTCCTCCACTGCAGTAGAAATTTCCATATTCTCGCCTCTATTTATGGCTCCTAATTCATGTGTGCCTGCAACTTCATCAAGAAACCTCACACATCTGGTACAATGAATACATCTAGTCATTACTGTTTTAACCAATGGGCCAAAATCTTTATCTTCAACTGCTCTTTTATTTTCTTCAAATCTACTATATGACTTTCCGTAGTAAAGTGATTGGTCTTGAAGATCGCATTCACCTCCTTGATCACAAATAGGACAATCTAGTGGATGATTAATTAAGAGAAATTCCATTACACCTTTTCTAGCTTTTTTTACTTTGTCTGAATTTGTAACTATTTTCATTCCCTCAGCAACTGGGAAAGCACATGAGGCTACTGGCTTTGCTGAATTTTCTACCTCAACTAAACACATTCTACAATTACCAGCTATAGAAAGACTTTCATGATAACAAAACCTTGGAATTTCTTCACCTGCTATTTCACATGCTTGCATAACTGTTGCACTATCTGAAACTAAAACTTCCTTTTCATTTACAAAAACTTTTTTCATTCAGCTGACTTTTTCAAGTTATTAACTGTTATTCTTTTTTCTATATCTTTTCTGTAATGTCTAATTAAAGCTTGAACTGGCCATGCAGCTGCATCACCTAGAGCACATATGGTATGATTTTCTACTTGTGAACAAATATCTTCCAATTTATCTATATCTTGAATACTTGCTGTTCCTTTACATAATTTTCTCATTATTTTTAAAATCCATCCTGTTCCTTCTCTACATGGAGTACACTGACCACAACTTTCATGATTATAAAACCTTGAGAACCGTGTTATGGCTTCAATTAAGTCAGTTGACTTATCCATTACTATTACTGCTGCTGTTCCAAGCCCACTTTTTACAGCTTTTAATGAGTCAAAATCCATTGCAAGATTATTACACAAAGACGCAGGTACTAGAGGAGTAGAAGAACCTCCTGGAACTACTGCTTTTAAATTTTTCCAACCTCCTATAACTCCACCACAATGTTTTTCAATAAGTTCTTTTAGATCAACCCCCATCTCTTCCTCCACTGTACAAGGATTATTTACATGCCCTGATATACAAAAAAGTTTAGTTCCTGTATTATTTTCATTTCCTAATCCAGCAAACCAGGAGGCCCCTCTTTTTAAAATGGCTGGCACTACTGCAATAGTCTCAACATTTGAAACTGTTGTGGGACAACCGTATAAACCAACATTTGCAGGAAAAGGTGGTTTAAGTCGAGGTTGACCTTTCTTTCCTTCTAAACTCTCTAAAAGTGCAGACTCTTCTCCACAAATGTATGCTCCAGCTCCTCTATGAATATAAATGTCCAAATCATGACCAGATTTTAATATATTTCTACCTAATAATTTATTTGAATAACACTCATCAATGGCACTTTGCAAATTTAAATATTCATTATAAAACTCACCTCTTATATAAATGTATGCTTTGTGCACATCCATTGCCACGGAAGCATATAAAATACCTTCTAAGAGCTTAAAAGGTTCATTTCTAATAATTTCTCTGTCTTTACAAGTACCAGGCTCACTTTCATCAGCATTAACTACTAAATAATTTGGTTTATATTTTGTTTTTGGAGGCATAAAAGACCACTTTAATCCAGATGGGAAACCAGCACCACCTCTACCTCTCAAACCAGAATCTTTGACTTGTTTAAGTATCCAATCTTTTCCTTTAGCTATAATTTCTTTTGATTCAGACCAGTCCCCTAATTTAAAGGCTGTATTCAATCCATTACCTTTTAAACCATATAAATTATTAAAAATTTTATCTTTCTTATTTAGCATTTAATTGTTAACTGAATTAATAGGTTCAGCTCCCTTTCTTTTTTTAGTTTGTGGCCCGATATTAACTACTTTACCTTCTTTTAGTTTATTTAATATGTTTAGTAAACTATCTTTATTTAATTCTTCATAATAATTATCATTAATTTGTATCATTGGCGCATTAACACAAGCACCAAGACACTCAACTTCCTTTAATGTAAATAAGCCATCTTTAGTAGTTTGGTTGTTTTCAATACTTAGATGTTTTTTACATAGCTTTAATATATCGTCACTTCCTCTAAGCCAGCATGATGTAGTTGTGCAAACCTGAATAAAATTTTTGCCAATTGGCTCTAAATAAAACATAGAGTAAAAAGATGCAACTTCATAAACTCTTATATAAGGAATATTAATTAGATTACTAATATATCTCATTGCTGATTCAGTAATCCACCCTCCTATTTGTCTCATTGCAAGATCTAATAAAGGCATAACAGCACTAGCTTTTTGATCATCTGGATATTTAGCAAAAACCTTATCAACTTCTTCAAGATTTTTTTTCGTAAACTCAAACTTTTCCAATTTATTATTATTACCTTCCATTTATCTATCAATTTCTCCAAAAACAACATCCATAGTTGCTATACAAGCGACTAAGTCGGCTAACTGGTGACCTTTTGTCATAAAGTCTAACCCCTGTAAATGTGCAAATCCAGGTGCCCTTATTTTACACCTGTAAGGCTTATTTGTACCATCTGAAACTAAATAAACACCAAATTCGCCCTTAGGTGCTTCAACCGCACGATATACACTACCCTCTGGCACCCTTACTCCTTCTGTATAGAGTTTAAAATGACTTATTAAACTTTCCATAGATGATTTCATGGTACTCCTTTTAGGAGGAGATATTCTAGGATTATCATTTATTATTTCTCCTTTTGGCATTTTGTCTAAAACTTGATTTATTATTTTTAAACTTTGTTTCATCTCTTCCATTCTAATCAGATATCTATCATAACAATCACCATTTTTACCAATAGGAATATCAAAGTCTACTTTATCATAAATTGCATAAGGCTCATGTTTTCTTAAGTCCCAGGCAACTCCTGATCCTCTTAACATGGGTCCTGTAAAACCCCAATCTAATGCTTCTTTTTTTGATACAACTCCTATATCAACAGTTCTTTGCTTGAAAATTCTATTCTCATCTAATAACCCCTCAATATCGTTAATAATCTTATGAAACCCTTTGCTCCAATCAGCTATATCGTTTAAAGTTTGCTCAGGAATATCTTGATGAACACCACCAATTCTGTAATAAGCTGCATGAAGTCTTGCTCCTGAGACTGCTTCATAAAAAGACATCAGTTTTTCTCTTTCCTCAAAAAGCCACAGAAATGGTGTAGTAGCTCCTAAATCTAATCCTTGTGCTCCAATTTGAAGAGCATGATTAAGTATTCTAGTAATTTCATCGAATAACACTCTAATCCAAAGAGCTCTTTCAGGTAATTCTAATTCTAACAATTGTTCAGCCGCTAATACAAAAGCATGCTCTTGCACCATAGGAGAAACATAATCTAGTCTATCAAAGTAAGGCATGGCCTGAAGATAGGTTTTATTTTCAATTAATTTTTCTGTTCCTCTATGAAGCAACCCTATATGAGGATCAGCTCTTTCAACGACCTCTCCATCCATTTCTAATACTAATCTTAAGACACCATGCGCAGCAGGATGTTGAGGACCAAAATTTAAGGTTAGATTTTTTATTTGTTTTTCATTCATTATTACTATCTAGTTTTTCACCTTTCCAAGGGCTTTCAAATTCAAACTCTCTAAATGATTGAGTAAGTTTTACAGGCTCATAAACTACTTTTTTTTCATTTAAATCATATTTAACCTCTACATTTCCGGAGAGAGGAAAGTCTTTTCTAAGAGGATGTCCAATAAAACCATAATCTGTTAGTAATCTCCTAAGATCTGGATGATTGTTAAAAGCTATACCAAATAGGTCCCAAACTTCTCTTTCATACCAGTTAGCAGCGGGAAATAAGTTAGTAATGCTATCAATGTTTTCATTTTCATTAATAAAAAATTTAATAATAATTCTGAAATTAAATTCTACTGAAAGTAAGATATAAATCATTTCAAATCTATTTTTTTTATTTGGATAATCTACAGCTGTTAAATCAATAAATTGATTAAACTTTAACTTTTCATTTTCTTTAAGAACTTTAACAACCTTAATTAAAATAAATTGTTTCAAGTTAAGTAAATAAAGTCCATTTTTATATTCTAACTTGTAATCATTCTTATCTATCACTGTATCTAAAATACTAGATATAGTATTTAAAGTATTGTTTTTATTACTTTTTATTAAATTTATCAATTTTTCTCTCTAAAAGAACTTATATAGAATTTCTGCCTTCTCTTTTAATTTTTTTTTGTAACTGCAAAACTCCATAAAGCAAAGCTTCGGCTGAAGGAGGACAACCCGGCACGTATATATCTACAGGGATAATTCTATCACAGCCTCTGACTACAGAATAAGAGTAATGATAATAACCTCCTCCATTAGCGCAACTTCCCATTGAAATTACCCATCTAGGTTCAGGCATTTGATCATAAACCTTTCTTAAAGCCGGAGCCATTTTATTAGTTAAAGTACCTGCCACTATCATTACATCAGATTGTCTTGGGCTAGGCCTAAATACGACACCGAACCTATCCAGATCATATCTTGATGCTCCAGTTTGCATCATTTCAACAGCACAACATGCCAATCCAAATGACATTGGCCATAATGATCCGGCTCTTGCCCAACTTAGTAAATCACTAAATTTTGCTAGAACATATCCTTTATTATTTGCTTTATCTGCATTAAAAATATTTTCATTATAAAAATTTTCTTTTATTCCCAATCCAAAGCTCCTTTTTTCCATTCATAAACAAAACCAACGGTTAATATTAATAAAAATATCATCATAGATAAGTAACCTACTAAGCCAATTAGTGAGAGTGATATAGCCCAAGGAAACAAAAATGCCACTTCTAAATCAAATATTATAAATAATATTGCTACTAGATAAAACCTAACGTCAAACTTTACTCTTGCATCCTCAAATGGTTCAAAACCGCATTCATAAGCTGATAACTTTTCTTTATCTGGTTTGTTAGGACCAACTATACCTGAAAGCAATGCAAATCCTAAAGACATAGAAAAAGCTATAACTATAAAAATAAATATGGGCAAATATTCTGTATAATTCATAAATGTTCCCGCTATAAACTATATATAGAGTAATTTCATAAAGTTGTAACCTAAATTTTAATATATAAGAAGAAAAACAATTTAATCAAAAATTTCTTTCAATTCATTGAAGTCTTCTATGACCATATCATAGTTACCATCTATCGAAATTTTGGTATCTGGACCCCATTCATTCATTCTTTTTACAAATATTGTATTAAAACCTGCTTTTTTTGCTGCATTGAGATCAAAACTATGACAAGCAACCATTACACATTCTTCAGGATTTAATTGTAACATTTTAGCTGTTTTCAAATATGCATTTATATTTGGTTTATACACCTCTAAAGTTTCACAGGATAAAATTAAATCCCAGTTTATATTGTTAACTTTAGAATTTAAAAAAACTAACCTATTACTCAACAAAGTAAACGATACGCAAAGAACTTTT
>CACCMS010000008.1 GCA_902547175.1 Rhodospirillaceae bacterium | reverse complement strand
TACAATAATTTTTAAGTATTGTGCCTTGATTTTTTATTATAGTATGATTACCTGCACATTGTAATTTACCCCAATCACCCAAATTATCTTTCCAATTTGTAGTATTATTAAAATGCCTATAAGTAATAGTATCAGAATATTTAAAAATATTTGTGTCTCTTTCATCACCTACAGAAAGAATTTCTACTTCAAAATCATAGGAAATTAATGAATTAATTAAAGAGAAATATATAAATATTAATAATATTTTCATAACAGTATTATATAAAAAAATTACCTTATGTCCTTATATTTCGCACTGATTTAATAGGGTCAAACCAAATTTCTCTTTTTTTAGTGAAGTAGTAATCCTAGGAAATTCAATGTGACTTTAGTTTCTGGTGGCGGTGGCAAGATTTGAACTTGCGACCTTGGGATTATGATTCCCCAGCACAAGGCAAGAATCGCCTGTTTTCTGCCTCTTTTTTTACTAGGGTAAATATTAGGGTAAATCTTTTTAGGTAAATATATAAAATAAACAATCTTGACCCGTATTTTCTAAATCTTGAGCAGGGGATTTTTAGTCTTGTGGGTGAGTGTCTTCTTTTATACCAAAATCAACCAACCATTCGTCCCAGTAACCACTTTCATATGGATCATAAACTGGTGAAGTACCATCCATTTGCTTTCCTTTACATTCTAAATACACACCTAGTATATTATATTCATTTACATCTTGTGCACGACTGGTTTCCCAAACAATATCAATTTTAATATGATCCTCTGCTTGAGTATGTAAGTAATATTTAGACTGTATTAACTTCGCATCCTCTAATTTTATATCGTGCATATCAAGCACTGTGAGTAAAAATTTATTATCTTTATCATAATTATTGATCTCACTATGAGATATTGCTTCTAAACTACAAAGGTTTCCAAAACTATTAGACTCTCCATTAGGTAAGAGTTTATCATTTAAGGTTGCATTATCTGTAAGAACATCTCTAAATTCTTCATAATCTTCATCTTCTACTTCATAAAGATTAAGTTTTTTTTTTAAATCAGGTGTCATATTTTTTCAAATTTTATTATATATACTTATAGCAATGCATTAAAGGAGATTTTATTTAATTTTGGTGTATAACTTAAAACTTTAGTTTGTGTCGTTGCTATAGGTGAGTAGTTGATATATTTTGTACCTAAAATTTTAGAGATGTTATCTTCATTAATATAGTCCTCTAGTTCTTCTAGAAGTCCCTTATCATTAAATTTATACTTTTCATGATTTTTGAAAAGAATTAAGGATAAATCACAATCAGACATAGTATCTTTTACATTTTGACTTTCATAATATTCATAACGATTTAATGCAACTTCTCGCCAATATTTAGTATGGTTTATATTATGATATGTACCTGTACATTTTGCTCTATGTTTTCTTAGTCTAATTAAAAAACCTTCGGGTCTTTTAATATATACTAATTTTTTACTTTTATCTAATTTTGAATATCTTGCCGCTATACCCACATAATAGTTTTTAAAATCATTAAATAATAAGATGTATATACCATAATTAAATTTTGATTTTTCTGAAAAGAAATTTTTAACATATTTTGTTTTTGGGATTAGAAGTTCCTTTTCAGATAAGGTTTTATCTCTATTAGGAACAGGATTATTTCCTTTTTTAATATATTTAGTTTTATTTTTCCACTCTGACTTATCCTGAATAATATAAAAAATATCGTTAATTCTTTTTGGAAAAGTAATATTAAATTCTATTTGTGTCATAAAAGCAGGACTGCAATATTTAAGTCTTATCGTAGTTTGCTCTTTGCCTAGAATAAGCACAATTCATGCAACTTTTATTTCCTAATGGCAATGAGTCGCTATTTAAAACTTTTAACATTTCTTCTAATTTTTCTGTTATCCAACTATCATTCCATTCATATGGTATTAGGGTTTCTGAAAACTTCATCTCACCAAAAAATCCTTCAAGAGTTCTATCCGCGTTACAGACTAAAAAATAGGATACATTAGAAACTGTGAAATTCATTCTTTTAAGTAAATATGCGTAAAAATCCATCTGTATTTTGTAACCCTCATGATATGTTAGATTTAAATAAGATTCTGTTTCAACTGGTTTAGTGCTTGCTTGAGATTTATAGTCAACAATTATTAATTCTTTAGTTTTGGTATTTTGCCATATATCGTCAATGCCACCAGTTAAAATGATATTTTTAAACTTTATCATAAGACCATGGTGCAATGAATCTCTCCACTTATCCATATTAGGGTGAGAAAAAGGAACTAAATCATTCAAATTATTTTTTTTAAAAATTCTATGTGGAGTTTGTTTTTCCCTGCATATATCAAACTCCTTTTTTAATAGTATGTCGGTGGTATCATTTAATGTCCATCCTGGAAGTTCAGGAGAAACAATACCCTTAACCCTATCCAAATAAAAACATCTTGGACATAATAAAAAGTCATTAAACTTTCCTCTACTAATCTTAAATTCTTCAGTTTGATTAGGTGTATAGATAGAAGACTTTCTACTTCTAAGTCCTGTTGCCTCTATTAATTCTAATTTATTATTTCTCTTAAGACTTATCATGAATGTATGTTAACATATTGCTTAAAGTATTTATAATTAAATGATAAATAATTGAATAAAAAAATAATAAATTAAGTACAATTATGTCGGTTTGGTCTCCTTGGATTAATTTTTTTAAACTCTATGATTTCTATGGTTTGGTAAATAATAAATTACCAAGTGATAGGAAAAATATTATTTCATGGAATAATTATAAAGGGAAAGTTTTAACAGATAATGGTTTTAGACTTAGAAGTAAAATTTATCAAAGAGGTTCTTTTAAAAATCTTAAACCAGAAATTTCATTAAAATCAGTAGAGTGTATTTTAAATTATAAAGATATAGGTGTATATTGTTTAAGAATTATTTATCCACCACATCGAACATTTAATTATATAGGTATGTCTGCGAAAACATCAATTCATGAGAGATTATTACATCATTTTATAAAAATTTCTGGAACGACCGAGTTTGCAGGAGGAAGACATAATGGCGATACAGAAGAGTTTATTAAAATGCGAAGTTACTTTAACACCAAGGGTATTGATACATCAGAGTCTTCTTTTTTTAATAAAGTAGAAATATCATTAATAAAATTCAAAAAATCGAAAAAGATAGAATCAAAACTTTTAAAAATTGAAGGAATGAGTATTCAATTATTTAAAAATAAATATGGTATTATACCAGAATTAAATACTAGAGATGATTCTGCTGGTATGGAAAATTTTCCATATAATGTATGATTTAAAATATATTAATAATTAATCTCTACTATTTAAAAGAAAAATAGTTATGATTAAATCTATATGAAGTACATTCTTTTAATAGTTCTATCATTTAATAGTATTGATAAAAATACAAAAGATATAGAACTAAGAATTCCTTATGAAAATAAAGAGGAATGTTTTAAAGCATCAAAAAAAATAGATTTCTCTTTCAAGTTTCCTGGAAAAAATATAACAACAAAGTCAGAATGTATTCTTAAAGAAGATAATAATAGTGATGAAAATATTGAGACGTAAACATCTTTTTTAAATAATTCAATTTTTAGTTTATACCGAAATCCCGCAACCATTCCTCCCAGTAACCACTTTCTCTAGGATCAAATGTAAGATCCTGTTTGTCATATTTTTCGTTTTTTTCCCAAAGTGAGTGACCTTCATAAAAGGTACCTTTTTTCCCAGAATCAGAGGTGTATACTTCATCATTATCTCCTTCTTCATAATAAAGAGCAACAGGACTAAGATCTAATGGATCTAAAGAAGAGATTGTAGGGTTAGGTTTTAAGATGCGACAGGATATAATATCAATTTTTAAAAATTCCCTTGCTTGGGTATGTAAATAAAATTTACTATGAATAAATTCAACATCGCTAATAGTTAAATTCTATTCTAAAGCATCTTCTCGTAAATAATTTAAAATTAATTTAGAATCTAGTAAATTACTAGGAATAGTAGTATGTGATACCGTTTCTAACTGATTTTCATGTCCAAAATCTTTAGTATATCCTTTTTCCATGAATTTTTTATCTCCATAAAACATATCAGTTAAAAAGTCTCTAAACTCTTCAATTTCCATGTCATCAATATCGTAGAGATTAGGTTTGTAATCCAAACTAGGAAGCATATATTTCTCCTTAAATGTCCATCAAATGATTAATTATTCTGGATTTACACCAATTAAATCAATTATATCTTGATCATTGTGTAAGTCTTCATGGGCATAATCGTACATTATATGAAGGTTTTCTTCTTCTTTTAATTCATTTTCATAAATTCTCAAATAAAGTCCGATGGCATGCATAACCAGTTTTTTATCTTTTTTCCATATTGAATCCTCCGGAAATGAGCAAAGCGGTTCACCATCATTTGCGTCAATTAAAGCATAAATTACCTCTTCATCATTTTGATATTCTTTAGGTATATCATCAAAGTATTCTATTTCTTGATCATTAATTTTATTTATTATTTCTTCTTTACTATCCATAATTCAATAATACCAAATAAATTATTTTTGTCCCGATTTTTAGTGTAGATAATTAAGGGTAAATGAGGGTAAATATAAAATAGTTTCTTGTTAGGACTTTTCTATTAGTCTGTAATCCTTGCTGAATATGGGTTTGTGGTGGCGGTGGCAAGATTTGAACTTGCGACCTTGGGATTATGATTCCCCTGCTCTAACCAACTGAGCTACACCGCCTAATTTACTAATAATAAATGTTAAGAATGTTTTCAACTAGTTTATTTAATCCAACCTCCACCTAATAATTGGTCTTTATTATTATAAAACACACAACCTTGTCCTTTAGATACTGCATAAGTGTATTCATTCAATGTAACCTTACCTTCTTTATTTTCTAATAACTTTAATGTCCCCTTAATAGGCTCTTGTCTAGCACGAACTTTTATATTCAAATTTTTATAAACTTTATTTTTTAAGAAACTTTTTTTACCTAGCCAATTAATTTGATTTATTTTTATTTCTTTAGATTTAAGGGCGTCCTTTTTACCAACTACAATACTATTATTTTCATTGTTTATTTTTACCACATACAGAGGTTCATTAATAGAAACATTAATATGTTTTCTTTGTCCTACTGTAAAGTTTTCTATACCTTCATGTTTACCTATTATATTATTTTTTGTATCAAGAATATTTCCCTGCTTGTTAAAACCTTTATATTTAGATAAAAATTTTCTGTAATTACCGTCTGGTATAAAACAGATATCTTGGCTTTCCGGCTTATCAGCAACTGGAATTTCATATTTTTTTGCTAATAATCTCGTCTGCTCTTTTGATAAACCACCTAAAGGAAAATATAAATAATTTAAGTCTTTTTCTTTAAGTTGAAACAAAAAATAACTTTGATCTTTACTTTCGTCTTTAGCTTTAAATAATCCATAAATATTATTTACTTTTTTTTTTCTTATATAATGCCCAGTTGCAAGAAATTCAGCACCTAAACCTCTAGCTGTTGTAAGTAAATCATCAAACTTTATATGTTGATTACATTGAACACAAGGTATAGGTGTCTCACCATTCTTATAAGAATTTATAAAATTATCAATTACAGTCTTTTTAAAATTTTCTTGATAATTTAAAACATAATGTGGAATATCTAATTTTCTAGCTACTTCTTTTGCATCATATATATCTATACCGGAACAACAAGTTTTAGATTTTATTTCTTGTTTTGCGTTATATAGCTGCAGAGTAATACCTATTACCTCGTATCCTTTTTCCTTTAAAATACCAGCGGCTACAGAACTATCTACTCCTCCGGACATAGCAACTACTACTTTCTTTTTTTTAGTCATAATATTCAATCATCCTTTAATTGCTTAAAAAGCTCTTCTCCAAACTCCATACCCCATTCTGGAACAAAATGTCCAGCATTATTTATCACATGAGTTACTTCATCTGTAGCAATTATTTGAGATAAAATTTTCATTTTTTCTAAAGGAACAATTGGATCTTTTGCAGAACCTATTAACATACATTTAGTTGCAGTATTTTGTTTCCACCAACCTTCAGCTTTAAGGCTTATTTCATATCCTTCATATTCTTTAGATAAAGGAAAAATACTTGGTAGCATTTTTAGAGCTAATTTATAACTTTTATCTGGAAAAGGAGCTTCATAAGCATTACATTCAGATAATTTTAAGATCCTGTTAGTTCTAGCCATTAGTGCTCTTACATTTAAATCGTCATTAGTAATATTAGTTTCAATCCAATTCAAATAATTAGAAGCTAGTTTAACTGAATTATTATTTATATAAGCATTGAAACAAATTACTCCAAAATATTTTTTTGGATTTTCCATAGGAAGAGTTAAACCTAGTGTTGCTCCCCATTCGTGGAGCACTAAGGTTATATCTTTTAAACTCATTTGGTCTATAAAATTAAGAAGAATATCTCTATAATTTTTAAAAGTAAAAAAATCTTCTGTTAAGGGTTTGTCACTTTTACCGAAACCAGGTAAATCAATTGCTAATACTCTGTAATCTTGTTTTAATGCAATTGGAATTAAATGTCTCCATAAGTAACTCCATGTAGGATGACCATGTATAAATAACAAAGTGCCATTTTAGAATGAGTGTTTTCGTCAACATAAGCTATTCTAAAATCCTTGTATTCACTACTCGAGCTTAATAAGTTTGAAATATAGTGTACTTTATAATCAAAATTTTCAATATTGTGAAATGCTTCTTGTGGTGTTCTTTTAAATAATTGCATGCTTAAACATCCTTTGGAAGACTAAACTGTAAGCCTTCTAAGTTTTCTGTAATTACAATTTGACAGCCCAAACGAGAATTTTTAGTATAATTTGGTAATAAAGATAACATTTCTCTTTCATCAATACAAGGTTTAGGCAATTTTGTTAGCCAATCTTTATGTATAATAACATGACAAGTAGAACATGCCATTGAACCATGACATGAACCTTCAATTGGTATATTTTCTATTCTTGATAAGTCCAATATAGTTTTGCTACTTTCTATTTTAAAAGTTTTTACGATATTTTTCTCTAAATACAAAACTTTAACCATTTGATCTAATCTTTATAACAGTATCTGTAATATCTTTAATAGCCTTATTAATATCTTTCTTTGTAGTATACCTTCCTATACCTACCCTTATAGACGAATTAACCACTTCTCTTGATAAACCCATTCCACTTAATACATATGAGGTTTCAATATTATTACTAGTACAAGCTGAACCGGAAGAAATCACAGTATTTTTTAAATTTTTTATCAATTCTTCTGAATTAATACCTGGTATTGAAATATTTAAATTAGCTGGCAGTCTTTTTGAAATATGCCCATTTATAAAAATATTTTTTATATTTTTTTTAAGATTATTATAAAAATAGTCTCTTAGTATCTTAGTCTTTTCTTTCTCTTTCCTGAGCATTGATATAGATATTTTTGCCGCTTCACCAAATCCAATACATAAAGGTACTGGTAAGGTTCCTGAACGCAGACTAATTTCTTGACCTCCACCATCGATTAATGGTGTAAGTCTTATTCTTGGAAATTGCCTTATATACAATGCACCTACACCTTTTGGGCCATAAAATTTATGCGCTGATATACTCATCATATCTATATTCATTTTTTTAACATTTATTTCAATTTTACCAACTGCCTGTGCAGCATCTGTATGAAATAATATATTTTTTTCTTTGCATATTCTGCCTATTTCCTTAACAGGCTGAATAACACCTGTTTCATTATTTGCTAACATAACTGATACTAATACAGTATTTTTATTAATACTTTTTTCAATATCAACCGGATCAATTAAACCATTCTTTTTTACTTTTAAAATGGTTACTTTAGCACCTTCAATTTCAAGTTTTCTTAAAGCTTCTAAAACACATTTATGTTCAGTATTAAGAGATATAAAATGATTTTTACCTCTTAAAACATGACTTTTTAAACCCTTAATTGCAAGATTATTTGACTCAGTAGCTCCAGATGTAAATATGATCTCTTCACTTTTGGCACCTATAAGCTTAGCAATCATTAACCTAGCTTTAGAGATTTGTTTAATTATATAACGGTTATGAACTGTATTTTGTGAATGAGGATTATTAAATTTTTCTGTAAAGTATGGTGCCATTTTTTTAAATACTCTACTATCAACTTGAGTTGTGGCGTGGTTATCTAAATATATCATATTAAATTTTTCCAAATCTTTTTAAAATTTTTTTTAAAGTATTAACTAACATATCAGCTTCACTAATATCATTATATAGTCCTAAACTTATTCTTATCACTCCTGATGCAATTAATTTTGAATATCCCATTCTTTTTAATACCGTACTTGGTTCTGCCTTTCCTGAAGAACAGGCTGAACCAGTGCTTACATCAAAACCTTCTAAATCTAGTGCTATTAATAAGTCTTCTGCTTTTATACCAGGGGTATACATCATAAATGTATTAGGTAGCCTATTACTATTTTCTCCAATAATTTTAATGCCTAGGTTACTTTCTTTTAATTTTTTTTCAAATGTCATTCTCAAATCTTTAAGTTTTTCTATTTGTTGAACTTCTAATAATTCTGCAGCTTGCCCAAATCCAGCAATTGCTAAAATTGGCTCTGTACCTGACCTTAAACTATCTTCTTGATCACCTCCATGTAATAGCGGTTTTAGAATATGCTTCTTTGAAGCTACTATTAAAGCACCAGCTCCTGCAGGGCCGCCTATTTTATGAGAAGAAATAGTCATCATATCAATTCCTAATTTTAAAAAATTAATACTTATTCTTCCTACTGCTTGAACTGCATCAGTATGAAAAGTAACCTTATACTTTTTTGTGATTTTTATAATTTTTTCTATAGGTTGAATTATACCAGTTTCATTATTTGCAAACATTACTGATACAATAATTTCTTTTTTATTACTTATGCTTTTTAATACATTCTCTAACATAACTAAATCAATATAGCCTTCTTTATTTACATCAATAAGCATAGTATTTTTTTGTTTTTTTATAGATTCATGTTCTATAGAAGATACTATTCTCTTTTTATACCCATTAAGTGCTAAGTTATTAGCCTCAGTAGCTCCAGAAGTAAATATTACATTTTTTTGACTACAATTAGTTAATACCGCGATTCTTTGCCTTGATATTTCTAATATGTTTTTTAACTCTCTACCTTTTGTATGAACAGAAGATGGGTTTCCATGCATATCCATTATTTCTACTAAATAACTTTTAACCCTATCATCCATAGGAGCAGATGCATTATAATCTAAATAAAATCTCATACTTTAATAATAGTTAATTTAACTCATTATTATAGTCTAAATCAACTGGGGTCCCATAAGGAGTAAAGCTTTTATTATTTTTCTTATCATTTTTTTTTATGACTTTAGCAGGAATTCCCATAACTGTAGTAAAATTTTCAACATTTCTAGTCACTACAGCATTTGCCCCTACTCTTGATTGTTTTCCTATATTAATAGGACCTAGTATTTTAGCTCCTGCTCCAATAATTGCATCATTATTGATAGTAGGATGTCTTTTTCCTTTTTTTAAGCTAGTTCCACCTAAGGTTACACCATGATAAATAAGTACATTGTCACCTATAATAGAGGTTTCGCCAATTACTACTCCAAGGCCATGATCTATAAATAAATTTTTTCCAATTTTTGCTGCTGGATGAATCTCTATACCAGTAATCATTCTAGATAGGTATGCAATTACTTTCGCAATAAAATTTAATTTTATTTTCCAAAATAAATTTGCTATTCTGTGAAGACATAAAGCATGAAAACCTGGATATAATAGTATAATCTCTAAATAATTATTAGCTGCTGGGTCTCTCTTTTTTATACTTTTAATTAAATTGAACATAAGACTTAAATGAAGTAATATATTAGAATTAAGTAATATTAGTATAAATAGTAAGAATTTAAATACAATTAAAAATTATGCATGAAGTAACAATACCTGGACCAGAAGGAAGACTTGAAGGTAGATATAATAAAGGACCTAATAATAACCCACCTCTAGTAATATTATTACACCCTCACCCCGCTCACGGAGGTAGTATGAATAATAAAGTTATTTATAATTGTTTCAAAACTTTTACATCAATAGGTTTTTCTGTACTACGCTTCAACTATAGAGGAGTAGGAAAAAGTGAAGGAGAATATTCTGGCGAAGAAGGAATAGGTGAAATGACAGATTCAGCGTGTGCTTTAGACTGGCTTTTATTAAATAATTCAGAAAGCACAAAAGTATGGGTAGTAGGTTTTTCCTTTGGCGCTTTTATAGCTTTAAATTTACTAATGAGAAGACCTGAAATCCAAAATTTTATTGCAATATCTCCACCAGCTGATAAGTATGACTTTAGTTTTTTAGCGCCTTGTCCAGTTTCAGGAATGATTATGCAAGGAGATAATGATGATATTGTTAATGAAACTGATGTGGCTTTATTCGCAAACAAGTTAGATGCCCAACGCTCTATCAGCATCAAATATTCTAAGGTTAAAGGAGCTGATCATTTTTTTACAGATAAACTAGATATTGTTAATAACAATATAAAAAAATATGTATCCAAGACCCTAGTATCAAGTCCCTAATCTTTATAATAAAATAATATACCACCTGTAGAGCTTTTACTCACACCTGTAGTATTTTTAAAAGTATAATGTTTTCCTAATATGCTTCTTACTGCTAAATAAGCAAATGCTTCTGCTTCTAAACTATCCCCATCTAAACCGATGTTCTCAGCAATTAAAACTTTAGCTTCAAACTTACTTTGTAAACTTTTTATGAAAACTTGATTTTTTCTACCCCCTCCAGTAACTATTATTTTTTTTAAATTGTATTCTTTAATTTTTACATAAATAATTTCTGTTATAATATCAATTAGTGTAGCTAGAGCATCTTTAGTGTCTAAAGAAGCCATATAAGTTAAAAAAAGCTTATCTAAACTACTACGATCAAATGATATAGTTTGAAAATATTTTTTAAATAAATTAAAAGTTTTCTCTTTAATTTTATTATTTATTCGACCTCGATTAGCAATACTTCCATTGTTATCCATTGATATTTTCAATCTATTATTAACTAATAAATCCAAAGGACCATTTCCTGGACCAGTGTCAAAACCTAAAAAGTTATTTTGATTTTGAATAATAGTAATATTTGATACTCCTCCAATATTTAAGACTCCTACAGGTAAATCTAAATTTTTTTGCAATATTAAATTTTTATGAAAAATAGGCACTAATGGCGCCCCTTCACCTCCTTTATTTATATCAGCAACTCTAAAGTCACTAACTACATTCGTTTTAAAGTATCGCATAATTTTTTTTGAATTTATATATTGCCATGTCCAACCTGAATTAGGGTTATGAAAAAAAGTTTGCCCATGTAATCCAATTATATCAATTTTTTTACCAAATTTTTTAATAGTTTTTTCAATGACTTGTTTATGTTTATTATCTATAGCGTTTGTTATTTTTTTATAATTTTTTAAGATAGAATTTTGATAAAGAACTTTTTCACTGTTACTATATTTAATAAAGCTAGTTTCTAATCTTTTTATAAAATGTTGCCCATCCGTTTTTATAATCGCAGCATCCACTCCATCAAATGAAGTTCCACTCATTGTACCTAATGCATAAAAATATTTTTTGTTAATATTCAAGAAAATTAATTATCTTTATGAGAATGAATTATGGCTTCTACCTCCTCATTACTTAAGCCAGTGGCTTTTATAATATCTAAATGATCTTGTCCTCTTCTTGCCATCTCTATAGCTTTTGTCATAGCCTGTTCGCCTCGAATATCATCAGCTAATCTAGAAGCATTTTGATCTAACCTTTTTAAATAACTAGCAAGGTTGTCTATTTTATTTGAATTATCACTTATTTCCAATGATAAAGCTTCAATTTCCTTTAAAAGAGCAGTCTGATTTTCATTAGACTTTTTAACTTCAGCGAAATATTTATTTTTAAATTCAAAATCTTTCCAAAACTTCCATAATAACAATATAATAATAAAAGATAAAAAACAGTATAGTTTTACAAAATCAAGATTTTCCATACTTTATTATAGAAAATTTAATCTGAATGTATAATTATTTTTTTTGAGTTGTATATGAAAAGAAATCCTTGAATAAATTCAACTTATATTCATTTAAGATTGATAGTTTTTCAATTAATCTTGTAATACTTTCAAGTTCATTAAACTGATTTATTTCTTCTTTAAGTGATTTACTTTTTAATTCACTCAATATCATGTCCAGCTTTTTAGAGGAATCTTTAACAGTACTTGCATTTGATTTAAATGATGCTTCCAATTGGTCCAGAGAATTTTTAATATCTGTTAACACAGAATTACTTAATATCTGAATAAGCTTGTAATAATGCATCTGCTACTTTATCTAAATCTACTGGATAATCTCCTCTAGCAATAGCTTCTTTAATAGCACTTACTTTAACCGAGTCAATAGGAGCCTCTGCACTCATATCTTTAACTTTTAATTCCGAATTAATTTTCACTTGATCATTAGTTTTTTCAGAATTAATTTGAGTATTTTTAGAAACCTTGATATTAGTCTCTTTATTTCTAATCTCATCAGAAACCCTTTGATTCTGTCTATTTCCTGCATTTATATTACTTAATTTATCTATCATTTATAATCTCCATGTTGCTATTAACGACTAAGTTCATAAAATATTTAGCGAAAAATTGAAACTTTTTTATTATTTTTTACCCAAGCTTTTATTGGTTTTCCAGTACTTTTATTGAGGACTTCTACATAATCTCCTTTCATAGCAGAATTTAGTGCTATTCCATCAATTAGAATCTGTATTTTTGATTTATTATTTTCAATGATTATTTTCTGTCCTTCTTGTATAGTCCAATTTTTTTTTATATGTCTATCTCTCAAAATCTGCCCTTCTCTTAAAGAAACTTTAGTTTTTCTTCCTAAAACCTTTTTTTTATTAGAAAAATAATTACTAGCACCTTTTTTATTAGTTTTTGTTAAATAAATATCATTTTCAGTAATAATTTGATTTTTTTTAAGGTTTTTATTTACTTTAATTAAACTTACTTCCGTATTTTTTTGTTTTTTTTTATGTGTAGGCTTTTTTTTAACATTTTGAATTTTTATTCTAACATTATATGTCCATGAATTTTCCTGAGGACAAATTATTTTGATAGTTTTATATGAATCAAACCTTTTTTCAACCTCTATATTTTTTTTACAATTAGGTAACTTAAGTTTTTTATTTATACTAAAACTTTGAGATATGTCGTTTTGTTTCAAGTATTTTTTTATAGCTTCATTTATTTCTGAATTACTAAGTCCGTAGGCATTTCCTAACAAAAAACAAAAAAATATTATATTTAATTTTTTTACGAGCATCTAATTCCCAAAGTAATAAATATCTTGTTCTCTAGAAAATTCATTAGAAACATTTCTTTTTTTATTCACATTTTTGTAAATCATATCTTTAATTTCATTTACTGATGGCAAATATAACTTTTTATTTGCAAACATAAAGTTAGCATTATTTCTAACGAATGCATGTTTATTTTTAAGTACCACTGCTGACTTAACAACATTCAAGTTTAAATTTTTTGAACTATAAAATTTATCTAAAATACCAGATAAACTATCATTCTTTTTAATTTTATAGTATGTGCTATAATTTTCATTTTCATGAAAGTTTTGGCTGTTGCTGTTATTAGAAGAGTTTTCAGAATATTCATAAACTACAAAAGGTTCAGCAAATAAAGAACCACTAGTGTAATAATTTAAAAAAAGTAAACAAAAAATAAGATTTTTCATAATGATTACTCCAAGAATCTAGCTTCTTTTCCCAAGAAACTATTAATTTTTAATTGAGAATTTAAAGGTGATAATGTTGCTCTATTATTATCTAACTTACTAATTGATAGCATAGTGGTGCTGTTAGTAACATTATCCTCTAATACCGCAAGTTGATTTACTCTAAGCCCCTGTTTTTGACCTAATGGAACTTCTAGTTGATTATTAACAATTTTAATTTCCGCAACTATTGGTTCGCAAAATAACTTTGTAGAAATAGTATTATAAATATCTTTAGAGATATCATTTAATTTATTATAAATAAAGTTCTGATCTTTTTTTGAAAAAAGCTCAATCATTTCAAAATTACTGTCAATATTAGTTGGTATAAAGTATTTTTTTTCTACTGCTGCTACAAAAGTATTAGAAATGGCATTATATATTTCTATTTTACTGTAAAAGCTCAATACATCCTTATCTAAAAGATACTGATTTTCTAAATTGTTAGAGCTCTCATTATTATTAGCAAGATAAAACTTTGGGAATATTTTTGATTTTTTTAAACTGAATGAAGGAATATAAATATAATCACCATTATTAAGATTATCACTTCCATTTACTAAAGTTTTATAGTCAAATGACTTATCGAAATTATCAAAATTAAAATCAAATTTTTTACTAGAATAATTTGTGTAATTAATGTTTTTATTATTTAACATATGTCTTCTTACTTGATATAAAATTTTATCAATATAACTATAAGCCCAAGATGGAGTATTAGTATTTATTATATAATTTCCTTTGAATTCTTTTATATTTAAAATTTTTCTTTTTGAGCATATGCTATCAAAATTATTAAGGTTTCCAACAACAGCCTCTACCTCAACAATATAATTTTGATCTTCCCTGTAAGATTTTAAAATTTTATAATCTAAAATCTTATTATCAGGTTGAACTAGAAAATTTTCATTAAGATTTGTTTTCTCATCTATACTACTAAAACCCTTAACTTCTGCTCCTGCTTTCATTGATGCAAAATATAAAGCATCCTCTAGAGCTCTTCTTTTAGCCAAATTTTCATCAATACCGTCAAGATTAATTTGACCTTTTGCGTATACCTTTATTAAATTATTAGTTGCAATTATTTCTTCAGAGTTAGAAACAGTATTATCATAATCTGTTAAACCTTCAGATAAAATACCTGCAGCAGTTGCTCCAAAAAAAATTTCTTTTCCACCTATTTTAGTTATTTTTTTTCCAATCTCTTTTATCAGATTGACAGGTACTATATTCTCTAAAGTTTTAGTTAAATATTTTCCTGATTTAACTATTGTATTTTCTGCAAAAGCATTATATGAAAAATAAAAAAAAGATACTATTATGAAAAAGATACTTTTCATGTTTATGCCTTTATACTTCTAGCTTCTCTTAGTAGTAATAACATAATTTCTCTATCAATTTCTAATACTGTTTCATAAGTGTCATCACCAGTAGGATTAATTCTTACAGTTTTTGCACCTCTAATTGTTCCTTGTACCATAGTTCTAAAAGTATCGTTTTGAGTTACTAAATCTATAACAGTAGTTCTAGAATCTACTTTTAATCCATGTATTTGTTCTGCTAACTCTCTCATTGCAGCCATTCTTGCTGCCCTGATAGCCATTAATCTTTTTTGCGCAACGTTTTTACCTGGTTGTGTTGATACTACCGCATAACCTATTGCAGTTATAGTCGGTATCTTTTCAACTGAAGCAGATAAAATTTCCTCTGTAGCTTTGATAACATCCTGACCTTCTTCAGGAATTTCTATGTTTTCTATTCTTGCCTGTTTATCTTGATTTGAATATGGGAAACCTAACCCTGTATACTGATTAGAACAGCCTGAAGCCAGAACACCTAATAAAATAAAAATATAAAAGTACTTAATCATAATATTTCTCCAAATTTTGAAATATTTCTTGCATATAATATGCCAAAAATAAAAAGCTAAGGCATCGATACTATTTTAATTGTTATTTTTTTTTTTAGTGGCATAAATCTTGCTTCTCTTCATAAATGATAAATTTTTTATTAAATATTATTAATATTTTAAGGAAAGTGTCAATTTTTTGAATTAAGTTATGGATACAGTAAAAAAAAATAGAAATATAGTAACTAAATTAATCTCAAGTATTAGTTTACCTGTTGGTATTCTCATATTGATGACAATGATGGTAATTCCTCTTCCTGTATTCTTATTAGATGTTTTCTTTACTTCAAATATATTAATTTCATTAATAGTATTAATGGTTGCCTTACAAACTTTTAAGCCTTTAGATTTTTCAAGTTTTCCTACTGTATTATTATTTGCCACGGTTTTACGATTAGGTCTTAATGTTGCTTCTACAAGAATAGTATTAAGCCAAGGACATACTGGAACTGATGCTGCAGGAAATGTTATTGAAGCTTTTGGAAACTTTGTTATTGGTAGTGATTATGTAGTTGGTATATTTGTATTTGCTATCTTAATAATAATCAACCTAGTAGTAATTACTAAGGGGGCAGGAAGAGTATCTGAAGTTTCTGCTAGATTTACCTTAGATGCAATGCCAGGCAAACAAATGGCAATTGATGCTGACTTAGGAGCAGGTGTGCTTAGTAGTGAGGAAGCAAAAGAAAAAAGACAAAGTATAGAAAAGGAAGCAGACTTTTATGGAGCAATGGATGGAGCATCAAAGTTTGTTAAAGGAGATGCAATTGCTGCAATTTTAATTTTAATCATTAATGTTGTAGGCGGCCTAATAATAGGAACTACTCAGCATGATTTATCATTCACTAATGCAGCAGAAAATTATGTAATACTATCTGTAGGTGATGGATTAGTAGCTCAAATTCCATCTTTATTACTTGCAATGGCAACAGCAGTTATAGTTACAAGAATATCATCTAATTTTGACTTATCAGATCAAATTTCTCAAGAAGTTGGTATGACTAAAGCTTGGTTTCCAGCTGCTGGCGTCTTACTTTTAATAGGTTTCATTCCTGGTATGCCAAACTTACTATTTATTATAAGTGCTTTTTTTGCAGGAGGAATAGGATATTATCTTTTGAAAAAAAGTAAAAAAGATGAAATAGAAGAAAGTTTAAAAATAGAAGAAGAAAATAATGAAGAAGATAAAGACACAATAAATTTAAATGAAATAGCAGATAATTCATCAATATCTATTCAATTAGGTTATGGTTTAATAAAGCTTGTAGATAAAGATAATACAGGTCCATTAATATCAAGAATAACTGGTGTAAGAAGACAAGTTTCTAAGGACCTTGGCTTCATAGTACCTACAGCCAGAATTACTGATGATCTAAACCTTGGTGCAGACGAGTATACTATAAAACTAGGACATACTGTTATTGGACAAAATCAAGTTTTTCCAGATAAACTTCTTGCTATTCCAGGCTCAGATAGTGATATTAAAATTGCTGGAATTGAAGTTAAAGATCCATCATTCAATATGGATGCTGTCTGGATAGATAAATTTAATAAAGATAAAGCAGAAGCTTCAGGTTATATGATAGTTACACCAGAAGCTGTAATTGCTACTCATTTAAATCAATTATTAATTAAACATGCTGGTGACTTAATAGGTCAAGATGAAGTTCAAGATTTATTAGATAACCTGCAAAAATCTTCACCTAAGTTAGTGGAAACTGTTATACCTAAAATTCTTCCTTTAAATCAATTAACGGGTATTTTAAAAATATTGCTTGCAGAGTCAGTACCTATAACTGATTTAAAAAGAGTTCTAGAACTTTTGTCTAATATCAATATTTCTAAAATGTCTATTGTAGAAATAGCAGAAATTATAAGACCAGCCTTGGTAGGACTTCTTATACAAAAAATATGTCCTATAAATAAAGAGTTATCTGTAATAACACTTTCTCCGGAAATGGAACAAATTATTATAAATGCTCTAAAAGAGAAAAATACTACAGGTATTACATTGGATCCAACATTTACAAAAAACATGCTTAAAGCTATTGCACAAGCTTATGAAACAGCATCATCAAAAGGAGACAATTGTATATTGCTCACATCTCCAATAATTAGAAAAGATTTAGCTAATTTAATTAGACAAAATATTGAAGATCTTAATGTTTTAGCTTTTACAGAACTACCTGAAACCAGAAGAATAAATATAATTGCAACTATAGAAAATAAACTACTAGAGGAGAATAATAAATGATTAATGGAACTACTATAATTAAAGCTAAAGATACTGCTACTGCGATGGAAAAAGTAATTAGAGAGTTAGGAGAAGATTGTGTCATTTTATCTACTAAAAAAATTAAAGGGCAAGTTTCAATAACTGCTTCTAATTCTAAGAAGGCAAAAGATGCTGTTAAAAAAAGGTATGATAAAAAGAAGTTTGCTAATATTTATAAATTTAATTCTGGAAAACTGAATATTAAAAGTAATATAATAAATAATCCTCAGAAAAAATTAAGTGAAGATAAAACATCTTCTTCAAACATTTTAGGTTTAAATTATAAAGATATAATAAAAGAAGAAATGGGCATTCTCTTAGAAAAAATTGATAAAAAACTTGAGAATATTTATGTTACAGATAACTATAAAAACTACAACTTTTCTAATTTTTTAAAATTAAAACAATTAGGGTTTTCTAATAAAATATTAGAGAAGTTTTTAGATAAAAATCTAAATAATAGTTATGAAGAAGCACGAGTTAATTTTTTTAGAAACTTATCAGAAAATTTATCCTCCCCATTTCCTGAAAGAATTTTTAATTCTAAATTGATACTAGTGACAGGTACATCTGGTACTGGTAAAACTACTATGACTGCAAAAATAGCTTCAGCAATTGTAGATAAATTAGGAAGAAATAATATAGTTTTAGCTGAATTGTGTAGAAACAGTAAATCTGCTTCTGAAGATTTAAAATCTTTTGCTAGATTACTTAATATACCAATTACCAATCAATTAAAAAATGGAGATTTATCTGACACAATGATTTTAAATGATAATTCTAAAATAGTTGTAGATTTAGCTGGTGATATTGAAACAGGAAATAAAATTATAGAAAACTTGGAGGCTCGCCATGGTGATAATAATATATGCTCTATTCTTTGTTTGCAAAGCGGCTCGTCAACAGAAATGATAGAAAATACATGGAAAAAAATTAAAGCACAGAGACCTATCATAGCTTTGACTAAATCTGATGAATGTAATTTATCTAGTATGGCAATGAGCAAAATAGCAGAATTAAAAGGTAAAGTTGGCTTAGTAAGTGGTACTAGATCTATAGTTGATTCATTATTATTTACTAATTCAGATATTTTAGCTAAATATATGAAAGAAAACTTTTAGGAAAAAATATGTCAGAAACACTAGCTATCGCAAGTGGCAAAGGTGGTGTTGGCAAAACAACACTATCTGTAAATTTAGCTCTTACACAAGCTAAGTCTAGTAATTGTTTGTTATTAGATGCAGATATGGGCATGGCAAATGCTCATATATTATTAGGAATAAACCCTGCAACCTCAGTACGGGATGTAATTGAAGGAAGTCTTAATTTAGAAAGTGCAATAGTTAAAGGACCCAATAATATTCAATTTCTATCTGGCGGATCAGGCATTACTGAACTTTTAAGTATTGATAAAAAGAAAAAATTTAATTTTATTAGAAGTTTTGATACACTATCAAAAAAAATTGATCATTTATTTGTGGATGTAAGTGCTGGAGCCGATGAGATGGCACTCAATATGATATCTGCATCAGATAAAATATTAATAGTATTAGTTAATGAACCTACCAGTTTTATGGACGCTTTTACTTTAATAAAAGCTTGTAATTTGGAATTAAAGTTTAAAGAGTTTTGTATTGTTACAAATATGGTAAATAGTGAACATCAAGGAAAGCTAGTTTTTGACAAATTTAAAGACATAGTAACAAAGTTTTATGATGTCAATTTAGATCATGTGGGCAGCTTATTAAATATTAAAGAAATTAAAGACTCTGTCTTAAAAAAACAACCAATAGTATTAAATAAGAAAAACAAAAGTGTAATAAGCTTATTTAACAGACTTTCTACAAACATAAATAATGCTTCTAAAAATATACATAATGGAATAAAATTTTTTAACAATATAGAAAATTAAATAAATGGCCATATCCTATCAAAGTATTAACTCGGAAAATAAAGAAACATTAATTAAAAGCTGTTTAAACCTAGTAAAAAAAATTGCTTGGTATTATCATGGCAGAGTAAAAAATATTATAGAAATAGATGACCTCATTCAAATAGGAATGCTTGGCTTAGTAACAGCAGCAGATAGCTTTATAGAAAAGCCAGGTGTTACATTTTCAAGTTATGCACGTATCAGAATAAAAGGAGAAATAGTTGATTTTTTGAGAAAAAATTCAAACTTATGCAGAACTACAATAGCTAATAAGCAAAAATATGATAAAGCATTTGAAAAGTTACAAAAAAATTTAAATAGAGACCCACATGACTATGAGTTAATACAAGAACTTGATATAAATATAAATGAATTAAATAAATGGAAAGAAGAATTTGCAGTAAATAAATTAGAGAACTTAGATGCGGTATACGATGAGTTTTCAATATGGTTTTTGTCTAAGGAAAATGATCCTGAAGAAAAATTTAATGAGTTAGAATTAAGAGATGCTTTACTTAAAGCACTAAAAAAGCTTGAAAAAGTTGAGGCATTGGTAATACAACTTTACTACGTAGAAGAACTTAATGTATACGAGATAGCAAAAATTTTGGAATTAACTAACGGTAGAATTTCACAAATAAAAACTGCTGCTATAAAAAAATTAAGAAATGAAATTAAAAATATTATTTAAACTATGAGTGAATGGCTGCAAGTAAAAAATTTAGAAATGCTTGTTTCAAAATCTGAACTTAACTTAGATATTAATAAAAATAGTGATGTTTTATTATTCTCTTGTGATTTACTAAATATTGCTAGAGGCAGATGCGATTTAGTTTTAAAAAAAATATTAAACTCATCTATAAGTTATATAAGTATTAATGTGGATAAACCAGTGATGATAGGTGAGATAAATTTTTCAAAAGAAAAATTTGAAAATATACTAAATAGTTTAGATAAATTTTTGAATAAAAATAACAGCAAAAAGCTAAAAATTATTTTATCTTTAAATAAGCCTTTAGCAGTAAATAATCATGGTGTATTAAGTATAGATCAAGATTTAAGGCTAGAAATTATAAATTTGAAATTAATATTTCCTATAATATAATGTTAATCCATTAACCTTCTTGTAATATCAACGCTAGTTTGCATAATTCTTGCATTTCCATTAAAAGCTTGTTGTGTTCTCATCATAGAAACCATTTCATTAGTTATATCTGTATTAGAACTTTCTAATGCACCAGACATAATTTCTCCAAAATTGCCTTCAAGTGGTGCACCTAATACTTGTAGCCCACTCTTACTTGTTGCTTGAAAAGCATTTGATCCTACTGATTTTAATTCAGTATCATTATTAAATTTAGCTAAAGCTATTTTTCCTCTTAGTACAATATTATTTAAACCATAAGTTGTCTCTATGTTACCATATGCATCAATATTAATTCCTGTAAGACTAACGGTTCTACCTTCTATATTCTCTATTGATAAGGGAATATTTATAGGTTCAGCTGACGTGGTAACTAATCCATTTAATTCATCTCTTTTGTAGCCTGCTACATTAAACCCATCAGTCGTTATTAAATTTCCAGAGGCATCTAAACTAAATGAACCATCCCTAGTAAACCTAGGATCAGCACCTATTTTAGGAGATAATATAAAAAATCCTCTTCCAGATATATTTAAATCAAGGGCACCACCTGTCATAATAGGCGAACCTTGTTTCATAATTTTTTGACTTCCCTGAAACAATGAACCCAACCCTACTTTATTATTAGGACTATCGGAGAGTGCCTTTGAGTAAAAATCTACAAATTCAGTTCTACTTCTTTTAAAGCCATTAGTCCCTGCATTAGCTATATTATTAGATATAACACCTAAATCTTTTGAGATTGCATCTAATCCATTCCTTGTTATAGTAAACATATGAAAATATTCCTTTTTTTTGTTATGTTTGCAAAAATGATACCAATAAAACTAAAAGTCTAGTATGAGTAAAAAAGAAGAAAAAAACATAGTTCCAGTCAAGAAAAATACTCTACCTGTTCCTGTTAAAAAAGGGGAATTAAAAACTCCTTTCTCCTTAGTTGATGAAACTATTTATTTAAGTAATAGAAAAGATGTTCAATCTATTCTACCTGATGTTTTAGGTAGAGTGCTCGCAAGAATATGGATAGATGCTGAATTTAGGGATGCTTTTAAAAATGAGCCTCAAAAAACACTAGAATATCATGGAATATTTTTACCAGAAGGAATGACATTAGAATTTCAAAAGCCTAATTCCGATAGACCCAGAATTGTAGTTTATGAAAAAAAGCCTAATATTAAATTTAAAATGAGAGTACTACATTTACAGCTTGTCATGATAGCAGGAAGGTAATGATATTTTTTAGAACTTTTATATATTTTTTTTTATTAATAAAATACATTTATGCGGAAATACCAGACCTAGAAAATAGAAATAAAGAAACTATTAAAAATGATATAGTAAATACTTACATAAGAAGTATGAATAAATGGGATATTTCATTTCAGGATCTATTAGAAAATAGATCAGGTGCTGCTTGTATTGATTGGAGCAGTTTAACTGAAAATTTTTTGAAAACAGGTATGTTTGATGCACTAGGTTATAGTCAAAATATACCGAATAAAAAGGCATCACAGATAGCAGCAGTAAGCGGATGCGAAAAAATGAAAGAATATTATAAGCTAGAAAACACCTGCTCTTGTCAAGTTATATTAACTAATGACATTAATGAAGTAATTTTGCCAATTAAAAAATTTGATATTAAAAAAGAGTTTGAGAACGCTGTCATTTTTTATAGAAAAAATGATTATGAACAAGCACTAAATAAATTTAATAAGTTATCAGATTTAGGTGAAGCTAAATCTCAATATAATTTAGCTGTAATGCATTATAAGGGCCAAGGAATTCCTCAAAACTTTAATAGAGCTTATTATTGGTCTATTATATCTATGCTAAATGGTCAAAAAAAAGCTGAAAAACTAATGAAAAATAATCAAAAAAGAGTTAATGATATGAATAAAGTAGAAATAGAAAGCGAAGTAAAAGATTATTTAGAAAAAGCAGTTAATGAAGGAAAAATATATGCTGTTATACCGCTTGCAAAATGGTATTTAACCTTTCCTAAAAAACCAGATTATAATAATTCATATTTATGGTTATCTGTAGCATCTGCTTTAAATATAACTAATAGTAATAAAGCAAGAAATTCAATTATTAATAAAATTAGAAAAAAAGATCTAGATGAAATACAAAATGAGGCCAATGAAATTTTTAGTAAAATTATAACATTAAAAAAAACAACTCAAACGGAGTAAAAAATGCAATATAATGTAAAGTGGATAATTAACGGAAATATTACAATTACTGCAGACTCTAAAGAACAAGCAGAAGAAAAAATAAAAAAAAAATTAGAAAATATGATTAACGAAAATAAAAATGATTATGAAAATATTGGTGCCATAGCAATTCAAGGCTCTGCAAATAAAATAAATAATGAATAAAAAGTCTATTAGAAAAAGAATTTGGGAAATACTAGAAAAAAGGTAATTCTAATGACAAAGTTAGTTTTTATACTGATATTTTTCTTATAACCCTAATAATTTTTAACATTGTGGCTGTACTATTAGAAACAGTAGATAGTATATATTCCAAATATGCAGTAGAGTTTTTAATTTTTGAAAGATTTTCAACTGTAGTTTTTCTTATAGAATATATTTTAAGAATTTGGGTTTGTGTTGAAGAAAAGGTTAAAAATAATAAACTTTTAACAAGATTAAAGTATGCTTCTACTTGGCCAGCAATTATTGATTTATTAGCGGTATTATCTGGATTACTTCCTATGATATTTGAGGTAGACTTAAGAATTTTAAGAGCTCTTAGAATGCTTAGACTTTTAAAGTTTAGTAGATATTTTAAAGTAATGAATCTATTATTAGGAGTTTTAAAAGAAGAAAAACAATCATTTCTTGCTGCAATGTTTTTGCTAACTATAGCCATGCTTATAGCTTCGACTGGTATTTATTTATTTGAAAAAGATGCTCAGCCTGATAAATTTAGTTCTATACCTGAAGCAATGTGGTGGGCAATTGCGACTCTTACTACCATAGGATATGGAGACGTTACTCCCATTACCAGTATGGGGAAGTTTTTTGGTGCTATAATAGCGATAATCGGCATTGGTGTAGTTGCCCTACCATCAGGTATACTTGCATCAGGTTTCACTGATCAACTAAAAAGAAGACAAGCCCAATATGAAAATGAATTATCTAAAGCTTTGCAAGACGGTGTTATAAGCTCTTCAGAAAGAAATAAACTTACCAAAATAGCTAGAGATATGAATCTTTCAGAAGAACAAATTAAAACTATGGAAAAAAAGTTAAAAGAGATTAATTAGTTAGTTTTCTGTTTATATTTATTTTTTGTATAATAGCAAAAGAAATAATAACAGCTAACATAGAACTGCCACCATAAGAAATAATAGGTAAGGGTACTCCAACTACTGGAACAAGACCTATTACCATAGAAATATTAATTAAAAAATAAAAAAAGTAATTAACAGTCAAGCCAAATACTACTAATTTATCGAACTCATTTTCTGCATAAAAACTGGACTTCATTCCATAAAAAAATAAGTAAAAATGTAATAAAATTATTATAATAGAGCCAAGAAAACCAAATTCTTCTGAGAATATTGAAAATACAAAATCTGTATGTATTTCAGGTATAAATTCAAGTTGACTTTGACTACCCAACATGTATCCCTTTCCGATAAAACCTCCTGAACCTATTGCTATTTTTGATTGTGCTATATGATAACCACTACCAAGAGGATCATTTTCAGGGTTTAAAAATGTAAGTATTCTATTTTTTTGATAATTATGTAATAAGTTCCATGTTAAGGGTATTAAAGATATAAAAGAAATAAAACCAATTACTATTAACCAGACATTAATACCTGAAACAATTATAATGCTCAAGCCAACAGCCACTAAAAGTAGGCTTGTTCCTAAGTCTGGTTGGTTAACTATTAACAAAAATGGCACTATAATTAGTAAAATTGGGAATATACTTTTAATCAAGGAGTTATTTTTAATATATGCTACTTCACTATAATATTTAGCTATTGCTAAGACCAAAAATATTTTAGCAAACTCAGATGGCTGAATTGAAAAAAAGCCTAGACTAATCCATCTTTTTGCTCCAGCACTTTCTATTCCCAAAAAAATTAAAAAAATTAAAGAGACTATACTAATTAAATAAAAGAAAAAACTAAGTTTTTTAATAAATTTATAATTTATTAATAATATAAAAATAAAAAATATAGAAGAAAATATAAATTTAATTATATGATTTTTAACTAATGGATTTAAGTCTCCACCTGAGGCAGAATATAAAATAGTACAACCTGTTAAAAAGAATAAAAATAAAATACAAATTACTTCCCAATTTATATTTTTACAGTATTGTAAAAATTTATTTTTACTTGATGATTTAGACTCTAAAAAATTCATATTATTTTTATAAGTTCTTTACAAATATCTCTTGCTATAGGAGCTGCTATTTTTGATCCGCTTCCACCATGTTCTACTACTATACTAAAAGCAAACCTAGGCTTATCATGTGGAAAATATCCTACAAATAGAGCATGATCTCTCATTTTTCTCGGTAAATCCTCATTTTTTATTATTCCCTCTTCTCTTTCTCTCATTGTAATTCTTCTTACTTGCGATGTTGCAGTCTTACCAGCCATGTAATAATTAGATTTAATTTCTCTAGATTGGTAAGCAGTACCGTTTATATTATTTACAGTATCATGCATTCCTTTTTTTACATATGAGTAAACTCTTTCTTCTAATAAGGAAATTTTTTGAAATTGCTTTTTAGATTCTTTATTTTTAATAATAGTTGGTTTTACCAACTCTCCATTTGTACAAATTCTAGCAATCATAACTGCTAACTGTATTGGGCTAGCTAATGCAAAACCCTGGCCTATTGAAGCTACTATAGTATCACTTTTAGTCCACTCTGATTGGAGGTTGTTTTTTTTCCATTGTTTATTAGGTATATTACCACTTGATGCTGGAAAAGTTTCATCTAAATACTTTTCACCCAAGCCAAATGCTTTTGCTGTTTCTGATATTTTTTCAATACCTAAATTTAAAGATAAGTCATAAAAATAACAGTCACAAGACATGGAAATAGCTTCCTGACAATCTACAAAACCATGTCCATCTTCTTTCCAGCAATGAAAAATTTGATTACCAAACTTATAACCACCATTACAAAAATATTTTTTATTTGGATTAAAGTTCTTTTCATTAAGAGCAGTAATGCTAACTATTAATTTAAAAATAGAACCAGGAGGATATGTACCTAAACTAGATCTATTAAACATGGGGTTGAGTTCATTATTAATAATATTATTCCATTTTTCCGTCGACATTGTTTTAATAAAATCATTGGAATTAAAAGACGGCTTAGAAACCATAGAAAGAACTTCTCCATTTCTAACATCAAGCACAATTATAGAGCCTGAGTTATCTTCTAGCCTTTCATAACAAAAATCTTGTAATTCTTTTGAAATAGAAATATTTATATCCTCACCTGGTATTCCATCTACTCTAGAAATTTCTTTCACTACTCTACCATGAGCATTTACCTCTTCTTTTTTAATCCCAAACTTACCTTGAAGTTTTTTATCATATGATTTCTCTATACCTATTTTACCCACTACGGTTCCAGGAACATTCGCTAATTTAGGATATTCCTTCTTATCAGGTGTCTTAACATATCCTACTATATGTGATGAGGAAAAAGAATTGTATGATCTTCGCAATATCATTTCTATAAATACACCTCTTAATTCTGTAATATTAGAAGATATCTGTGCTAGTTCTTTCCATGATAAATCATTTTTTATAATAATTTGTAAAAAATCATTTTTTATTAAACTAATCTCTTTTAATAGCTTTTCTTTTTTATTTTTTTCTAAATTTATATACTTAAAAATTTTCACTAAATGGTCATACTTATCTTTAGTATTAGAATATCTATAAATTAATTGATATTGTTCTATGTTTTCTGCAAGAATAAGATTATTTCTATCATATATAATCCCTCTTGCAGGTATTATAAACATAGAATTAATTCTATTATTTTCTGCTAGTTTTTTAAACTTTTCTGATTGTCTTATTTGTAAATTATATAATCTTTCTATAATATAAGTAACTGAAAAAAGCTTAAAAATAACAAATAAAAAAATTCTTCTGTTTATCTTATCAAACTTGTTTTTATTATTTTCCCTCATGCCAGATCTTGTCTCATTTTACCTTCTATCCAACTTAAAACTATATAAATTGCAGGAAAAATAAATAATGTTAATAAATAATTCATTAAAAAATAATCAATCGATGGATTATTAGAAAAGTAAATTATTATGAATATATATACAAAAGAAAAATAAACTGTAAGACCAAAAATATATTTTACTAAATCAAATATTATTCCACTTTTTTTAAGTCTTATTTCTAATAAAAAAATACTTTCTTTTACTATAAAATAAAATAATGAACTACTTCCTATAGGAGTACCTACAAATAAGTCATTTAATAGTCCTAAAAAAAAAATAAAATAATTATTAAGAGGACATTTCTTTTTAATTATCCAGTAAATTATGCCTGCTATCGAAAGATTTGGAGATAAAAAACTATATCCACTAGGTGGTATAAAAACACTACCTATAATTATTAATAAAATAATAGTTATAATGGCTAAATTTCTATTTTGCATTATTTATTTTAATTCTCTATCTTTATCTAAAATTATTACATTAAGACTATCTACTAAATCCCAGTTCCTTGTTGGAAGTACTTTGATCTTATTACTTTCATTATTAAGATTTTCTATATATAAGCCCACAGGCAATCCCCTTGGTAATAATCCTCCTTCACCAGAAGTAATTATTCTCTCTTTATCATATAGTTTAACTCTGGATTTTAAATATCTTACTTCTAATAAATCAGAATTATTTCCTATTACTATTGCTTTATGTTTGGATTTTTCAAAATAAACAGGTATTTGTGAATTGATATCTGTAACTAATAATACTCTAGCTGATTTTTTTCCTACTTCTATTACACGACCAATCATGCCCCAATTATTTGTAACTGCATTACCTATGCTTAACCCATGCTTAGTTCCTACATTTAGTGTAATTGTTTTAATATAACTTCCAGAAGAATTGGAGATTACTTTAGCTGTTACAAAATTATTAGGTATATTATTAACGCCGTTCAATAACTTTTTTAATTCTTCATTTTCTACTAATAATTTTTGTGCTAGGTCTTTCCACTTATAGAGTTCTCTATTTTCTAAGCTCAAATTTTTATTATTACTATAAATGAAAATTAAAGAATTTATCTGATTTACAGCTTTATTAATTGAATTTATAGGTAAACCAACTATTTCTAATACATAAGATGTGATATCAGTAAAATAATTTTTAACTACTTTTAAATTATCCTCATCGACTTTTCCTAAAATAAGCAAAAGTATAGCAAAAGTAATTAGTAAAAAAGTACTTGCTTTTTGTGCAGTTGCTCCTGCGTATGTTCTAAGTCTAAGAAGTGAAGATTTTTTTACAACTTTTATCTTGTTGCTCCAAAATTAATATGCTGTATCTAGAACTTGGCCTAAATTTTTCATATTTTCTAAAGCTGTTCCAGTTCCTAGAGCAACAGATAATAAAGGATCTTCTGCTATAGATACTGGTAAACCTGTAGATTGCCTCAAAACAGTATCCATACCATTTAAAAGAGCTCCTCCTCCAGTAAGAACTATACCTTTATCCACTATATCTGCTGCCAACTCTGGTGCTGTATTTTCTAAAGCAGTTTTTACTGCATCAATAATTCCGCCTACAGGCTCAGATAAACTTTCAGCTACCTGTCTTTCAGATAATATTACTTCTTTAGGTACACCATTTATAAGATCTCTTCCTTTTATTTCCATTGATTTTCCATCACCACTTTCAGGAGGACATGCTGTTCCTATCTCTCTTTTAAGTTTTTCAGCACTAGCTTCTCCAATTAATAAATTATGATGTCTTCTCATATAACCTATTAATGCGTCATCCATATGGTCTCCACCAACTCTTACTGATCTTGCATATACTATTCCTCCTAAGGATAAAACTGCAACCTCTGTAGTACCTCCTCCTATGTCTACTATCATAGATCCTGTTGCCTCAGTTACCGGTAAACCAGCACCTATTGCAGCAGCCATGGGTTCTTCAATGAGGAAAACTTTTCTAGCGCCAGCGCTTTCAGCAGATTCTTGTATAGCTCTTCTTTCTACAGCAGTAGATCCATGAGGCACACAAATAATTATTTGAGGTGATACAAACGCTCTTCTATTATGAACCTTTCTTATAAAGTGTTTTATCATTTCTTCTGCTACTTCAAAATCAGCAATTACTCCATCCTTCAAAGGCCTTATAGCTTCAATATTACCTGGAGTCCTTCCTAGCATCTCTCTAGCTTCTTGTCCTACTGCAATAACTTTTTTGTTACCCAGGTTATTATTTAGTACTGCTACCACTGATGGCTCATTTAAAACTATTCCTGCTTCTTTAACATAAACTAACGTATTAGCAGTCCCCAGGTCTATAGCCATGTCTGCCGATAATACACCTATTATTTTATTTAACATTATACCTCTATCTAATTAATTTTCTGTGTTGATAAATTTAAGTCAATATTTCTTTTTTTTCTTTTTATTATTAATTTATTTAAGGCTATAATATAAGCATTAGCTGAAGCCATCATTGTATCGGTATCAGATGCAGTTCCACTAACACTAATATCATTTTCTTTTAGTCTAACTGAAACTTCTGCTTGCGCATCTGTTCCTTTTGTTATTGCATTAATTAAAAACAACTCTAATTTAGCATTATTTTTTATTGAAGCATTAATACAATTAAATATTGAGTCAACTGGGCCATTTCCAGAACTAGACTTTTCTATTTCTTTCCCTTTATAATTTAAATTTAGCTTAACCATAGGATTTCTCGTACTTCCACAAGTCACTTCTAATGACATAAGTTTTATCAAATCATCCTTTTGACTAACTTCATTATCCACTAATGCAATTATATCTTTATCAAATATTTCTTTTTTCCTATCACATAATTCTTTAAAATTTATAAATGCTTCATTAATAAAGTTATCACCTAGATTATAACCCATTTCATTTAACTTTTGCTTAAACGCGTGTCTGCCTGAATGTTTTCCTAAAACTAACTTTGATTTATTTAGTCCTATAGTTTCAGGACTCATAATTTCATAAGTTCTATTATGTTTTAGCATTCCGTCCTGATGAATCCCAGCTTCATGAGCAAAAGCATTTGCGCCAACAATAGCCTTATTAGGTTGAACAGTAAAGCTAGTAACAGCAGATAAAACTCTTGATGCGTTCATTATATGTTTTGTATTAATATCAGTATAATAAGGCAAAATATCTTTTCTGGTTTTGATTGCCATGACTATTTCTTCCATGGAGGCATTTCCAGCTCTTTCACCTATACCATTAATAGTACACTCTACTTGCCTAGCTCCACCTTCAATTCCAGCTATAGAATTTGCGACAGCTAAACCCAAATCATTATGACAATGAACTGATAGTGTTACATCTTCAATATTATCAACATTATTTTTAATTTTATTAAATATATCTTGATATTCTAAAGGCATACAATAACCTACTGTATCAGGTATATTAATTGTTTTAGCTCCTGATTTAATTGCCATATCTATACATTTACATAAAAAATCAAAGTCACTTCTTGAACCATCTTCAGCACTCCATTCAACATCATCAGTAAAATTTCTAGCATAACTGACACTATCTTTTATTTGTTGAATGACTTTCTCTCTAGTCATCTGAAGTTTATATTTCATATGAAGTTCACTTGTAGCTATAAAAGTATGAATTCTAAAACGTTCGGCAAAACTTAAAGCTTCATTAGCTTTAGCTATATCATCTTTATTGGATCTTGCTAATGAACAAACTATAGTATTTTTTGCTAGCTTCGAAACTTCTTTTACAGCTTCAAAATCTCCTTCTGAAGCTATAGCAAAGCCTGCTTCCACTATATCAACATTTAAAGACTGTAGTGTTTCAAATACCTTTAATTTTTCTTCTAAATTCATTGAACAGCCTGGAGACTGTTCTCCATCCCTTAAGGTAGTATCAAATATTTTTATCTTATTATTATCCATAGCATGATTATACTTAAGTATTTTCAATTTAAAAGAAAATATAGCATTTAGTTTTTATCAGTATCCACTAGTTTATTTTTTTTAATCCATGGCATCATATCTCTTAATTTTTTTCCGACAACTTCTATTTGATGTTCTTTTGAAATTCTTCGAGATGCCTTAAAGTTGGGTTGCTTCACTTTACATTCTAGCATCCAATCTCTAACAAACTTTCCTGTTTGAATGTCATTTAGAATAGCTTTCATTTCCTTTCTTGTATCTTTAGTAATTACTCTTTTTCCAGATACATAGTCTCCATACTCTGCAGTGTTAGAAATAGAATATCGCATATTTGCAATTCCGCCTTCGTATAATAAATCAACAATTAATTTTACTTCATGCAAACATTCAAAGTAAGCCATTTCTGGAGCATAACCAGCATCAACTAAAGTTTCGTAACCAGCAGTAATAAGCTCTGTAAGTCCTCCACATAAAACTACCTGTTCACCAAATAAATCTGTCTCACACTCTTCTCTAAAAGTGGTTTCAATCATACCCGACCTGCCAGCTCCTAAACCTGCTCCATATGCAAGTGCAATATCTAAAGCATTTCCTGATTTATTTTGATAAACTGAAATTAAAGAAGGAACACCACCTCCTTTAATATACTCTGACCGCACAGTATGTCCTGGGCCTTTTGGAGCAATCATAAATACATCTAAATCACTTCTAGGTTTAATAAGCTCAAAGTGTATATTCAAACCATGTGCAAAAACTAAAGCTGAATTATTTTTCATATTTTTTTCTAAAAATTGATCATATAATTCTGATTGTATTTCGTCAGGTGTTGCCATCATTATAAGATCTGCATCCTTTGCAGCCTCTTCAATAGTCAAAACATCAAATCCAGCAGATTTTGCTTTTTCTATAGAACTTGAATTTTCCTTTAGAGCTATATTCACATTATTTACACCACTATCTTTTAAGTTAGCAGCATGAGCATGTCCTTGACTTCCATATCCTATAATTGTTATTTTTTTTTCTTTGATTACATCCAAATTAGAGTCTTTATCATAGTAAACCTTCATTATTTCTCCTTAATTTATTTTTAAACTACCTCTACTAATTGCAACTGCACCTGTTCTTGCTACTTCTACTAAACCTAAATCTTTCATTAATAAAATAAAAGCATTTAATTTATCCGAAGAACCAGTTAATTCAAAAATAAAAGACTGTTTGGTACTGTCAACAACTTTTGCTCTAAAAATATCAGCTGTCCTTAGTGCTTCAACTCTTTTTTCTCCTTTACTTTTTACTTTTACGAAAATCAATTCTCTAGAAACAAAAGCTCCCTCTGATGTTAAATCAACTACCTTATGAACCAAAACAATTCTTCCTAACTGAGATTTTATTTGTTCAATTTTCATACGTGTACCTGAAGTTATTATTGTTATTCTAGAAATATTTTCATCCTCAGTTACTTTAGCTACTGTTAAACTATCAATATTATAGCCTCTAGCAGAAAACATACTCACAACTCTAGCAAGTGCTCCTACTTGATTTTCAACAAGAATTGCTAAAGCATGACTTTTTATTTGAGTAGAATCTATATTATTTTTTTCATAAACACTCATTTTTCACTAACTCCTTTTCCCCATATTGCCGACATTTCTCCTAAAATGTTCTCTAACTCTATATGCCATAAACTTTCTAAATTTTGTTTCTTACTATTGTTTAAAGTTACAGCAATCCCATGAACCATTGACCAGGCTGTAATTGCAGAGCCTTTAGCCGTTAATTTAAATCTTTTACCTTTTTTAAACTTTTCAACTATTACAGCTTCAAATTGTAGCACAATTTTTTCACATAAATGCAATAATTCTTTATTATCCTTGCTAAACATAAGATTAAATAAAGCCTTTTCTTCACTGGCAAAGCTTAAATATGCTTTTGCTATTAAACGCAACTGATCAGTAGGCAGTGTAGATTTTTTTTTTTCAAGTAATATTACATTTAATAGTTTCTTTTCTCCTAAAAGAATAACCTCTTTTATTAAATGTTTTTTATCTTTAAAGTGATTATAAGGTGCAGAAGAAACAACGCCAATATTTCTAGAAATTGACCTAAAACTTATTTCATCAAAACTTTTATAATTCAATAATTCTAGTACTTCATCTAAAATTGTATTCTTTAAGTTCCCATGATGATAGCTAGCTTTAGTCAAATTATCCCTTTTAAATTTTATACTAACATCTTTCCTTCTTTAGTAGATGTAGCAATTTTATCACTGTCCTTTAACTTCATCTCATTATGAGCTGCACCTGAAGGAATCATTGGAAATACATTTTCTTTTTCATCAACACAGATATCTGCAATAACAGGTCCATCATAATCAATCATATCACTAATAACTTTTTCTAAATCATCAGGTTTAGTAGCTCTAACTCCTTTAATACCATAGGACTCCGCTAATTTTACAAAGTCAGGTAGTGAGTCTGTATAACTTTCTGAGTATCTTCCTTCATGAAAAAACTCTTGCCATTGACGAACCATACCCATATACCTGTTGTTTAATATAAAGATTTTAACTGGCAGTCTATATTGTTTTACAGTAGATAATTCTTGAAGGTTCATTAAAAAAGAAGCTTCTCCTGCAATGCAAATAACTAAAGATTTTGGATGAGCAATTTGTACTCCAATAGCAGCAGGAAAACCATATCCCATAGTACCTAATCCTCCAGAAGTCATCCACCTTTTAGGCTTTTCAAACTTTATATATTGTGCTGCCCACATCTGATGTTGTCCTACTTCTGTAGTAATAAAAAAATCTTTATCAGATATTTTTTTGTTTAAAGACACTAATGCTTGTTGAGGTTTTATAACTGCTTTAGAATTAATGAATGATAAACAGTTCTTTTTCCTCCATTTACTTATTTTAGTCCACCATTTACTTGTAAAACTTAGCTTTTTTATTCTACTGTAAGTAAGCTCTTTATTAATTAATTTTAAAATTTTTGAGACATCGCCTATGATAGGTAAATCTACCTCAACATTCTTATTGATTGAAGATGGATCAATATCTATGTGAATTTTTTTTGAATATGGCGAGAATCCATCCAATCTACCAGTTATTCTATCATCAAATCTAGCTCCTAAGTTAATCATTAAGTCACAATCATGCATAGACATATTTGCCTCATATGTACCGTGCATGCCTAGCATACCTAAAAAAAGCTGATTTGAAGCAGGAAATGCACCTAAACCCATTAAAGTTGAAGTAATAGGAAAGTTGGTTAATTCAGCAAATTTTTCTAACTCTGTGCTAGCTTTATGTCCTGAATTTATTAAGCCTCCTCCAATATAAACAACTGGTTTTTTTGATGTTTTTATTAAATTTATTGCGTAATTAATCTGCATTTTAATATTTTGTTTATAGTTATCTTTCTTTTTAATTTTAAGACTTGAACGTAACTTAATACTCTCATGATATTTTGTTTTACTATTTTGAATATCTTTTGGTAAGTCTATAACGACAGGTCCTGGCCTTCCAGAGGAAGCAATAATGTAGCCTTCTAAAATACTTTGCTGAAGAATATTAACATCTTTCACTAAATAATTGTGTTTTGTACACGACCTTGTTATTCCAACAGTATCAGCTTCTTGAAATGCATCAGTTCCAATCAAATGTGTAGGAACCTGGCCTGTAAGACATAATATAGGTATACTATCCATTAAAGCGTCAGTTAAGCCTGTTACAGCATTAGTTGCTCCTGGACCAGAAGTAACTAAAACTACTCCCACTTTGCCTGTTGATCTTGCATAGCCCTCTGCCATATGAACAGCACCTTGTTCATGTCTTACTAAAATATGTCTTATTTTATTTTGTTTAAAAATTTCATCGTAAATAGGTAAAATTGCTCCACCAGGATAACCAAATATATATTCAACATCCAAGTTTCTCAAAACTTTTAAAACTATTTCTGCTCCAGTATAAAGCATATAAACTCCTTAATTATTTACATTAAATTATTTTATTAAAAGTTTCTACTACTAAAGATAGATTATCTTCTCCATAAATTTTTAAATTTTGATCAAATCTATTCTTAAACCAAGTGTTTTGCCTTTTAGCAAAATTTTTTGTTCTTTTAATTATTAAATTTGTAGCTTCATCTAAGGTTAATTTATTTT
>CACCMS010000007.1 GCA_902547175.1 Rhodospirillaceae bacterium | reverse complement strand
CTAAATTGGTTAATATTTTCCTCTCCTAGTGTAAGAGCCCTTTTATTAAATGCTGCCCCGACTACTCCAGAGTTTTTAAACTCTTTTACTTTTTGATCTATTACCTTATCCATGTCTTTTATATCAATTAATTCATCACATATATTTTTTCCATTTGCAGAATTACTTTGTATTTTCAAACCATGTTGAATTGCTTGTCTGGCAGCTCTATTTCCGATAAATCTCCATAACCTCAAATTAGCTGCCCCAGGTATTATACCTTCTTTCCTTGCTGGTAATGTCATATAGCTGTTAGTATCCGCAATAATATGATCCATGACAAGTAAATATTGACAACCTCCTCCTATTGCAAATGTTTCTAAACCAGCAAACCATATTTTATTTTTATGAGGAAACAAGGGATCTTCTAAACCAAAATTTACATCAGAATGACCTCTTAACACTTTATTAACTGCACCCATATCTCTAGTGATATACCATAAAAAAGGTATTTTCCCTTCATATAAATGAGTAAGATTTATACCAGCACCAAATATATTTTTATTTTTATATTTAGGATGTGATACCTTATCACCTCTAAGTACACAAATATTATTTTTTTTACTGTAAATAGCTATATCAATAGCTGCTTCAAGCGGCAATAGAGTTCTATTGTCTTCAGCATTTAAATACTCAGAGTTTTTCAAGGTTACTAAATTATAATCTTCAAAACTTTCAACACTTGCACCATCAAAGTAGACTTTTCCTTTTTTTTCAAATTCTTCTATTTTATCTTTAGCCATTGTAATTGGTAATAACATGCTTTTGCATAGATGAAGACCCTCTTTCTCATTTTTTAATAAAGCAGAAAGAAATATTCCTTGCTGTATTTCTAATCCTTCTTTATCTTTAAGAAATAATTTATTTTCCTTTTCCAAGTCTTCAAATGAAGGTAATAGGTTGTCCACTACAGTATTCGCTTTTAAACACAACTCTTCTACTCTTATAAATGTTTTAAAATCATTAGTAATTTCTCGGTAAATCAATGGTGAATATCTATTTAGAAAAATTTTTTTAGTTATATTACAAAATGTATTTATTTCTTTAATATTTATTTTAGTAATTTTTTTTTCTTTTTTTAAACTAATTTTTTCTAATTTTACTTTATTCCAGAAATTTGAAAAAAGTTTTTTATCCTTAATAAAGTTACCACTAATTTCAGGAATAAAATTTCTAGTATCCTCTGATAAGGGTTTAAGATTTAAACTTTTTGTTTCATTTTTTATATATTCTTCGAAATTCATATTCCTATTTAACTAGATTAAATTATTTATAGCTACTATAAATTAATTTAATCGCCTATAAAATGTAAATTTATAAATCTATCTTTAGAAGAAGTTCTATGCTCAAATAAAAATATACCTTGCCATGTACCAAGCTTTAATTTTCTATCTACTACACTTAAAGTAACATTAGTATTTGTTAAGGATGTCTTTATATGTGCTGGCATGTCGTCATATCCTTCAGTTGCGTGTAAATAATTATCGTTAAACGGTACTAATTTTAAAAAATAATTTTTCAAATCCTCTAATACAGTAGGATCAGCATTTTCTTGCACTAATAAAGATGCACTAGTGTGCTGAATACTTATATTTAATAAACCGCTAGTTAAGTTAATTTTATTAATCCAGTCTATAATATTATTAGTAATTTCATAAAGATTGATACCATTAGTTCTAATATTTATTTTTTCATATTTTTGTAGCATTCCAGTAATCAGTTAATTATTGCCTGATAAACCAAGTTTCTAAGTAAGAGTCTAAATTTCATTCTATTAGTTACTGATTGGGTCATAGAGATTACTATTAATTCTTCTTTAGGGTCTATCCAGAAATATGTTCCAGCATAACCAGCCCAGAAGTATTCGCCTATAGATCCTGGCCATGATGATAATCCCTCACTTTCACGCACAGCAAACCCTAAACCAAATCCATAACCCGGGCCAGGCAAATATAGTGGTGTATCTCTGTTAATATTATATCCCAAATGGTTTGAAGTCATATGTTCAATAGTTTTTCTTGATAAGATATTGTTATCATTAACTATTCCTTTTTTAAGAAACATCAGGCAAAATTTCATATAATCATCTATAGTAGATACAAGACCATGACCACCAGTTAAAAAATTAGGCTTGTTTCTTATTTTTATCAATTGAGGCTGTTTTTCTTTAAAAGGCTCAGCGATTCTATGCCATTTAGATTCATCTACATAAAATGCTGTGTCTTTCATATCAAGTGGCTTAAAGATTCTATCTTTTAAAAAAACATCTAATGTTTTATTAGAAACTATTTCAATAACTCTACCTAAAATCTCAATTGATCTACCATATTCCCATACTGTGTTTGGCTGGTATGCTAATGGAAATTTAGCCATTTCTTTCACATATTGCTCCAAAGTAAAATCCTCTAAATTTAAATTACTTATTGCAGAGGATTTAATTCTTCTTTTAGCAAAAGAGGTTCCAAAAGTTCCATATGTTAATCCTGAGGTATGTTTTAAAAGATTATGTATTTTAATTTTATTATAAGCATCTTCTAATCTTTCTTGCTTTTGTCCTTTTTTATCTATGTATTCAGTAGAAACAGTCATATTTTCAAACTCAGGTATATATGTATCTAAATTTTCGTTTAAATAAATTAAACCATCTTCATTAAGCATCATAGCTGCAGTGCTTATAATTGGTTTGGTCATAGAGTAAATTCTAAAGATTGAATCTTTAGTCATTGGAATTTGCTTTTGTGGATCTTGCATACCAAATGCCCTTTTATAAACAATCTTTCCGTACCTTGATATTGCTATAACAGCGCCAGGTATTTCATTATTCTGAATAGCTTTAATAAAAATTTCATCTATTTTATTAAGTCGTTCTTCTGAGAGACCGGCTTCTTGAAATGAAATACTTTCAATTTCATTAGCAATCAAAAAATTGTTTAATAAAAATAAAAAAATTAATAATATTTTTTTCAAAAAAAAACTAAGTGTACTCATAAAATGTACCAAACACATATATCACAAATAATCCACTATTAAGTACCAATAAAGAATTCTCTTTCCATAAAAAAGCAGTAATAGCTAATAAACCATTACCAAACATGAAAAAAAAATGATGTAAATATAATTCTGGTGCTAAACTTGCAATCAAAGCACCAAATAAAATAGATAAAGTAGAAAACCAGGCAAGAAACTGATAGGGTTTTTTTTCTCTTTTTTTAATATTAAACATTTAAGATACATTGCATTAATTACTTAATATTATAACAAAGCTCAAAAATGAGAAGTAAAAATTATTATTTTAGAAAAAAGTAAGATTATATTTTTTGTTTTAATTTAAGGTGCCAGAGAATACTCTCTGACACCTATTTTTTTAACGGGAGTTAAAAAAATTTCTAGAAACCGATAGAAAGTCTTGAAACTAGACCATCAGCGTCTGTTCTAGTTGAACCGTTAGCAGTTTGATCAACATCAAAATAAACAACACCAAGAGCAACACCGCCACCTAATTGATATTCAGCACTGTAAGTTCTTGTTGTTGAAGAATTTGACAAATTACTTGTATCAGTAAAACTTGTTTCTACATTACAAACTCCTACACCGATATTTCCCATAGTATAAGTACCGCAAATTGAAGTTCCTTCATCATTTCCGTCTTGACCATTCTTAATTCTACCAGAATCATTAGCTTCATTCTTTCTATAGTCTGCAGCAAAATTACCATAAGTTATTAAAGCAGAATAAGCAGCTTCATCTAAGTCATTGTAAGAACTACCACCACTGTCACCAGAGTTACCAGTGATTTGACCATACACTAACTCTAGACCAATGCCATCTATATCCATAGCATATTTACCAAATACTTGTAGCACATCACTATGAGATGCCCATTCACCAAAATCACCTACACCAGGATTAGTACCAGCTATACCTGAACCATCTTCTGCTGTATTAGGTGTATAACCTACAGCAAATGAAAAACCTGAATAGACGTTTGACATAAAAACAGCTTTCATCGAATTATTTGCATAATGTGTTTCATTAGCAGAACCAAAATCGTTAGCACCGTCTCCTGTGTAAAACTCAGCTATGACACCACCATCAGGTTCGTTCACTGGATTAGAAGCAGTCAATCTTGATAGCATTACAGCACCTGCATCATGTCTTTCACCAATACTTACGCTACCAAAACCACCTGAAAAAGTCATAAAGTTAAAGTTAACTACATCACAGTTACCTGTCTTGTTGCCTTGACAATCTCTGTTAGTTAAACTCATAGTGCCACCTACATCTATACCACTATCTAAGGTAGCATCAAAGTTAGCTGTAACTCTTGTATACAGACCATTTTTCATACCAGATTTATCAAGACCATGTGCGCCTTCTGCTCCTTTAAATTTATTCTGACTTGCAGATCCCGCAAAGAACTCTTGATAACCAGATAAAGACATCTCAGCTTTAACTGCACTTGTAAAAGCAAATACTAAAGCTAAAACACTTAATATTATAGTTTTCTTCATTAATCTCTCCTTTTAAGTTACTTTAAATTATTACATAAGATAATCATTGTATATGCCAATTAAAGTCCCATTTATTTAGCAATATATATATTTTTTTTAAATATTTTATAAAAATGTGAAAACTAAATTATTATATTAATAGACCAACAAGTATATTATGTTGTATTTAAAATACTAGTTAGTCTATTATGTAATAAAATAATGAATGATTATAGAAATTTTTTGGAACAAGATTATGCAGAGAAATTAGCAAAATCTGAAAGCATAGAATACTACAATGGATTTATTAATAAGGATATAAAACTTTACAATGACGATAAACAATTAATGATTGCACATCATCGTTTTATGAAATATATATACTCTACCTTCCCGAAATATGTAATACATAGGAATATCATAATTTATTACTATAAATCTTTAAAGTGCTCAATTACAGTTTTGAACAAGACAGTTTCCATTTCTAGAACATCTATAAAAAAAATAATTAATGATTCAATCGAAGAAGGATGGTTAGAGCGCAGAATTGATATTAATAATAGAAGACAAACTTTAATATATCCAACAAAACTGAGGCTAAAATTTTGGTTATTATATAGCAGACTAAAATTAAATTCTGAAATTGCTAATAAAGTAGATATAGCTAGAAATAAATTGATAGAATATGATAATTTAGAAAATAAAAAACAAAACTTTAATGTTAATATAATTAAAAAAAAATAGATTAAATCATGTAATCATTTTTATTAATGTTTAAATTAGATATAAATTGATATAAAGATTTTTTATATGAATTAATATTAACTTGAGAACCTTTATTGCGATAAAGTACATTTATTAATATCAATCCATTAAAAATAAAGTTTACGATCTGCTTAATATTTATATTACTTTTTTTGATATCATGCTTTTCTATATGTTTTTTAGTTATCCTACTTAGTAGTAATTTATATTTACTTTCTATATTGCTAATTATTTTTCTGGTCTTTATGCCCACTCTATATTTTTCAACGTAAGTAATAAAAAAATAACAATACTTCATATCATTTTTAAACTTCCAATTTTTAAGTGTACTCAGAAATTGAAATAAATCTTCGGCATTACTAAGTTCATGAAATAATAAATTTACATCATTATCTCTATAATTAATTAAAGTTTCAGAATGAAGGTCATCTTCATTATCAAAAAGTTTATAATAACTTCCTTTAGAGAGCTTTGATGCTTTTATAACATCATTATAAGAAATATTATTTATTCCTTGCTTCCAATAAATATTCAAACATGCCTCAGATACATTATATCTGTTAAGACTTATAGGCCTTCCCTTATTCAAAACACTTCTCCCTTATATGAATTTAGCAAATTCTTCTTTAATTGTAAATTTAACTTTTCAAATTTGATTAGCTTTTATTAGTTACCCAGATAAACTGATATGGCTCAAAATAAAAAAATACTTTTTTAGCTTCTAGTTTTTTAAAAGAGATTAAGTCAGTCCAATTTTCTAAATTTAATATATTTAATTTATTTATTTTTAATTTTTGATACTTATTAGTAACATTATAAATAGCAAATATACTCTGTTTTCTATCAATACTTTGTCTCCATATACCAAAAAAGTTATTACCTAAATTTAAAGTATATTGGGTAGCATTAGGATGAAAGGCAGTTTGTTTTTTTCTAATATCAATTAAATTTAAAATATTTTTATAAACTTTATAACCATGAGAGTCAGTATTTTGTAATATTTTTTTTAAATGATCATAACAATAAGAGCTCCTATTAATTGAACGATTGAGTTTAGTTTTTTTTAGTAAATCAAAATTATTTCTTGTTCCAAATAAAGAATGAATATAAATAGCTGGTAACCCTTCAAAGCTTAGCATAATCGCATGTGCACTATAAAACCTATCATAAGCAAAATCATCTTTACCATTTATTGTTCCCAAAAAACAATCAAACAAGCTTATATTTGCCTCATATATTGCTTTTTTGTTATTTTTTGTTTTTCTAAATGTAAATTTTGAACCAAATTTTTTTAGTGTATTTAACAATATTCTTAAGTCTTTATTTTTTAAAATTCCTTCTAAAGGTCTAAGACCAATTCCATCATGAGTGGCTAAAAAGTTTAAGTAGCAATTATTATCTTTTGCTGGTGGCATACTCATACTCCATCTTCTAAATACAGCACTATTTCCTTTAACCAAAGTATTAATAATTAAAGGAGCTAATGAAAAATTATAAATAATATTTGCTTCATCTGAGTTACCGAAGTAAGAGAAGTTTTCATGAAATGGTAAATTAGTTTCAGTTACTATTTTACAATTTTTATTAGTAAAATTAAGAATAGTTCTAAACAGTCTAACAATAGCATGCGTTTGATCTAAGTTAATACAACTAGTTTCAAGTCTTTTCCAAATGAACGCTACAGCGTCAAATCTAAAAAATGTTACACCCTTTTTTTGTAAAAATAAAATTAACTTTATAAAAACCATAAGTACCTTTTGGTTTTTAAAATCAAAATCAACTTGATCTCTGCTAAATGTGCACCATAAATACTTTTTACCATTAACAGTATCATATTTTTGAATTAATTTATGAGATCTAGCTCTTGTAACATTTTTAATATCAATATCTTTATTATATTGTAAAAAAAAGTCTTTACCTTCTCCTTTATTATTTAAAAAATTATGAAACCATTTACTCTGAGCAGAAGCGTGATTTAATACTATATCACTCATTATTTTGTAATCGTTAGATATTTTTTTTAAGTCGCTCCAACTACCATATTTACTATCAATATTAAAAAAATCAGTGACTGCAAAGCCACCGTCAGAGCTTGAAGGATAGAAAGGCAAAATATGTATTATATTTATTGAGTTTTTTATATAAGTTTTTAAAAATTCATAGAGAACAACTAAGGGTTTTTTATTTTGTGAATTTATTGTATCTGCATAAGTAATTAATAGCACATCTTGTTGATTAATATCTATTTTTCTTTTTTTATAATCAACTCTTAAAAGCATTACTATATCATTTGAAAGTTTTTTTATCTCATCTGATGACAAAATATATGAATAAATTGCATCAACATCATTAAAAATTTTTTTAGATATTTTATTATCAAGCTTAGTCATTATCTTCAGTAACTGCTTGCCTTAACTTTTTAGTAAAACCTGGAAATGCATATTCTATTCTTTGCCAAGAAGGAATAAAAGGTTTTTCCATCGGTTGAGATAGAAAACTTTTTCCTGCTGAAATTATATTTTCAGCAAATAACTCTACAGTTTTTTCTTCTAAATTAATATCAAGAGATAAGCCATTAATTTTTGCATCATCTTTATATATATCAATATATTCCAATGCTTTTCTAAAGTAAGTGGCTTTTAGTGTTCTAAAACTTTCTTCTGTAAATATGTAACCTTGTGTAGCCATCTTCCTAAGAAAGGCTTTTGTTATATCAATAGTCATTCTTGATAAACCTTTAGATTTATCATCTTCAGACAAATCTTGATGTTTGTGATCATAATGATCAGCTAAATCTACCTGACAACATAATTTACTTGAGTAATTTCTTTGTAATTCAGAAAGAATTCCTATTTCTAATCCCCAATCACTTGGAATTCTTAAATCTCTTAATACGTTTTTCTTTAATGCATATTCTCCAGCTAGTGGATATCTAAAGGAATCTATAAATTCCAAGTAATCATTATTTCCAAAAAGTTTTATTAAGGATTTTATTAATGGTGTAACTAAAAGACGCGTTACTCGTCCATTAAATTTATTATCCTCATATCTAGGATAATATCCTTTAGAAAAACTATACCCCATACTATCATTTAATAATGGGTAGAATAGTTTAATTAGAATATTTTCATCATAAGTCTTTATATCACAATCATGAAAAGCAACTGCTTCAGCCGAGTTTCTAGCTATTGCATAACCAATACAATACCAAACATTTTTGCCCTTACCATCTTCTACTTTAGCTAGCTCAGCTTCATTTAATTCATTTTGTAATCTTTTTAGTTTAGGACCGTCATTCCATAAAATACTATGAGATGTCTTCAAAATTGAAAAGTATTTTTTTGCAAAATCAAATTCATTTTTATTGGCTTTATCTAAACCTATAATTATATGTTGTAAAAAATTAATATTATTTATTTTTTCCAAAATATTTTTAAGGGCATCGGACTCTAACTCTGAAAACAAGCATGGTAAAATTAATTCCATTGGCTTTTCTTGAGAAATAAACTCTAATTCTTTAGCTAAAACATTTGCATCTAAATTATTTAGATTATGCAAAGTTGACACAATTCCATTTTGATAAAAATCAGTAATAATCTCTCTCCATCTTAATTATAATTTTTTTTAAAACCTCAACCCAACCGAAGGGTGCCTCAGTAAAGCTTTTAAATAAATTATTCTTTTTGTTTAAATTTAAAGCTTTACAACTATTATTTTTAACTATACCAGAATAATTTGAATTGTTTAAAATTTCTACATCATTTTGATTATCACCTATTGATATTATTATTATTTTTGTAGTTCTTAATTTTTGTTTATATTTATAAGAAAAAAAACTTAATGAATTTAACTTACTATGAAGACCAGATATATTATTTAGTTTACCACCAAATGCTATTTTAAGATTATATTTAAAGAGTGTTTCCTTAAATTTTTTTTTAAAATACTTATCCCCTGTTATCAAAACGGGAACACTATATTCTCTTGAATAGAAATCTTTTAATTGCTTACTATTTAGTTTTGTAATTTTTTTTTGTTCTAAAATTGATAAGTTTTCTATAAATTTTATGTTTCGCAAATACACTTTAAAAATACTCTTATTTAATATTTTCTTTATAATATTCTTTTTAATAGCATATGGATTTACTATTTTCTTATACAAATAATCTTTACTATAATTAATTGGTAAATAATAAGCAGCTCCATTTTCAACTGAAAAAGGAAGTTTATATTTAATTTGTTTAAGTAAATGAATTACTTCTAAGTATGTTTTACTAGTAAGAGGAATAATTTCATATTCCTTTTTCAACAATGTTTTAATAAAATTATTTAAAATATTATGATTAAATTTATTTTCTTTTAATAAAGTTTCGTCTAAATCTGTAAATATAATAACTTTTTTTTTTATTTTCTTAATTTCCACAAAGCATGCTCACCTAAAAGAAAAATTTCTCCATTAATGGGGTTTAATTCAATATCTCTAATTCTACCTATTTTATCTTTAAATATAATCTCTTCTTTAATAAATTGATTATTTTCAAATACTATTCTTCTTAATGATTGACCTTTTAAAGATGTAATAAGAGCATTTCCATTCCACTCTTTAAATTCTTTGCCCCTATATATAATTAATGAACTAACACCTATAGATGGAACCCAATAGTGTATAGGTTTTGTATAACCTGGAGTCCATTTTGGTCCAATTTTAGTACCTATATAGTTTTTCCCTCCCCAACCTAATACTTTCCAACCATAATTTTCACCTTTTTTTACTACTCCAAACCAATCTCCACCCTTAGCTCCATGATTAGTAATATATATATTTTTATCTATAGGAGAGTATTCTAAGCCTTGTGGGTTTCTTAAACCAATTTGAAAAATCTCAGGCAACCATAATTTTTTATTTTCAAATTTAGGGTTATCTAACACTAACCCACCATTTGTTTTTATTTTAATAATACTTCCAGGATGCTTTTCATAATCTTGTGCTATCATGCCTTTGCCTCTATCCCCTACTGTTAAATAAATATTATCATTTATTAATACTAACCGTCCTCCATAATGATAATTAGATTGAATAACAGGTGAGGCCCTAAAAATATTTTTAAATGTTATATGATTACTTTTTATTATACCAGTCGCTACTGAGGTTGTAGAACCATTAGACATATTTTCTGAATAACTAACAAATATTTTTCTATCATGACTAATGATATCCATAAGAGCTCCTTGCCCTGAGGATAAAATATTTAAATTATGCTCTATATTTTTAATACTTTTATTTTTAATATTAAATAGCTTAATTGAACCTTTTTTTTCAGTGATTATTATATTATTTTCATTTAAAAAGAAGAGTGACCAGCCATCATTTAAATTAATAACCTTATCAATAGTAAAAGAGTATAAATAAAAACAATAAGTATAGATTAAAATAAATAATAACTGTTTCATATAAAATGGTTTATATTAGTGTCATAAAATTATGATATTACTAAAAAATAAGCAGTATTACTACTGGAATAAGAAGTCTGTTTCACCATGGATAAAATACAACAATGAAATGAATTATAAGTTTGAAAATATTAGTAAGATACTATTTGAAAATATAAGATTAAAAAAAAATCAATCAGTTTTAGACATAGGTTGTGGTGCAGGACAAACAAGTTATACGGCTAAAAAAAAAATTGGTGTAAACGGAACTATAACGGCAGTAGATATTTCTACCCCTTTATTAAAAGTATTTAAAAAAAAATATAAAAATATTAAAAACCTAGCTTGTCTAAGAAAAGATATACAAAAAACAAGATTTAAAGAAAATATATTTGATCATGCAATATCTAGGTTTGGAGTGATGTTTTTTGAGTACCCTTTACGTGCTTTTATTAACACTAATCAAGCACTTAAAAAGAATGGATCATTTACTTTTGTCTGTTGGAGAAACTTTAGATGCAATCAATTCTTTACTATTCCGGCAAATAGCGTAAAAAAAAATACTAAAATAGCTATACCTGAATTTGATAATAAACCTGGCCCATTTTCTTTAAAAGATAAATCATATATACAAACTTTATTAAAACAAAGTGGATTTAGAAAGGTAATTATAGACAATATTATAACTAAATTAAAAATAAGTAAAATAAAGACTGAAACTGATATTATGATGAGAATAGGAGTAGGTGCTGGAATGATTAGGGAAAATAAGATTGATAATAATACTTGTGATATTATTAAAAGAGATATTAACAATAAATTACAAAAATTATTTAAAAAACAAGATTATTATAATGCTTATATCTATCGTGTGACTGCTATAAAATAAGTTAAATAATCTAATAATAAAAGGTTTATTCATACCTAAAAAAATATAGAATAATATCCTAACGGGCATAAGCCCGTTAGGAAAAAATAATATATATTATTAATATTAAAATTTAATTAAAGATTTATTAGCTAAGATTTTAGCTCTATTAGCTAATGCAGAATTTCTTCTTTGCTTTATCTGATTTTTATTACTCATTAAGTCATCTGCGTTTTTTTGTGACTTAGAAATTAAATCCGTCATCATTTTTCTATTGTTTTTAACATTTTTTTCCAATTGCTTCATATTACTGGAATTACTTTTAATTATTTTAGCATTACTTGCAGGATTAGCTTTTTTGGGGTTTAGACTACCATTTATTAAACTTTTATTTTCTGCTATTTGCTTTGAATTAAAATCTACTATTGATTGGTTAGCATCCATTATTTTTTTATTTATAGCTATTAATTTAGCATTAATAGTTGCCATTTCCTCACTAATCTTTAAGACAGAAGAATTTAAAGCTGATCTATGTTTAAGAAAGTCTAATGATGCTTTATTTTTTTGAGCATTTATATAATTTTCTTCAACATCACTTTGAGTATTGTAATTATCTAAAATTGTTTTCCTGTTTTCAAAAATCTCATCAGTATTGCTGTTAGCTAGTTGTCTATTACCAAGAAATGCTGCAGAATAATTACTTAAAATCATTAGCCTATTTTCTTCTATCATAGACCTAGAAATATATGCATTAGCCTTATTAGTCATTACTTCAGCATCAATTTTAAAGATTCTTTTTCTATTAGCTTTTATAGCTTTTGCGTTTATTTTGGTTTTACTCATTTACTTCTCCCTAATAAATTAATAATGTAAATTATTGTATATTTTTTTTATTAATTTGTAAATTTTGTAAATAATGTTAGCAATTAAAACTTATGCTAAGACATTAATAAATTGATAATAACAGATTAAGAAAATTTACCTGCAAAACCATATTCTTTTTCAAAAAACTCTACCATAGAATTAATCTAAAATTTTTTCTTAAGTAAACTATAAAAATATCCACTTGTAATATAAGAAAAATAATATGCTGTATAAGCTATTACTCTTGGTAACCCATAATAATAAGCAAGAATTGCAGAGGTTAATAAAGCTCTAGAAAAAATCCATGCTGTAACCAGTGAAAAAACCATTTCAACTAAAATTGGTTCTTTATTGCCTTCCATTTAACCAGAATAAAAGCCTTTTATATCAGTTTGCCTACTAATAAAAAAAAGTAATATTATGATATAATATCATAGAGGTAATAAAAATGATCAGCTAAAACCCTAATTAAAAATAATTTTAGTCTTATTAGTTATTCTATTTTAATCCGTATTCTAGATAAACTGGCATCATCTCTTCATACACAGTCATTTCATGCCAGATTATCATACCTTTTTTCATTTTTTCTAATGTGTTATCGCCCAAAATTTCTGCAATTTTATTAAAATGATTTTGAGCTTTATCTTTATTTCCTAGGAAGTGGTTAGACGTACCCATATAATGGTGCCACCACCATAAAAAAGGAACAGGCATATCTTCCATGACCTCAAGAGCTTTTTCCCAATTACGAGAGTCTTGATAGTATGCTACTTGTCCAAAGTTATTCCCAGCAACACTGTTACCCTTATCTAACTTTGCTCCCAAAACCCCTAACTCATGTCCTCTTTTAAGTCTGTAACAAGCTTTGTCATCAATATTGTATTTTTTCTTTAGTTCCTCTGAAGAGTGACAGCCCCATCCTGAAAGACCAGTTATGTAAGCTATTCCTCCTATTATTTGAACATCGTTGGGAGCTAATTCTAAAGCTTTTTCTCCGTCTTTTAGCATTTGATCAAAGTTCCCTGAATAATATTCTATTTCAGCTTTTGATCTATAAGCCATCGCATAATTAGGGTCTAATCTTATGGCATTCTGAACTGCTTCTAAAGCCTTACTTAGGATGTCCTTCTCATATACTTCATATATAGAGTAACCCCATGATAAAAGATAACCATAATATTGCCAAGCATCTGCATATCCTGGGTCATCAACAATAGATTTTTCCAAACATTCCACAGCTTTATTAAAATGCTCGAATGAGAATGAAAGAAAGAATTGGTTTCTGGTAAAATTGATACAGGCATATGAGTCTAGATTTTGAGAAGTTGCTGTTAATCCTACTTTAGAAACTTCTTTTGATAAAATATCTCCGTTACCAACAAGCTCATCTATAATATTAGAAACTACTTCATCCTGTAAAGTAAACAAATTATCTATCTCTAGAGTTTTATCATATTTATCAGACCATACAATATTTTCATTTTCCGCATCTACTAAATTTACAGTAACTCTAATATTTTTTCCAGCTTCCTTAATATCTCCATTAATTAAATACTTTGCCCCAGTTTTTTTTGATATATCAGCAACGCTTTCTTCTGAACTGTTAAGTTTAATTACATTTAGTTTCTTTGAAGCTCTAGTTAATGAAGCAGCTATATCTTGGGTTAATCCTGCAGCTAAATTAATTTTTTCTTGTTCTTTTGACACAGTAGTAATTGGAGCAATAGCAATACTATTTAAGTTTACATTAATTTCATTATTCCCTTTAAACGCAAAAAAAGATAATATTAGTATTAATAAACTTGCAGCAACTGATCCCATTATAAAAATATTTTTATTTCCTACCTTGCTTTGAGTAACCTTAAAGTCCTTTGCGAAATTAGATCCTTCTTGTATTTCTATAAAATATGCATCAACTGGTTTATTAATATTTTTTAATTTCTGACTTCCCTTACTATAAATTTTTTCTTTTATATTATTAGAAACCAGGGAATATACAGACCCAGATATACATATCCTTCCTGGTGGAGCTATAGATTCTAATCTTGAGGCTACATTTACTCCATCACCAAACAAATTATCTTCTTGTATTAATACATCACCCATATTAATACCAATTCTAAACTCTAAAATTTTATCTCCACTTAAATCTTTATTTAAATTAAGAATCTCTTTTTGAATTTTAATAGCTGAGTTTACTGCTTGTACTGGACTACTGAACTCAATCATGAATGCATCTCCTGCAGTATTGAATATTCTTCCCTCTGCAGAAGTTACTGTCTTTTCAATTATTTTTTTACAAACTGATAATTGCTTTAGCGTACCTTCATCATCAACTGCCATTTTTTTTGAATAGTTAACTACATCCATTGCTAAAATAGTAGTTAATTTTCTTTTCTGTGAACTCATAATTTTTCCTCTTAACTAGTGTAATATACCTTCTAGATTAATCATCTTTCTGCTAATAATTCAAATACTTTTTCATCATCATCAGCTATTTTTGAAGAGTAAACCACAACTTCCATAGCAATTATTGTTTAAAGTTTTTTATTTTCTTTATTATGCATATTAATTATACTATATCATATGATGAACGTAGCAAGTATTTTAACAATCACCTCTAGTTATTTATAGCTTATGAGATTGACTTAAATGAAATATTTAAAATAAATTTATGGAACAAAAATCAGTTTGCATGATCACAGGTGTTGGAGATGGTACAGGTGCTTATACAGCGAGAAGATTTGCTAAAGCAGGCTATCATATAGCTATGATAGCAAGAGATAAAAGTAGACTGTCTAATTTAGAAAATGAAATACCAAACTCAAAAGGATTCACTTGCGATGTTTCAGATTTACCTACGTTACAAGAAACTTGTAAACAAGTAAAAGGTTTAATGGGCACTCCTGAAATACTTATTCATAATGCTGTAAAAGGTAATTTTGAAAAACTACTTGAAGGTAAGCCTGAATGGTTAGAAGAAAACTTTAGAATAAATACTACCTCTCTAATGTACTTAGCTCATCAATTAATACCCGGTATGATAAAGAATAAAAAAGGTGCAATAATTATTACTGGAAATACTGCAGCAAAAAGAGGAGTAGCAAACACCCCCTATTTTGCTCCTACTAAAGCAGCACAGAGAATTCTTGCTCAATCCTTAGCTAAAGATTTTGGACCTAAAGGAATACATGTTGCTTATGTAATGATTGATGCCTTTATAAACACACCATGGACAAGGAAAAGAATACCAGCACAAATTAATCAGCCAGATATAATTTTTACTCAGCCAGAAGATATTGCAGATGAAATATTTCATATAGCTCATCAGAAAAGATCAGCTTGGTCTTTTGATGTTGAAATAAGACCTGATATAGAAAAGTGGTAATTTCTAACTAATTATAAATTTACTTCTTTTTAAGTAATTTATACCTTTTGCTTAATTATTTATATATTCATTTTTGCAATCTTTTTCGAATTATTTGATTAATGTTAGTCTTTATTAATTAGAAAATTATAATTATATTATTAGTCCTAAATACCTGATTAAAATACAAAAAAAATTAGTTATTAGTATTTCCTATATAAGTACCTAAAGAAATGGCAGTTTTTAGTAAAACATCTTCACTAGTGACATTTCTATAATGTTTAATTCCCTCATTTATTGATACATCAATAACCTTTCTATTCTTCCATATTACTAATCGATTAAATTTATTTTTTGCTATTAAGTCTACTGCGCTCACACCAAAGGCACTTGCTAAGATTCTATCTATTGCAACTGGAGTAGCTCCTCTTTGTATATGTCCTAATGAGGTTACTCTGCACTCTATATCAGAGTTTTTCATAATTTCTTGAGCTATATAATAACCAATTCCTCCAAATCTCATTTGATCGTTATAATTATTAGTAACATTTTCGCCATTTTCTGTTTTTACTGACTCAGCTATGATTATAAGTGAATGGCCTATTTTATTTCTTTTTATTTCATTTAATTTATTAATTATACCAGCTATTGTATATTTTATTTCAGGTATTAAAATAATATCTGCTCCGCCTGCTATTCCTGCATTTAAAGCTATATGTCCTGCGTCTCTTCCCATAACTTCAAGTATCATTGCTCTTCCATGACTAGCTGCAGTTGATTGAAGACTATCAAGAGCTTTTGTAGCTGCATCAACTGCAGTATTAAATCCTACCGAATACTCTGTTACCCCTACATCATTATCAATAGTTTTAGGTATTGCTACTATATTTATATCAGTTAAATCAGAAATTTTCTTGAGGATCTTCATGCTTCCGTCTCCTCCAATAATAATTAATCCGTCTAATTTAAGAGATTTATAAGCTGCCTCTATTTTTTTTGTAGCATCAATATATTTGCCATCTTTAAAAAATTTAAAAGGATCGCCTTTGCTGTTAGTTCCTAAAAAAGTACCTCCTTGTTTAATTAGAAATCCTTGAAAAGTTTTGTAAGTTAGTTTTTGAAAATCTAAAGGTCTATTTATTAATCCTAAAGTTCCATTTCTTATTCCAAAAACTTCTATATTATATTTTCTGTTTGCTCGTAAGAAGATAGCTCTAATTACTGCATTTAATCCTCCACAATCTCCTCCACTTGTTAAAACTCCAATTCTGTTCATTCTAGTCATAAAAAAAAGCAAACACTTTAAGAATTAATCATCCTTTATTGCTCTATATTAATATCTAATTTAAAATTTAAAGCTTCCTCTCCAAGATAATTTAGTTTCACTCCTTTAATGGGAGAAGCATCAATAAAATCATACCCACAACTTATCCTAACATATTTTTCGTCAATACATCTTTTATGAGAAGGATCAAATCCTACCCAGCCAAGGTCATTGATATACATTTCTACCCAAGCATGAGAGGAATAATTACTAATATTATTATCATCCATTAGATAACCATTTACATATCTAGAAGGGATATTGAATATCTTTGATAAACTCATTAAAATATGAGCGTAATCCTGACAAACACCTTTTTCTAAATTTAAAGATTCTTCCGCAGTGGTTTGATTATTTGTAATACCAGTTTTAAAGTTTATAATTTCTGATACTAAAGTATTTAAATCATGACAAAATTGAATTTGATCATTTTTTTTTTTAATTTTTTTTGATAATTTGATTAATTTTTCTCCAGGCTTTGTTAAATGAGTGAATCTTAAAAAACAAAAAGGATTGACCTTATCCATTAAACCATGCATTACTCCGTTAAAGTCCTTAGTATTTATTTTGCCCTCAGAAACTATTGTCTGTTCTCCTATTATACTCTCACTGTATATATTATATATTGTATGACCCAATGCATCCTGATGAGACTTTGTCAATTGTCCTATGCTAGTGCTTATATTCCATTTTATTACTTTTTGATTTTTACAATTAGAAGGATATAACTTTAAAGATTGAACCAATCTTGGAACGTTAGAATAAAAATTATAACTAGTTTGGTGTTTAATAGTTAAAATCATTATGAACCTAAGAAATATTTTTTTTCAAGATCTGAATAGACTGATGATATTTCTTTTATAAAAGTAGTTAAGAATTCATGTAACCCTTCATCAAGAATATCATTAACAGATAGTTTTTTTAATTTTCTAAATAAATTTTCAATTTTTAAAGGAAAATTTTTATTTTCCTTATAATGGTTTTTTAGTCTTTTCAAATGATAACTAATTTTTTCGACAGAAAAAAATAAAGATCTTGGACACTTACTATTTAAAATAAGAAAATCTATTATTTTAATATAATCTATTTCACTATTACCATATGCCCACTTAAAAGCTCGGTATGAAGATACAGATCTAAGCATTAAGCTCCACTGAAAATTGTCTATTTGAGTGCCTATTAAACTAGTGCTTGGTAATAATATAAAATATTTAACATCAATAATCCTTGCTGTAAAATCTGCTCTTTCAAAATAGTTTCCCAATATAAGAAAGTCAAAGCCATCATTCAGTAGCTGAGTATTAATTATAGTTCCTTTTATTAGGTTAACATTTCTTTTAACTAAATCTATGATTTCTGGGAGGTCTTTAGTAAAGTATTTTTTCTTTGTTAAATCAAAATAACTATAAAAGAAACTATTAACAGCATTCCATACTTCTAGTGTTACTGCCGTTCTAACCATTTTAATGTTTTCTCTAGCATTAGTAATACAGTTTTTTACTGAAGAAGAGTTTCTATCATCAAACAAAAGAAAAAATTCTATTTTTTCTTTTTTAATTTCTTTATGTATGGATAAATATTCGTTTTTAATTCCTGAAGTAGATAAAATTGACTCCCATTCATTATCATACCCTTCCTTAGTATTAGGAATTAATGAAATTCTGTATGCTACTTCTAATAATCTTACTATGCTGTCAGCTCTCTCTAAATACCTTGCTGTCCAGTATAAATTTTCTGCTGTTCTACTTAGCATAATTCAATCTGCCAAAACCCATGTATCCTTTACTCCTCCACCTTGAGAGGAGTTGACTATTAAAGAATTTTTTTTAAGAGCAACTCTAGTCAAAGCTCCGCTTACTAATTTAAATTTTTTATGTCCAATTAAAGAAAATGGTCTTAGATCTACATGTCTATTGGAAAGAGCAGATTTATCAAAAATTGGCACTGTTGAAAGCTCTAATATAGGTTGTGCTATGAAGTTTTCTGGATCTTTACTAATTTTATTTTTAAAAGTATTTAATTCTTTTTTAGAAGCCTTAGAACCTATAAGCATGCCATATCCACCTGATCCATGAACTTCTTTCACAACCAGCTTTTCTAAATTATTTATAACATATTTGCTTTCTTTAACATCATAACATCTCCAGGTTTTTATATTTTTAAGAATTGGCTCCTCACCTAGATAAAATTTTATAATATCAGGCATAAATGTATAGACTGCTTTATCATCTGCCAGTCCTGCTCCAGGAGCAGAACAAATATTAACATATCCAGTTTTGTATGAGTTGATAACACCGGGAACTCCTAAAAGTGAGTCATTTTTATAATATAAAGGATCTAAATATTCATCGTCTATTCTGCGATAAATAATATCTATCTTTTTTGGTCCCTCAGTAGTTTTCATGTAGGTAATATTATTATTTACATATAAGTCACTTCCTTGCACTAATTCAACACCCATTAAATCTGCTAAAAAACTATGTTCATAGTAAGCACTATTTAAATGTCCTGGCGTAAGAATGACTATTTTGGGATCACCTTTACACTTTTTTGGAGCTAAACTTTTCAAGATATCTACTAAATAAGAAGGGTAACTATCAACTGCCTCAATATTTAAGCTTTGAAAAAGCTCAGGAAACATTCGCATCATAATTTCTCTGTTCTCTATCATGTAGGAAACTCCTGACGGTGTTCTGCAATTATCTTCTAATACCTTAAAATCTATTTCATTAGTTCTAATTATGTCAGTTCCTATTATAGGACTATAAATATTTTTAGGAACGTTAAAACCGACCATTTTAATATCATAAGCTGGATTATTATAAATTAATTTTTCAGGTATTATTTTTGCTTTAATTATTTCAGCTCGATGATAGACATCATTTAAGAATGCATTTATAGCTATTGATCGCTGTTTAATACCTCTTTCTATTTTTATCCATTCTGAAGCAGATAGTATTCTAGGAAATAGGTCAAATGGTATTAGTCTTTCTGAAACATCATAGTTATTATAAACCGAAAAGGTAACTCCTATTTTTTTAAATAAATTCTCAGCCTGAATTTGTTTTTTTAATATTGTGTTTTTAGGTAAAGCTTCGGCCCAGTTGAAGACTTTGTTATATGGTGCTCTTACCGCTGATTTATTTATTACTTCATTAAACACATTTTAAATTTCTTTGATGCACTAATAAATTATTGAAATTACTTAATTAATTTATAGTACCTGTTTATTAAAATATTATGTTAAATTATCAACGATGATTTTAATAGGTAAACTAAAGTTACATATAAAGTTATAAAATGATCACTTATATAAATTTGAATGAATGACTTTTTAAAATGCAAATATTACAATTAGATAGCAGGATTTCTTTAATAATAAAAATTATTAATATTTTAAAATACCACATTTATTTACACTAAATAAAATACTATTTTATTAAAATTGTTGTAAAAATTATTCTATACCATATATAAATAATAATATAAAAATAAAAAAAAGAATAAATATGTTTGATGACAAAAAAAAAGGTTTAGAGAAAAAAATAGATTTAGATACTCAAAAAAAATTTAAAGTTACTGCTATTAGAAATAAAAGTTTAGGTAAATGGGCTGCAGAAAAACTCGGTCTAGAAAACTCTAAAATTGACAATTATATAGATGAAGTAATAATGGCAGACTTTAATGAACCGGGTCACGAAGATGTAATAAAGAAAATTTTAGATGACTTTCAAAAAGCAAAAATAAGCATAACCTATAGCGAAATAGAAGAAATACTTTTCAAGCATGAAAAAGAAGCTATAAATAAAATGTCAGAATAGTTTTAACTTTTTCTATGAGTTCTTAAAATTTAAATTAGTATTGTATTAAGCTAATTACCTGGCTTTTTATAAGTAGACATCACACCCTTATACATAGATGAAACCTTAGTTATATCCGAGCTTTCATATAAAGGAATTACTTTATAGTCCTCTAAAGTATTAGCCATCATAGCAGTAACTATACCCGCACTTAAATTAGCGTATTCAGGAACCTCTGAAATTGCCATTGCGTGGTAATGCTGCCCTACCATTCCATAAAAAGATAAAAGTTTGCCTCCTAATGCTTCAGTTAAATTTCTCATTGCATCAGCTCTATCTATTCCTTCCTCCATCATACCTTTTATCGCTTCTTTAGTATATTTAATTTTTATACAATATATGCTCATGTAGATCCTTTCTTTGTTATTCATTATTATAACATAATTACTTCAAATAAAAAACATGTCTTCTAGATTAATCAAAAATAGTTATGTATGACCTAACAAATAAAGATAATTATTTATACTACATATAAGCCATCCAAATATTAAGTAAATATTTAGATATAACTCTTTAGTTTTCAAAAGTTATATTAAAACAAACTCAATTGATCTGTTTTATTAGTTGAATTTTTTCTTTTATTTTTATAATTAATTTTTCTACTTCCATGCTTCAAATAAATATTATTTGACAGTTCTTTAAACTTTTTAGAATTTCTAATATTATAAATTTTTTTTGCAGCTTCTTTTCTAGCGGTTGCCTCATCTACTAATGGGAAAGGATAATTTTTAAGTTTAACCTGGCTTAACCATGGCGTATGTATATCTTTCTGTGGAATATTAGATAATTCTGGAATCCATTTTCTTATAAACAAACCTTCAGGGTCATGATCTTTTCCTTGTTTGATAGGATTGTATATCCTTATACTGTTTATACCTGTAGTACCAGACTGCATTTGTGATTGTGTATAGTGAATACCAGGCTCAAAATCTATAAATAAAGTGGCTAAGAAATCAGCTGTATATTTCCAGTGTAGCCATAAATGATAGCTTGCAAAACTCATTAGCATTGCTCTCATTCTAAAATTAATCCAACCGTTTACTTTAAGTGATCTCATGCAAGCATCCAAGAAAGGAAAGCCTGTTATCCCATTTTTCCAAGAGAAGAAGAATTTATCGTTAAATTTTTCTTCTCTTAAACCATCATATAGGCTATGCATGTTTTTAAACTCTATAGTAGGATCATCTTCAAGTTTTTGAATAAAATGGCAATGCCAATGAAGTCTCTTGAGAAATGACCTTATTGACTTTATCCAAACTTTATTTTCTATAGAAGAATTATTCTTTAAAGTTTCAATTCTTTTATTTCCCATTTGAAAAATCTCCTTTATTGAAAGGTTTCCAAAGGAAATATGTGCAGATAATTTAGAACAACTTTCAATAGCAGTAATTGGTGAAGACATTTCTGCAGAATAATTTTTACCTTTATAATAAAGAAAGCTTTCTAATAATTTCAAGCCCTCCTTCCTCCCCCCTAAAATAATATTCGTATTTTTTTCCTCTTTTAAACCTAGTTCTTTATGAGCGGGAATTTTATACATTTTGTCACTAGTTTTTTCAAGCTGAGTCACAACACTAAATACTTTTTTGTTCATCCTAATATTCCATTTCTTTGCCCAGCCTTCCCTAGACTTTAGATTTCTAATGACTCCATTTTGAACAACTTCTATCCATCTTATATTATTAGAAGTGAACCATTCTGATAACTTATTATTTCTTTGCTTTACCCAATAGTTCCAGGTTTCTTGGTGTGACCATACTGTTTTTATATTGTATCTTTCTTTGTATTCTTTAAAAACCGCTATTGCATTATTTTTTTCTATTATGAGTGTTTGCCCCAACTTTTCTAAATCCTCATTTAAATCATTTAGTGATTGTTTTAGAAACGTGTAATGTTTCATACACATTGGAGACTTCTTCCATAAATCTTCTTCAAATATATATAGAGGCAAAATAGGACCTTTATCACAAGCTTTTTTAAATGCTTCGTTATCAAAAACTCTTAAATCTCTTTTAAACCATACTATTTGCATAATATAAAATTAGTTTAGTTTTAAATAATTTCAAATTGATAACTTAATTACTTTTTAAGTCTACCTCTAAGCAGTTTCATGAATTTTACATAACTATAATAAAAACTTTCTATAAATTTTTATATTAAATATATTATTATTAATTTTTATATATTTGAAAGGACTAATTATGAAAAAAATAATAACTTTTACTATTCTATTTATTTTTAATAGTTTTTTAATTAACGCTGATGAACAAATTAAACCTAATTTTTTTACCCAATTTGAACCTGAGTCATTTAAAAAGTCATATACTACAATAACTACTAAAATGGCTACTTTTCAAAAAAATAGTGGTTTTGATGCCAAGATATTTAATCTTTTTGCTTTATCAGCAGCAGCCGGCATGAAATGTGAATATTGTGTAATGGCTCATACTTACGAGGCTAAAAAAGCTGGTGCTACTGAAGAGGAAATTAAAATCGCAGTAATGATTGCAGGCGTAGTATCATTAAACAGTACAGTTTTATATGGCAATCAATATAGTCAAGAAAAACTTAAAAAAATGCTAGAGTAAATTACATTATTTTATTGACTTGGTGGTTTACATTTTTGTACCAGAAAATTGTACTCCTCATCATAGTATTTGATTGCGAAAGTACATTCGTAGCCTATTAGACTCTTGTACTTGCCTGAACCATTTAAATAAATATTTTTTCCTATTTCGGCTGTTGTATCAAATTGATACATTTTGTTGTCTAAATCTATTTGCTTATTACTTGTCAATACTGTCCAAGCTTTATCGTTATCTCTATCTTTATACTCACAAAATGATTGAAGCTTTTTAGTTCCATTTTCACTAATAATATTACCATGACAAAAAACTAAACCATACTGACCATTGGAGTCTTTCCATTGTCCTTTCGTTTCTATATTTTCATACACAAAGTTATCTGCAACTTTAATTCTATCTCTTTTGGTGCTAGAATATGCTTCAAGGGAGAATTCTTCTGCAGATAAAATATTTATAAAAAAACAAATAATTAATAGTAAGTATTTCATTTTGAACTCCTTATATTTAAATATATCACTAATAACTAAAGAAAGAAATAAACATGAAAAAAATAATCTTAATTACTATATCTTTGATATTTTCAATATCGTTTTTAAATGCCGATAATCATATAAAAACTAATCCAATTACAACACCTATGGAGCCTGAGGCATTTTTAGGTGCTTACACAGAAATGGTACTTAAAATGGCAGAGTTTCAAAAGAGAAGTGGTTTCGATGCTAAAACTTTTGAGTTGTTTGCACTATCTGCGGCAGCAGGCATGAAATGTGAATACTGCATAGTAGCACATACTGCAATGGCTAAAAAAGCTGGTGCTACTAATGAAGAAATTAAAACTGCTATTATGGTTGCTGGAGTAGTTTCTTTAAATAGTACTGTAATGTATGGAAATCAGTATAGCCAAGAAAAGTGGCGTAAAATGTTTGAATAACTTAAAAGTAATTATAATAAACATTGCGCTTTCATCTAATATCAATTATTAATCATCTCTAATTGATTGCAACTGAGAATAAGCAGTTTCTGAAATATTACATTTAGATATTGCTAGAAAACTAGATTTGAAATATGAAATGCTATAAATACAACTTGAATTTCTTAGGTCTTTGATTTCATTGCTTACATAAGTATATAACCATTTCCCTACTCCACTTTCTAAGTCTTCACTAGATCTAGTAGCTAGATTATATGCTCTAATATTTTTATCATATAAGAACTCGTTATAGGATTCTAATTTTTCAACAATATTATTTTTAGTGAGCATATATACTAAACTATTTGTTTGACCAAAATTACCTAAATTATCTTTAAATGTTCCATTGATAGTTAAAAATTTTAAATTATCTGTTTCTGTATATTTATGAGTCTTAACCTCTTTTATAGTTCCATGTACTTCGACTATGTAGTTTGCTTCTGCATTAATATTAAAAGAAATTAGAAAGCAGTATATAATTAAATAGAATTTTTTCATAATTTTATATTAAACTCAGTTTATACTTTTTACTAGAACTCTATTTGTTACTACCTTTATTAATACTGAACGCAGATTAACAGAAATATAAAACTGTATAAAGTTAGATTTGAGTATATTTACACAATTAGAATTGAAGTCGTTAGGTAATGCTATAGAAAGGCTATAACTTAAAAATACCTAAATATTAAAAAAACATAAAATAGTTGTTTACAAATTTAATATTTTGTACGTAATGAGAATTGTTCTCATTGAGTTATAATTTATTTAGGAGATACATTTATGATTAAAATAATATTGACCTTTGTGTTATTAATAACAAGTTTAACAGCATTTGCAGATGATCATGCTTTAAAATCTAAGCCCGTACTTAACCTGTCTGCAGCTAAGGTAATGGCCGATGCCTGTGAAGCCGACCAAACTAAATGTGGTTATAATCCAGTTAACATAGCAATTGTTGATACTGGAAATGATTTAATTTTATTTAGAAGACAAAATGATGCATACCTTCTCAGTATAGATATAGCAATAAAAAAAGCAAATTCTTCCGCAGGAATTCTTTTACCTACTAGACTAATTGAAGAATTAGTTTATGGAAAAGATAAATCAGGAGGAATAATACCAGGATTAGCTTTTTCAAAAGATCTAGTTGCATTTGCTGGTGGTTTACCGATTAGAACTAAATCAGGTGTTCTTTTAGGTGCTATAGGTGTTAGTGGTGCGAGTGCAGACGAAGATGAACAATGTGCGGCAGCTGCTATTAAAGCAATAGAAGGTATACTTTAAAAATATGGGGTATTTTGTAATAATAATATTTACTACATTTATGGGCTCACCACCTGAGTTCTTACCAGTAGCATTTAAAAGTAAAAACGATTGTGAATATTACTTATCTTCAAAAATTATAAATAAGTATGAAAATTTTAATTTAGTTTCTAATAATGAATCAAAATATTTAATTAATTATATGAATAATAAATTTATAATTTGTAATAAGTTAGAATACCCCATATACAAACAAAAGTTGTTAGTTACTAAAAATAAAAGAGTAATTAAATAGTTTATAAAAAATTATTCTTTATTATTAAACCAATCTGGAAATGGGTCTTTATATCTAAGAGTATTTGCAAGATTTATAGAATAATTTTTAATAAGAAATCCATCTAGTTTATTTTTAATTAAACTTTCATTCATTTCATTTTTTAAACCAATAAATACTATTTCTTGTCTTCTATCTCCATATCCTTTAGCCCATATTTTATTTATATTTAGTCTAAAACTTTTATCATCTGGCCATTGCTCCTCGTTTACTGCTGCCCACCATTTTCCAATACCCTGATGCCTTACAAAAGCTCCTGCTTGAGAAACTTCACCAACAAAGTTAGGTCTTGAGGATATCCAAAAAAAACCTTTTGCTCTTATTACACCAGGCCATTCTTGATTAAAAAATGAATGAATTTTTTCAGGATCAAATGGGTCTCTAGCACGATAAACAAAACTGGTAACACCATATTCTTCCGTTTCTGGAGTGTGATCATCAGGATTATAAAGTTCTTGTGCCCAAAGCGGGTGATTTTGTGCTTCTTTTAAATCATACAAATTTGTGTTCATAACTTCATTCATTGCAACTTTAGAGTGATTAGTTTCAATAATTTTTGCTTTTGCATTTAATCCACGAATAACCGCACGTATTATTTTTAATTCTTTATCTGAAACTAAGTCGACTTTATTCAGCAAAATTACATTTGCAAACTCAATTTGTTCTACTAATAAATCTACTAAAGTTCTTTCATCTGCCTCACCTGCTACCTCTCCTTTATCTTTTAAAAAATCAGTGGAACTATAGTTTTTTATTAAATTTGCAGCATCAACTACTGTGACCATAGTATCTAATCTAGATACATCAGATAAGGATTGTTCATTTTCATCACGAAAGTCAAAAGTTGTTGCTACTGGTAATGGCTCTGATATACCTGTGCTTTCAATAAGAAGATAATCGAATCTTTTTTCTTTAGATAATTGTCTAACCTGCTTAAGCAAATCTTCTCGTAAGGTACAACATATACAACCGTTACTCATTTCAACTAACTTTTCTTCTGTTCTTGATAAATCAGCTCCTCCTTTTTCTACAAGAGCAGCATCTATATTGACATCACTCATATCATTTACAATAACAGCAACCTTTTTACCTTCACGATTATTGAGTATATGATTTAATAAAGTAGTTTTGCCTGCACCTAAAAAACCAGATAAGACGGTAACAGGCAATTTATTTGTATTCATATTTTATAACGTAATTACTTGATCAGGTGGGTTTGAACCTAAAGCTTGATAAAGTTGAGGGAAGCATCCTGCTTGTACTCCTTCAACTAACCCTTTCGCAGTAACTTCTCCTGAACCGCACTGTTCAAATGTTCCCTCTGCTAGATTTCTTCTAACAGCACATTGATCACATACCATTAACAATATACCTTTTTCTTTTGCAATTTTCGCTAAACGCTCACCAACAGGATCATTTTGTCTTAAAATATTAATATTATCGTCAAAGAAAAACATTCCCAAAACATTTACAAGATGAGTATTTGTTTCTAGTTGTGGCAAAATCATAGTGGCAAGTTGGAAAGTACTAGCCATATTATTTCTAAAGATATATGCAACCTTCATTTTTATTCTCCTCTATTAATAAAATGCAATAATATTGCATTAATGAAATACTATATATATTTTAAATTTTATAAATTGGCAATACTTTAATTCTATTAAATATGCATACTACTTAATATATTTATAATTAAGCTATACGTACCACATAATGAAAAAGTATTATTTATAAGAAGTACACTAATTTCTAATAAATAAGTAGCTAATGCAAAGTTAAATAGTTGGCGTCCTCCAACGGGAATTGAATCTGTGTTTCCGCTGTGAAAGGGCGGCGTCCTAGACCGCTAAAAGAATTGAATCATATCTTGCTAAATAGTTTCCTCGTATAATATCTTTTATTCATTAATTGCTTGATAAACTAAGCTTCTCATTAACCTATTTATTTTATCTCTTTTGGTTACAGACTGTGTCATTGAAATAGCTACCAATTCCTCGATTGGATCAATCCAAAAGTAGGTGCCTCCATAACCTAGCCAATAATAATCTCCTTTTGTCCCTGGCCAAACAGATACTCCATCGTTTTCTCTGACAGCAAAACCAAGACCAAATCCGTAACCATCTCCAGGAATACGAGAGGTGCTTCTTTTTATATTGTTATGTAAGTGGTTAGTAGTCATATATTCAACTGTTTTCTTTGAAAGCAATTGTTTACCATTGAATTTTCCTTTATTTAACATCATATGACAAAAATTAATATAATCAGGCACTGTAGATACCAATCCATGTCCTCCTTTAAAAAATAAAGGCCTTTTTGTAACATTTATTAAACTAGGCTCTTTATCCTTAAAAGGCTCTGCTATTCTATTCCAATTTTTTCTTTCTACATAGAAACCTGTATCTCTCATATTTAATAAAGAAAATATATTCTCATCTAAAAAAGATTCTAAAGATTTATTACTAGCTATCTCGATTACTCTACCTAAAACATCAGTGGAACGACCATACTCCCAACTTTCTCCTGGGTAATCAGCTAATGGGTATTTAGATAATTCTATGACAAAATCATTAGATGTCATATTAGCTGGCAAAGGTCTTTTTCCTAAAACGGAATCTCTTAGCCTTCTCTTAGCATATGAGTCCCCGAAACTGCCATATGTAAAACCAGAAGTATGCCTTAATAAATCGTGAAGCTTTATCTTTTTATTAGCTTTTATTATAGACTCTTTACTAATATTATTTTCAAAAGTCTCTTTTGAAACATACATATCAGAAAATTCAGGAATATATTTATCAAGTGTTTCATCTAGATATATTTTACCATTTTCATTCAGCATCATAGCACCAACACTTACTATAGGTTTAGTCATTGAATAAATACGAAAAATTGAATCTATTGACATTTCAATCTTTTTAACTGAGTCTTGCATTCCAAATGCTTTAATATACCCTACCTTACCATATCTAGAAATAGCAACTACTGCTCCGGGTATTTCATTATTTTCTATCAATTCATTAAATTTTCTGTCTATGTTTTTTAGTTTTTCTAATGAAAGCCCTATTTCCTTGGGATTTACAATTGTTAGAGATACATCATTAGCTTTTACTAAAATAATGTAAAAATATATTAAAAAATTTATAAATAATATTTTTATAAAAAACATTTTTATTTTCCTATGATATTTAGCATATCAAAAATATATAATTACATTTAAATCTTTTATCTAATGGTTTCATATCTACTTCAACATCCGTAAGGTTTCTAAAAGTTGGCGTCCCCAACGGGAATCGAACCCGTGTTTCCGCCGTGAAAGGGCGGCGTCCTAGACCGCTAGACGATGGGGACTAAATTTCTTTATATAGTTATTGTAATAATAAGTAAATATAATATTTTTATATTATGACTAATAATGATATTCCCTTATGTATTACTTTAGGTGACCCTTTAGGTATAGGTCCAGAGATTACTGCAAGAACTTTAAATTTTTTGCAAAAAAAAAAAATTAATTTAAGTTTTATTGTGATTGGAAGCAAAAAAGCATTTAATAAAGCTTGTGAAAACTTAGATATCAATAGTGAATTAATAAATATTATAGAATTTATTGATTACAATGAAAGGATTGAATTTTTAAATAGACCTAGTATTGTTGGTGGCTCTATAGCATACAAATCAATTTGTAAAGCTGCTGAGTTATATAAAAATAAAATGGTTCGAGCAATAGTTACTGCTCCAATATCAAAAGAGTCATTGCATTTAGCTGGTCATAAATTTGATGGACATACAGGATTATTAGGTTTTTTATTTAATGTAGAAGAGCCTTATTTAATGCTAGCCAACAAAATTTTTTCTACTTTGCACGTCACATGTCATAAGTCACTCAAAGAAGCTATAAAACTAATAACAAAAGAAAAAATAGTAGAGGTTATAAACATAGGACATAAACATATGCTTAAAATCATCAAGACAGAACCTAAAATTGCAGTATGCGGATTAAACCCTCACGCTGGTGAAAATGGTATATTTGGATCAGAGGAAATTAATGAAATTATACCTGCTGTTGAATTTCTAAAAACAAAAGGCCTAAATATAGTTGGTCCTATATCTCCAGATATTATTTTTAGAGAAGCAGTTAAAAAAAAATTTGATTTAGTAATAGCTAATTATCATGACCAGGGGCATATCCCAGTTAAATTATTATATTTTGATCAATCTGTAAATGTTACGTTGGGCGTACCTTTTATTAGAACATCTGTTGATCATGGAACTGCCTTCGATATTGCCTATAAAAATAAAGCAAGTGCAAAAAACATGTTGAATGCTATATTTTACGCACTCAAAATGAGTAATCTTCAATAAAAAGTGTTGTTTTATGCTATTTTAATGCTTTACTTTACAATTATAGTTAATTATAAGTAATATAATAAAAATTGGAGTATAGTATGTTTAAAAATTTAGTTATTTTACCAGTTATTGCTTTAATAATTGCTTTAGCAGGTTGTGAGACAACCAACAATAACGCAGCTATTGATGCAGCTATAGCAGAAATGAAAGCTAAGGATGCAGAACAAGATGCTAGTGTTGAAGCAGCAAACAAGACAGCACAAAGAGCTGAAGCTATGACTGAACAAAATAGATCTGCATTAAGAGCACTTAATGACAAGATTGATAGAATGTTCAGAACTATTTCTAGAAAATAAGACTAATAAATACTGAGAACTGCTTTTGGGGTTCCTGAAGCAGTTCTTACTATTTCAGTAACTTTTACCCAATCTATTTTTGCAATGTGAACTCCTGCTGCAGCTTGTATTATTTTTGCAGCTTCTGGTAGCAACCTAATATTAGGTTTTTTCTCTTCTTCATCTTCTAGACCATACTCGTGCATTGTATGAACTTCTAAAAACAGTACACCACCTTGCCAACCTGCCTTCACATTCTGTTCTACTATTTCTACTTTATCTCCTTCTTTAACCAAGTCATATAGCTTCTCAATACCTTCAGGAAACATTCTTATACAACCATGACTAACTCTCATACCAACGCCCCATGGTTTATTTGTTCCATGCATTAAGTAACCTGGCATAGACAAATAAATTGCTCTAGAACCTAACGGGTTATCTGGACCAGGCTTAACGACTTTTGGCCAATGTGGTTCTTCTTCTAAAATAGACTCAGGAACAGTCCAATAAGGGTTTTTCTTTTTTCCTACAATTACTGCACTTCCTAAAGGCGTATCCCAATTAGCCCTGCCAATCCCAATAGGAAAAGAAAATACTGTATTTTCATCTTTAAAATAATAAGCTCTAAGATCTCCTTTATTGATTATTATCCCTTCTCTTTTTCCTCTAGGTAAAATGTGTCTAGTTGGTAAACTAATAACTTTACCAGGCTCCAAAATCCAAGGATCATCAATTGTAGGATTATTTAACAATACTTCTGGAAAAGCTAAATTATATCTTCTAGATATATCTATTAATGTTTCGTTTTCATTAATTGTATATAAAGATAAGTTACCAATTAAATCCTCTAATTGATTTGAAAATAATTTGTTGTAATATAAGAAAATAAATAGTATTAATAAATATTTTTTCACATGAACCTTAATAATTATATAAGAGATATACCAGATTTTCCTAAAAAAGGAATAATTTTTAAAGATATAACTCCTTTGCTAAAAAATAAGGACGCGTATAACTATACAATAGAAGAATTTAAAAAGAGAATAATTGAAAAAAAGATAGACTATATTATTGGAATAGAGTCTAGAGGGTTTATTTTAGGTGCTGCTTTAGCGCAATCTTTAAACTGTGGATTTGTTCCTATTAGAAAAAAAGGCAAGTTACCTTACAAAGTAATTTCTGAAACCTATGATTTAGAGTATGGAAAAGATACTCTAGAAATGCATATAGATGCCTTAGAAGCAAATAATAACGTGGTTCTTATCGATGATGTTTTAGCAACTGGAGGTACTATTAGTGCAAGTTTAAAAATGTTAGAGACGTATAAAGTAAATATTATAGAATGTCAGTTTTTAATAGAAATTAAGGCACTAAAAGGTCATGAAAAAATCGTATCACTAAACAAAAAACATTATTCCCTAATTAACTTTTAATTACTATTTTTTTCTACTATTAGGTCTTGTAGAGTAAAGTTTGTTCCTGTATTAAAATCTTTATACAGTTTAAAGTACCAGTTTTTTAAATAGTTGTATTTAGTCTTTTCTTCTTCAATTTCTTCAAATGTCATCATTTTAGGAAGTCCTACAATATTAGGTTCATTCTCATCTAACTCTTTTCTTACTTTAATATCACTATCAACATCAAAATGATAATATATATCATCGCCAGATTTAAAAGATTTAATTTTAATAATTAAGCCATCAAATGTTTCAAAATATACTTGTCTTAAAGCATTATCTTTATCATTTAAAATACTACTTTTAATATCAAGCTTTTTAATGCTTTCGAGCATTGATGCGAAATTGCTCAAGTTAAAGTTAGAATCTAATAAAAAACCATCTGGAATATTGTCTAACTTAAAAGATTGATCTGAATACTTGTCTTTATATATATAAATATTCTCACTCTTTTTAGTACTTCCTTCTATCTTAACTGACTTAATACGCCATCGCGCTATCTTTAATATACTATCCTCTGTCCAATCTATGTCAGTTGTTTTAAAGTCAAATTCATTTTTAAAAAGCCATGTTTGTTCTTCATCAAACTCTCTGATGTAACTAAATTGTTCGTTATGAGTAGAGGTATTACCAATGATAAAATCGCTAATAAGATTTTTTTCATCATCTAATAACCTGATTCTTATACTTTCTTGTTTTAAAGGAAATGCCAAACCTAATTTCTCATGCAAAGCTGGATTCTTAGTTTTCTTATCTACTCCTTTTAACTGAACAACAGATATCAAAAATTTTTTAACCTTCTCCTCTGACGCAGGGTAGTTTTCATAGCCAGGGATTTCCCATTTACCATTTTTATTAAATAAATATACCGCATTTTCTGTAGTTTCTATTTCTATCTTTTTAACTGAATCAATTTTACTTTCAATATCAGTAAAAAACTTAGCATATTCATTATCAGCAGTATATTCCTTACTTAATAATGTTATTAATAACCCAACAATTATTATTAAACTTGATAATATTAAAAAAAGCTTTTTTAAATTCATTTATTCTCTAATCTGCCAATCTTTCTGTAAAACTCTTTTCTTCTCTTTTCAGTAATCACTTTAATAAGGAAATATAGAATTATGACAATTAGTGGCATAGTCCAAATATTTAGAATTTTAATATTATTTTCTAATCTTTCTATATCTGCATTTAATTGTCTTTGTACATCTCTTAATTGTTTTCTAATTGAGAGTATTTTTCTCTGAAATTCTTCAATAGCTTTATTTTGTTCTGAAGTCTTGCTTTCAGAGGAGCCTAATTGATTACTTTGAATTTCCTTTAATTTATCTTCAGTACCTTGAAGTTCATTCTGTAAGGATATTTGTTTTTCTCTAAAACTTAACTCAGCTTTTTTTTGTAAATCCTCAATAACTAAAAAAGGTCTATTAGAACTTCCTCTTCCTCTTAAACCAATTAAATTTCTACCACCAGACATTGATTCAATAGAGTTAACAACCATTCTTCCATTATCTGCAATTGGCGTAATAGAGTTTCTTCCAAACAAATCCTGTTCAGATATCCAAGTATTATCAGAAAGTAAATCTGTATCCGCAAATAATATAATATTAGCATCTTTTATATTATTTATATGTTGCTTTGTATCTAATTCAATTTTTTTAATATCTTCCATCGTAAAAGCTGAGTCTAACTCTCCTTTTATCCTTGCACCAATGATATAGCTTTTATCTTTTGATTCAAAATCTTTTAGTAACTGCTCTGGATCAGCTCTAAATTGCATCTTATACCTTTCAATCAACATAGATTCTTTTGAAGTTCTTATTAAGGGTTCTATTACTAAACTACTATTAGTATTTAAATTTTCTATAGATCCTGCTGATTTTAAAAATATATAGTCTAAGTTTGAAGTGATAATATCTGTATTTGATAATAAGTTTTGTTGAATAGCTAACCACAATACATAAGTTACTATTTTCTGGTCATTCGATGGGCCTAAACTTACTTTTCTTCCATTTACAACATCTCCAATAACCATACCTGGTTTCATATCAAACCCCCAACTTGTAAAAAGCCTACTCAAATTTGAATTAGAAAAATCTTTTTCTGACTCAGGTTTAGATAAATTATTATCAAACTCAGAAAAAGGGTCAGTAAAAATAGTAACTCCTTTTCCAGTCATAACAAATTGATCAATAGCATATAAAGTTACATCTGATAAATTTTTAGGATGAACAATTAACAGTTGATCAACATTTTGAGGTATCTCTGAAACTTCAAGTGATAAATCTATAACATTAAAAAATTCACTTAAAGTCTGATATATAAAAAAAGGTCTTTCATATTGTGCATTACCTTGACTATTATTAACTCTTCCTACTAAAGGTAATCCAGAAATTAATCCAATATTAGGCTTTGAGGTATTAGCTAGATTATAAATTGTTTTAGTTAAATCATATTCTAGAAATTGCTCCCTATCTAATTCAAAAAAAGGTATAACTGTAGTATCATCTACAGAATTACTAAATACTGCCCCAAAATAAAACCTTTCTCCTTCTTCATTCAATTGTAATCCTTGAATTCCATAGACGTTAGCTAAATCTTCTTGATCAGTAAAAGGCCTCGGATCTATAATTTCTATTGTAATATTTTTATTTGAAATTTTTTTATAACTCATTAATAATTCACGAACTCGCTTTTCATAATCTCTAATCTGAGATAGTTCTTTACTTAAAGAGTTAGAAAAAAATAATTTAATATTAATTGGTTCACTTAGATTTTTTATAATGCTTTTAGTGTTTTCAGAAACTGTATATAATTTATCAGTTGTTAGGTCTATTTTCTTATTAACCAAGATCTTAAATATAATGATGTTAAAAGATAAAAAAAGGAATGTTACGAAAAAATATTGTAAGATTTTATTATTATAAATCTTTTTTCTATAATCATTGATATTCATTATTAATTCCTAGAGTTATCTAAAGTTATTACATTTAAATATAAAAATAAAACTATTAAGGATAAAAAATAAACTAAGGTTCTAAAATCAATAATACCTCTAGAAATATCAGAATAATTTGCTAAAAAACTAAAAGAGGCAATAACATCTGTAATAGCTTCCCCTGCCCAATTAGAAAAAAAGTCTAGTACTATTGGTAACCCACTAACTGTAAATAAAAAACATACTGTAACAGAAACAATAAAAGCTATAACTTGATTTTTAGTTAGTGATGAAATAAAAATTCCTATTGATAAATAACCACCAGACATAAGAAGGCTTCCAATATAGCTAGCCATAATTACTCCATTATCCGGGTTTCCTAAATAATTTACAGTAATCCAAATCGGAAATGTAAGAATTAGAGCTAAAAGCGTAAATAACCAAGCAGCCATAAACTTTCCTAAAACTATATTCAGCGTGCTTACTGGTAATGTAGTTAACAACTCTATAGTACCTGACTTTTTTTCTTCAGACCATAATCTCATAGTAATTGCAGGCACCAAAAACAAGTATAGCCAAGGATGCCATTCAAAGAAACTTCCCAATGAGGCTTGACCTATTTCAAAAAAATTTCCTAAATAAAAAGTGAATAATCCAGATAGTAGTAAAAAAATAGTAATAAAAACATAAGCTACAGGTGTAGCAAAATAACTAATTAATTCTCTTTTTGTTATTGATAAAAATTGTCTCATTTTATTTATACAGTATTAGTTAGTTGCCTAAATACTTCATCTAATTGTCCTTTATTAATAGAATAGTGTTTAATAACATACTTCTTCTTTAGCAAATAATTAGATAGGAAAGATGCATCTGAGGTGCTTTTTAATTTTATAGAGCATAAGTTATTATCAATATCTATATATTTGAAACTATTTAGAGCTTGTAGCTCTTTTTTAAGCTCATTAGCTGACTTATCAAATACTGACACTAATAAGTTATTATAGCTTCTAGATTTTTTTAAAACATTAGTGGGAGTATCATCTATTAGAAGCTTACCATTAGATAAAATCATAGTTCTGTTACAAATAGCTTTAACCTCTTCTAAAATGTGAGTAGATATAATTATAGACTTCTCTTTTCCTAATTTTTTTATTAATTTTCTAACCTCATGTTTTTGATTTGGGTCTAAACCATCAGTAGGTTCATCTAATATCAATATTTTTGGATCATGAACTAGTGCTTGTGCTAAACCAACTCTTCTTTTAAAGCCCTTAGAAAGGGTATCAATTTTTTGAAGCAATACTTCATCCAAATTTAATAATTTTATTATTTTTCCTAAATTCTGACTTTTATCTATATTTCTTATTTCGCAAATAAAACTTAAAAAGTCTATAGTTGTCATTTCATTATACAAAGGAGATCCTTCAGGTACATAACCTATAAATTCTCTAGTTTTTTTTAGGTTTTTGAATAAATCCAAACCATTAATTTTTATATTGCCTGAAGTTGGCTTTAAAAAACCAGTTAGTATTCTCATTGTAGTGGTTTTACCAGCTCCATTAGGTCCTAGGAATCCTAATACTTCTCCTTTTTTTAAAGAAAAGTTAATGTCATCAACGGCTAAAAAAGACTCAAATGACTTTGAGATATTATTTACTTCAACTAAAGCTGTCATAAATAAAAAAAATATATATAATTCTAATATATTTCAAGTATAAAAAATATTTATTTAATGTTGTTAAATAGTAAAAAAGTTGATATTGGCGTACATGCCAAAGATTTTGAATTAAAGAACGTTGATAATCAAATTTATACGCTTAATGACATCAAAAAAAGAAATGGATTTGTAATAGCCTTTATATGCAACCATTGTCCTTATGTAAAAGATATAATTACTAGATTAGTAGATGACTTTAATGTTCTTCTCAAGCAAGACATAGGGGTTGCTGCTGTAATGCCTAATGATTATAAAGCATATCCTGAAGATTCTTTTGAGAATATGGTAAAATTTTCAAATAATAATAATTTTTCCTTTCCTTACTTATTTGATTACAAGCAGGAAGTGGCAAAGAGCTACGGAGCAGTTTGCACACCTGACTTTTTCTGTTTTGATAACAGAAGTAAATTATTCTATCGTGGCAGATTAGATAATGTGAAATTTAAAGCTAATTTTTTAGAGAGAGAAAAATCTATAATAAATGCTTACGATAAAATGATTAAAGAAAATTCTATAGTAACTAAGCAATTTAGCAGTATGGGCTGTTCCATAAAGTGGAGATAAATCATTAAATTTTATCACCTATACCCTAACTTATAGTTCTTTTTCCTCATCTTTTTTATACTCTGCATCAATAAAAGTAGGGTTAACATTTTTCATATCATCATAACTATTTCTTTCAAAACTTGTTGTTGATTTATTATATAAATATTTTTTTATAAAAAATATAATTATGATCATAGGCAATATTATCATTGCTAAAAACGTAAAAAAGAATAAGCCAATAAATAGAATTAGAAGAAATAGTAATAATAAGAAAATTTTTTTTATATCACTAAAAAAAAAACCCATATTAAATTTTATCTGCGAGTTCGTATCTTTTATAATGATAGTCAGAGTCTCCAAATAACATTGAAAGAAAAGTAAGTTTTTTGAAAAAATGGCCTATAGACATTTCATTTGCAACACCCATACCTCCATGTAATTGAATACAATCCTGTGCAGCTTCTTTTGCTTTGGTATCTAAGAAAATCTTATTCAATGAAATACTTTTTATTCTTTCTTTGGGGTCATTATTAGAGAAAGACACTTGTGCACTGCAATTTAAAGATCTCATCTCCTCTTTTATTATATACATTTCTACCATTCTGTGTTGTATAACCTGAAAATCTCCAATTCGTTTCCCAAACTGTTCTCTTGTTTTTACATATTCTAAAGTTAGTTTATACATTTTTTCTATAACACCAAGTGCTTCTGAACATACAGCTAAAGTTAAGTAATCAAAAATAATGCTAATCTTTTTTTTATACTCGTCGTAATTAAGCTTAACTAAAATATCATTTTCATTAAACTCAAAACCATCAAACTCATAGTCAACTGCATCACTATCATCAATTATTTTATATTTATTAGAGAGAAAATTTTTGCTCGTATTATCAATTTTAACTAGATAAACATTTTTATTTTTATCAATTGCTGGCACTATAATTGAATTAGCTTGATCTGCAGCTAACACTAACATTTTTTTTCCTTTGAGAAAGTATTTATTTTCTTCTAAATAAACCTTACAATTAAGTTTATGAATATCAAACCTTATATTTGGTTCCGCAAAACAATAGGCCAATTTAATGTTGTCATTAATTATTTTATCTAGATAGTGACTTTTTTTATCTTCATCAAAAAAATGTTCTATTATTTTACCGGGCAATAATAGTGAAAAAATATATGGATCAATATGTAGCGATGCACCAAAGATTTCAATTAAAGTCATAACATCAGTAATGTTACCACCTAAACCACCAAACTTTTGATCAAAAGGTAAACCATACCAACCTAACTCTTTAGATTTAAGTATAAGATCTTCAAATAATTTACCATCCGATGTTAGGATTTTATTTCTTTGCTCAAATGAGAGATTATCTAGAAAAAATTTTTCAGCAGAATTCTTTATCAATAATTGTTCTTCATTTAGTGAAAGATTCATTTATAAACCTAAAACCATTTTTGAAAGTATATTTTTTTGTATCTCGTTAGAACCACCATAAATGGTAGTTTTTCTCATATTTAAATAGTTAGCTGCTGTATTTTGAGAATAGTCTGGTCTAAATTGATTGCTATTGCTTCTATCTGCATTATTATTTGCTAGGTCATTAGAAATACCATAATACCCTACAGCATTCATTGTTAACTCTGTAATTCTTTGTTGAATTTCAGAAC
>CACCMS010000006.1 GCA_902547175.1 Rhodospirillaceae bacterium | reverse complement strand
TAGGAGTGACCAAGCCTAAGATCTCAAATCGTTCAGGAGTTGCTGATATTTATAGATATAGAGCTTTATTTAAAGGGGATACACCTGTAGCAGCAAAACAAAAAGAAGTAAAAAAAGGTTATAAAGACACTGATAGAAATTTAGCTATTGATTTATATCTTGCACCAGTTGTAACTCCGACTATTGGAAGAAATTTATTAGGTGATAAGTGGTATGATATATTTGTTGCAGGAAGAGATCCTGAAGAAATGTCTATTGTAATTACTACTTTAGGAAGGTATGCCTTAGATGGAGAACCAGAGATAGCCAGTGGAAACTTTAAAAGATTAGCCGTCATACAAAATAATGAAAGGTATCCTATTGAAAAAAATCAATTTAGAAACTTAGGGTTTTTACATGGAGAAGATAAACCATTTTTTGCAGAAGCAGGCCTTTACAGAATACCTGCCGGAAATATTAATCCTGTTGAACCATGGAAATTAGAACTTTTAATTGAAAGTGAAATACCTAGTGAAAATAAAAAAATCTATGTGGATTATCATTTGAGTAATAATTATATAATTCAACCTGATGGATTAGAGAAAATTGCAAATAAAGATGAACCTATTTGGTTTGCTGCATGGGAGAGTCAGAGGAAAAATATTATTATTTTGAGTTTTTCATTATTAATTTTGTCTTTTGCTTTGATAAAAATGGAGACATTGACCTTTAATAACAATTTTAGACAAATATTTAGAAATATTTATTTACTTTGGATTTTAATTTGGCTTGGTTGGGAAGCTGGAGGTCAGGTTACTATATTAAGTATTTTAACTTGGGTAACGGCTCCTATATCACAACCATCTTGGAATACCTTACTATCTGATCCTTTATTAGTAGTGTTAATGTCTTATATTATAGTAACTTTTTTTGTCTGGGGTAGAGGAGTTTTTTGTGGATGGCTATGTCCATTTGGTGCATTACAAGAAATTATTGCTAATATTGGAAAATTTTTAAAAATTAAACAAATTAAAATTCCAGAAAAATATAATAAAACTAGCTTGAATATAAAATACATTATTTTATTAACATTATTTATCACGTGTTTTATTGCACCAAATTTTTTAAACCTCGGATCAGAAATAGAGCCTTTTAAAACAGCAATTTCTATGAAGTTTAATAGAGAGTGGTACTATGTTATTTACGCAATTTTATTACTTGCTGTAGGGCTATTCATAGAAAGGTTTTTTTGCAGATTTATTTGTCCTTTAGGCGCATTTATGGCTATTGGGGGAAAACTAAGAATTTTTAATTCATTTTTAAAAAGAAGAAACGAGTGTGGTAGTCCTTGCAAGTTATGTTCAAATGAATGCCCTATAGATGCAATAGAGAAAAATGGAAAAATAAATATGAACGAATGTTTTTATTGCTTAGATTGTCAATCCTTATATCATAATGAACATAAATGTCCGCCTTTGGTAATAATAAGAAAGAAAAATGCAAATATTACTGTTGATCAACCAAATACAATAAAAACTTAAAATGCTAACATGTGCCTTAATAGTTTGGATATTACAACCAGCCAATTTTAACCCTACTGAATTAAGAGAAACATTTCTAACAGAACAAGAATGCTTATCAAATCTATCTCATAGTTACAGTTGTATAAAAATAGATAAAAGATATGATTTGACGAAAACTGAATGGCAAAAAGACAATTGTAGTATTAGTGAACACAAATGGGTGGGGAAAAAATAGATGCAATGATATAAAAATTGATTATTTTAAAAAAAATATTATTATAAATAAGGAGATTTGCATGAACAAAGAAACATTAAAAAAAGAATTATTTGAGCTCTATGAGAAACTAGAAAGAGACAAAGAGTTATACAAAGAGTTTATTGCTAATGAAGATAAGTTCTTACAAGACAGGGGATATGACCCTGTTGAAGTCAAAGAATTATTTCAGGGTATAACAAAAGAAAGAAATAATATTTTAAAAGGTGTTTTAGAAGATCAAGATAAAATTATTCCTTAAAAAGACTAAACAGTAATATTTTTCAGTTTTATAGTAGAAAAAACATAGTATTTCTGCCTATTACTTAAGTCCCTTTTTGCAAATTATATTTCCCTTAAATTATATAAGATTAAAACCATCTCTTATCTATATTATCTAATATTTGATATATAGAATTAATTTTTTTATTCCACTTAAATTAGCTTAAAATATTAATTTTCGTGTACATAAGTTTCATTAATATGAAAAGTATAGTATAAAATTTGATATGTTATTAAATAAGAATATGTATATTTGATAATAATAATCATTTGCATTCTAAAAAGAAGTGTATTATATTGTAAGCATGAAAAACAACATAATTATAATATTATTAATAGGTAATTTAGTTTTAACTTTAGGACTTTTATTTTTTAATTTTAATAACTTATCCGCTATAAATGAAAGAACAACAGTAATGGAAGCATTACTATATGATTTAGATGAAGATATACATGAATTAGAAAAAGATCATTAATTCTTAATTTTTGAAAAAAAACTTCTTATATCTTGTACTAATGTATCTGGTTCTTCTAGTGCGGCAAAGTGGCCTCCTGATGAATATTCATTCCATTGGACTACGTTAAATAACCTATCAACATAACTTTTTGGAGGCCAAGATAATAGTTCTTTTGGATATAAAGCACAAGCAGTAGGAACTTCAACCTTTCCTCCATCAAAATTTATGACTCTTCCTCCCTCTTCTCTTCTACCAAAATATATCCAAGAGGCTGTATTAAATGAGTTAGTCAAAATATATAACATTAGGTTTGTTATCAAATCATCATACCCATAAACTTCTATTAAAGATTTTTTTCTTAAATCTGACCAACCATGAAATTTTTCTAAAATCCAAGCAGCTACTCCAATAGGATTATCTATCATAGCAAATGCTAAGGTCTGCGGCTTTGTGGCCTGCATCGTTCTATATCCCTCTTCAAGACTTTGCTCATTCTTAAATCTTTTCTGCCAGGCTTTTTCAGCTTCATCTTGAGGGCCATTTCTATCTCTTACTATCATTATGTTTAAATGAATTCCTTTACAATTTTTATAATGCTCATAACCTAACCAAGTAGAAATAGCCCCACCCCAATCTCCTCCTTGTGCATAGTAACTTTCATAATTTAGTATCTGCGTCATTAATTTATCATAATAAGATGCTATTTTTCTTGGCCCATATGGATACTTAGGAGCACTAGAAAAGACAAAACCTGGAATAGAGGGCATAACTAAATCAAAACAAATACTATCATCTAATCCATATTCTTTTGGATTAGTGAGCGGACCTATAATTTTGTTAAATTCTAAAAATGAACCAGGCCAACCATGACTTATCAATAATGGTATTGCATTTGAGGATTTACCTTTTTCATATACATAATGAATGTTTAAATCATTAATATCTGCGGTAAAATGGTTAAGAGAATTTAATTTTTCTTGCTCTTTTTTCCAATCATACTTTGAAACCCAATAGCTACAAATATCTCTTAAAACTTCTTTATTTATTCCTAGATCCCAATTATTGAAGTCTGGTAGCTTGTCCCAATTAAACTTTGATACTTTTTCAATAATTTCACCAATTATTTCTTCACTGTAATTAATATCAAATTTATTCATATGCTTGGTTATCTAAACCTTTAAAAGAAGTTTGTTATTAGTCAAATTTTTGTCTATTCAAATCGTTTATCAATGTTTTTAAAATATTAAACTGCTTATCTATTGTTTCAATTTTTTTATTTAAGTCTTCAATTTTCTTATTTGTTAATTTTGTATTTTTATCAAAATTACTGATTTTGTTAATATTAGCATTTTTTCTTCTGATTACCTCAAAAACTTTCACATCTCTTGATACACCTTTCATTTTTATAGAATTGAGCTCCTTCACATCTACTATTTCCTTAACATGTGCATATGTTTCATTACTCATTAATATTTTTCCTGCATCTCCAGCTGTTTCAAGTCTTGCAGCTATATTTACCTCACCTCCAATAATTGTATATGTCAATCTTTGCTCACTACCAAAATTTCCTACATTACAAAAACCTGTATTTATACCTACCCTAATTTCAAATGGCTTTTGAAAACCTTCATTTAACCACTTTTTCTTAAGTTCACTCATTTTTTCTTGCATTTTTAAAGACATCTCTACACAAGCTATCGCATCTTCTTTCTCTCCTCTAGAGGTTGGGTCTCCAAAAAAAAGCATTACTGCATCACCTATATATTTATCAATAGTTGCTCCATATTCTAGAGCAATTTTCGTCATCTCTGAAAAGTATTCATTTAAATATTTTGTTAAATCTTCAGGTTGAAGTTTTTCAGATGTATCTGTGAAGTTTTTAATATCACTAAAAAAAATAGTAAGTTTTTTTCTTCTTGTAGTAATATCAGTGCTAAAGTTACCATTCATCATTTCTTTATGCATTTGAGGCGGAATAAACTTACTTAATTGAGCAGCTAATAAATCTGATTGTTTTCTCAATCGATTTGAGTCCATTAATACATTGTCAATAAACTTTTGCTTAGCATCTTCTCTGAGTTGTTTTTGTTTTTCAAAAGGATTAACCTGATCTTTATTCAAATTAAATTCAACTTCCCAAGTAAATTTGCACCATCCTCTGGTATCTTGTTTTGATTTTGATTTAATAAATCTAAGCTTAAAATTCCACTTACTATTTAAAAGCGTTAATAGATCAGTAAGCATTCCTCTATTAAAAATTTCATTTTCCAAAAGCATAGCATTTGTTAAAGAAAATTCGATTTTGTCCTTATCTATTATTCTCATTGTAGTACCGACCATATTTTCGACTGGAGTAAAAATAGTAGCTTTTGTCATACTACTTAGTTCAGTAGAAAACACTTCAAAAAATTTATTCCTAAACTTTCTTGCTGTCTGAATATTTTTATCATTCATTTTTTTGTAATATTTATTATAAAATATATCTGTCTGAAGGCCTCCTCCCTCTTCTCTAACTTTTTTATATCCATCCATCATTGTTAATCCATAAAAATACAACGCTTCTTTACCAAATCTTTTTCTGGTTTCAGAATGAATTGCGCCTCTAATTTTAAAGGAATATTCTTTATTAAGATTTATTTTCTTTATACCAAACTTTTTTAGTATTTCTTTACCTATATCTCCTATCATAGACATTTGGTTTAATGTAGATGTTATTGCTGCTCCAGATAATGTAGTTTCGTATTTTCCCATATTAAAATTTATTTCTTTGAATGATCCCCATATTATTTTTAAAAATAATTTATACTCTCAACTTATTGATAATATAATTAGTTCCCTTTTTCCTTTGTTAATAAATCTATTTTTTTTTGCAATGAAAACAGATCATTTTTTATTTCTTTTATCTTATGATCATAACTAGCTTTATTAATTTTATCTTTTGAGCTAACTATTTTTTTTCTTTGTTTGCTGCTTCGTCTTTTGAGCACACTAAATACTTTTATTTCCCTGTTAATGCCTTTCATTTTTACTGATTCTTTTTCCTCAACTTCTACCATATCTTGTACATGTGCATAGGTTTCATAGCTCATCAAAATTCCTCCAGCATCTCCAGCAGCCTCTAGTCTAGCCGCTACATTTACTTCTCCTCCAATTATGGTATAAGTCAATCTTTGTGAACTTCCAAAATTTCCAACATTACAATACCCGGTGTTTAATCCAATCCTAATTTCAAATGGATTATAAAAACCTTCTCCTTTCCATTTCTTTCTTAAATCTACCATTTTTTCTTGCATCTTAAGAGACATCTCTACGCAGGCTCTTGCATCTTCTTTCTCACCTTTAGAAGTTGGGTCTCCAAAAAATAACATAACTGCATCGCCAATATATTTATCAATAGTTGCTCCATGTTCAAGTGCAATATTAGTCATTTCTGAAAAATATTCATTTAAGTATTTTGTTAAATCTTCTGGCTGTAGTTTTTCTGATGTATCAGTAAAGTTTTTAATATCACTAAAAAAAATAGTTAATTTTTTTCTTTTTGTTGTAATTTTTGTATCATATTTTCCTTCTAATATTCCTTCATGTATTTGAGGAGGAATATATTTTCCTATCTTTTTTGATAATTCTGATAACGTATTAGATTGATTTACTGCCAGTTTTCTTTGTTCTTCAGATCTGTCAATTATCGCATATAAAAAATTATCTTTTGCCAAATTTCTAAACTTTTGGTGTATGTCAATTAAATTTTCCCTTTTTTTTCTATATTTGAAAATACATAAGAATGCATTTGTAGTCATACCTCGTCTGTATTCCGTATTTTTTTTGTCTAAAGTAATTTCTACCTTCCAGTCATCTCCTATATGACTAATTATTTGATTAATCAATGATCCTTTATTAAAATCATCGTGTCCTTCAAATACTGCATTAGTTAAATAATATCTAATTGTATCTTCTTCTAAAATTTTAAAGCTACCTTTTGGTCTATCATTTTTTGCTTTGATAGTTGTAATTTTTAAATTTCCGCCAGCATGAATGTATGTTAACAATTTTAAAAATCTATTTCTAATCACTCTTGCATTTTCAATATTCCTTTTATTATAGTCTTTTCTATATGTTCGCGTATTAAATTTTTTGTTTTTAGTAGCTTGATAAAAAAAATTTTCTGATCCTTGAGTATTAAATTGTTCAACACCTAAATAATATAATGCATTTTCACCAAATCGATCTTTAACTGCTTCATGAATTTGTCCTCTAATAGTTCTTGGATACCATGCTTCCGACTTAATCTCTGATACATTAAAATCTTTTAGAATATCACTTCCAACCATTCCTAGAAGTTTTAGTTGGTCAATGGTTGATAAAAGTATTAAGCCATTAATAGTAGTACCATCTTTTTTAAAGTTTCTAGTCATAAACATAAAATTTTTGTATTATTATAAACAAATAAAATACTTTTGTAAGCAATGATAAATTTGTAAAAAGGAATACTTATGAATAAAGATATAAATTCGGTTGCAGTTTTGGGTTCAGGAACAATGGGTGCTGGTATTGCTGCGTTGGCTGCAGATAATAATTGTAAAGTTCTCTTATTAGACATATCTGAAGATGCAGTTAAAAATGGTAAAGATAGAATAATTAATGAAAAAAAACCACTACTTTCTGATTTAGAAAAGATAAATAATGTTGAAATAGGAACTTTTGAAAATGATTTTCATAAAATAAAAAACTATGACTGGATATGTGAAGTAGTAGTAGAGGAAATTAATATTAAAAGAGATATTTTTAAAAAAATTGAAAAACACAGAAATGCTAATGCAATAGTAAGTTCAAATACATCTGGTATTCCTTTAAAAGATATCACAAAAGATATGACTGAAGAATTATTAAAAAATGTTTGCATTACACATTTTTTTAATCCAGTAGAGGTAATGAAACTATGTGAATTAATTCCTGGTGAAAAAACCAATAAAGAAATTATTAATAGACTTAGTATATTCTTATCAAAAGTTTTTAAAAAAGGAGTGGTATATGGAAAGGATACTGTAAACTTTATTGGAAATAGGATTGGCTGTTTTTTTATGTTAAAAGGCTTACATGAGGGAAAAATTGCAAGATCAAAAGGTATTTCATTAGAAGAAATAGATTCATTGCTCTCAAAACCTATTGGTCTTCCTCCTACTGGTCTATATGGTTTAATAGATTTAATAGGTTTAGATGTTATGCACTCTGTTGGAAAAAACCTAGCAACTAACCTTCCAGATAATGATGCTGGGTTGCCTTTTACTAAATTACCAAGTGAGGAACAAAATCTATTTAATAATAAACAATTAGGAAGAAAGACAGGAGGAGGTTTTTATAGAATAAAGAAATTGGATAGTGGTGAAAAGGTAAAAGAAACTTTCAACCTAGATAATGGTGAGTGGAATACTTTTAAAAAAATACAGAGTGAAAAAGATTTGAATATAATATTAGAAGATAGTGATTTAGGAAATCTAGTATGGAATGTAATGGGATCGACATTATTGTATGCAGCTGATCTTATTCCTGAAATAGCAGATGATATTTTAAATATTGATAGAGCTATGCGTTGGGGTTTTGCATGGCAAATGGGACCCTTTGAAATTATTGATAAACTAGGACCAAAAAATGTAATAAAGAAATGTTTAGATAAAAACCAAGAATTGCCAAAAATGCTTAAAGTACTAGAAAAGTCAGGTAATGAGTTTTTCTATAATGAAAATATGTATTTAGATTTAGATGGCAGTTACAAAGAAATTTCTAATTAACAATGGATTATAATAAGCTATCGATTGATGAGTTAGAAAAAAATTTTAATCCAAGGAAAAGTGTAGAAAATTTCAATCATTACCTGGAAGATAGCTTATTAAAATCAAAAGATTTGAAAAAGCAAACTCATGTTTATGAAAATATAGCATATGGGAAAGGACCATTACAAAAATTAGATATATTTGGTAAAAATAATAAAGAGGATCTTAAACCTTTACATATATTCATTCATGGCGGTTATTGGCGAGCATTAGATAAAGATTATCATGCTCATATGTCTGTTCCATTTAATAAAAATAATATTTTATTTTTCAATATTAATTATGACTTATGTCCAAAAGTGACTTTAAGTGATATATGTGACCAAGCTTTAGAAGCGATTATATGGATTTTTAATAATTCTAAAAACTATGGAGGTAATAATAAAAAAATTTCCATTTCTGGACATTCTGCTGGAGCACACTTAGTTTCTTACTTGCTAAGTATAGATTGGAGTAAGTATGATTTACCTAAAAAAATCTTTCAGGGAGCAGCACTAATTAGTGGTATATATAATTTAAAAATTGTACAAAAAATAAGTGTAAATAAAGATTTAAATTTATCTAATAAAGAAGTTCAAGAAAAAACGACTTTAAATAAACTACCTACTTTTAAAATACCCTTATTTATATCATATGGCGAAACTGAGCCAGAAGGTTGGAAACATCAAAGTATAAGTTATTGTAATTTTTTAACTAAAAACGATTACAAATATAAAGTAATCGAAAGTATAGGAGACAACCACTTTACTTTAATTGATACACTTGCAAATGAAAATAGCAATATCTGCAAAGAACTTATTAAGTTATCTAAATAATTATGCTGTACGATGTAAAGACAACAAGAAAATTAGAAAAAAAAATTATAAGTCAAAATAATACTGAACTCTCACTAATGTTCAAAGCTGGAACTGCTATATTTAATCACATAAACGAATTGAATAAGAAAGATATAATTATTCTTATTGGTCCAGGCAACAATGGAGGAGATGGATATGCTTTAGCCATTCAAGCCTTTTTAAATAATTATAATATAAATTGTATAGAATTAATTGAAAGTAAAGGAACCTCAAAACAATTAAAGTTATTAGCAAAAAATCTTGGTATTAAAATAAAAAAAAAACTACCAGATAGAAAGTTAGTAAGTAAAAGATCAATCATTATAGACTCAATATTAGGTATAGGCTTATCAAGAGAGCCTAAAGGTTCAATTTTAGAGGCAATCAAATGGATAAATAGCTTTAAAAATAAAGCATTTATTATATCAATTGATATACCTTCAGGCTTAAATGCGTCCAATGGGGAGACCTTTAATAATGTAGTTAATGCTGACCAAACTATTATGTGTTTAACACAAAAACAAGGTTGTTATACAGGGAAAGGACCAATGTATTGTGGTGATATTTTTTTTCAGAATCTTGGCTTTAAAAATACAGAAAAAATCTCTAAAGGAACTTCATATTTAATAAATGGATTTGAATATAAGCAATTAAAAAGAAATAGAATTTCTCATAAAGGAACCTTTGGAAATTTACTTATTGTAGGTGGGTATGATGGTATGGAAGGAGCAGCAAATTTATCTGGTTTGGCAGCACTAAGGACTGGAGTAGGAAAAGTTTATGTTTTAAATAATTCAAAAAAAAAAAATAATGAAATAATTTTTATTAAAAATAGTTTAATAGAATTAAAAAAAATATTGCCAAAAATAAGTGCAATTGTTATTGGACCTGGCTTAGGTAAGAACGCTGATGAGGTCTTAAGGTATTTATGGAAAACTAATAAACCAATAGTTCTTGATGCAGATGGATTAAACTGGTTGTCAAAAAATTTTAATAAAAAAAGAACTTCAGAAACTATTTATACACCTCATCATGGAGAAGCAAGAACTTTATTAAATAGTGAATTTTCAGACAGATTTAAGGCAATAAAAAAACTTAAAAAAAAATATGGTGGAACCTGGATATTAAAAGGAGCTGGAACAATTATATTAAGGAAAGAGCTTTTTATAAATAATTTTTCTAATAGTATATTATCAACTGCAGGTACTGGAGATGTCCTATCAGGAATAGTTGGAGGTATGTTATGCCAAAAGATAAAGAAACCAGAAATAAAAGGAGTTCAAATTCATACAAACTGTGCTAAAAAAATTTTAAATAAAAACAATAAAACATTAATAGCCTCTGATTTAATTAAAGAAATTAGTAAATGTATATGATTATTAATTAATTTTAGTTAAAAAATTTTTTACCTTTTTTAAAACTAAACTTTCGAACTCAAGATGAGGAGAATGTTTACAATCATCAATTAATACTTTTTCAAAGATATTCTGAACATTCTTTTCTAGAGCTTCTATATGGTATAAAGATCCATATTGATCATTTAATCCTTGTATCGCTAAGACAGGAACCTTAATATTTTTAATATATTTTTCAATATTCCATTCTTTAAAGTTATTTGATAACCAAATTGCACACCATTCGTTAAAAGAACTATCAACATTTTTATGATACTTTTCTAACTTTGACTTTAAGCTAGTTGATGACCAACTTTCAAATAATTTTTTTATTTCTTTAGTAGTTATTTCTTCGACCATTACATGAGGAGCCTCTAGTATTAAAGATTGTAATGGTAAGTTAGATCCTGCATATATAATAGATATAGATGCCCCATCTGAGTGACCGAATAAGACTGGCTCTTTATCACAATAATTTTCAATAATATTTTTAAGATAAATTAAGGCTTCATCATGCATAAAGTTAATTTCTCTTTTGCCTTCAATTGGGGCGGAGTTACCCATACCAATTCTTGAATAAACTAAAATATCCCTTTGTAAAAATTTTGATAAAACTTCAGGAAAATTTTTCCATAATGCCACACTACCTAAACCTTCATGTAATAATACTAAAGGAGCTAAGCTAGTTTTATTGTCTGATTTTATTAATACACATTCTATTTTTTTATCTTTAACTAAACAGAATTCATTAATAATTTTCATTTTTCTATTCTTAATTTATATCTTTGTATTTTTCCAGTAGCAGTTTTCGGTAAACTAGTTACAAACTCATACCACCGAGGATATTTAAATGGAGTAAGTATTTTTTTAACATGTTTTGTTAATTCTTTTTCTAAATTTCTCTCATTGTTTTGATCATTTAGGACAACAAAGGCTTTTGGTTTTAATAATTCATCTTTATCTTTTTTTCCTACAACAGCAGCTTCTAAAACATATTTATGACTTTGTAAAGCCTCCTCTATTTCAAAAGGAGAAACGTATTGACCAGAAACTTTCATCATATCATCTGAGCGTCCACAATATTTGTAAATACCATTAGCATCTTTAGTATATTTATCTCCCGTTTTAACCCAATCACCTATGAAAGTAGTTTTTGTTTTCTCTGGTTTATTCCAATAAGAAATTGCAGAGGTAGGTCCTTTTACCTCTAGTTCTCCAATTTCATTCGTATCAGCTTCACTATTATTCTCTTTCATTAACCTTACTTCATAACCAGGCACAGGTTTTCCAGATGAGCCCGGTGTAATTAAATCTATGTAATTAGAAATAAAAATATGAAGCATTTCTGTAGAGCCTATTCCATCTAAAACCTTAGACCCAACTGTTTTACTCCATTTATTACATAAATGCTCTGGCAAAGCTTCTCCAGCTGATACAGATAGTCTAAGAGATTTAAAGTCTTCTGGTTTTAAATTGGAGTTCAACATTGCGGCATAAAGTGTAGGAACTCCAAAAAAAATAGTTACATTATTATGTTTTATTTTGTTATTTACTATCTCTACTGTTGGCCTGTCTTTTGACAATATACTAGTACCTCCAATGCTTAAAGGAAAGGTTAATGCATTTCCTAATCCATATGCAAAAAAAAGTTTTGCAGCTGAAAAGAAAATATCTTCACTAGAAATTTTAAGTATTTTTTTAGCATAATATGTTGAAGTGTTTTTTAAGCTTTTATGAATATGAATTGTTCCTTTAGGTTTGCCTGTAGATCCTGAAGAGTATAGCCAAAAACATTCAGAACTTTCAAAGGTCTGAGATGGATTTAAGTTATATTCATTTGAATTTATTAAAAAACTTAAATCATATACTTTATTATTATTTGTTGTTACTTTCTCACCTTCTTCAGAAATAATAAGTATTTCATTATCCAATGAATTTTTAATTTCTATAAAGACTTCTAGTAAATCTTTAGAACAAATAACAGCCTTTGCCTGTGAGTCTCTTAACATGTACTCTAAATCTTGTTTAGGAAGCATAGTATTAACACATATTGGAATAATATTTGACCAAATTGAACCAAGAAAAGTTATAGGAAAATTAATACAATCAAACATACATATAATTATTCGATCTTTCTCTTTTAATCCTAATTTAAAAATTTGATTGGAAAAGCTTTTTACTTTTTTACTAAGATTAGAATAGTTTATAGTTTGGTCATCATCTATAAATGCTATTTTATCAGGTATTTTGATTGAATTTTGATGAATAAGGTCGTAGGCCGCATTAAATTCTTTATTATCTTCTTGCTTCATTAGTTATAAGAGCTTAAATATTTTTTCTTTAAACCAATTAATTGCTTCCTCTTCAGGCAAAGAACCATCTGATGCATCATGATAAAACGGTTCCCCTATCCTATTAGCCTTTAACTCTAAAAATAAATGATCAAATTTTTTTCCACCATAAGCGAAAGTATCTTTATATGTCATATCACCTAATCCAAAAACAGCATATTTAATATGCTTTAAACTTATTTTACTAGACTTTAAGTTATTATAAAAGTTTTTACTGCCATCTGGCACATCTCCTTGCCCATATGTAGAAGAAACAATTAAAATGGGTGAATTTAAATCCTCTAAATTTTTAGGTTCTAAAGCATCCATTTCTACTATATTTGTATTAATACCTTCAGTTTTACAGAATTCTTCTATTTCATCGGCAACCATCAAAGCTGTCCCAGTCATAGTTGCTACATAAATATTAAGATTTTTTGTCATAAATAATAAATTGTTTTTTTTTATTATATGCATTATAGTTCATAAATCAATACTTAGTATATAAGACTACAATGCGAAATTATAAAAAAACCTTTTCTCTAAACTCATCATTGAAGATTAAAAAGGAAAAAAAACTTTTAGCAAATATAGGCCTGATTATAAAGAAAATTAGAATTCAAAGAGGTATTACTAGAGATATATTAGCAATAAAATCAAAAATATCTTTACGTTATTTAGCTAAATTAGAATCAGGTAATGGCAACCCTACTATCTCTGTATTAAAGAATATTGCATATGCTTTAAATATTACATTTAAAGAGCTAATGTTTACAGAAAATAGTGATAATAAAAAGAACTTAGTTAAAAATAAAATTGACCAGTATAATAATGTTCAACTTAAAGAAATATTATTATTTTTAAATAAATTTGATAAAGAACAGCCAAAGAAAATAAATAAAAATAAAATAGCGTTAATAGGCTTAAGAGGAGCAGGTAAAACTACTTTAGGGTCTATGTTTAGTGAAGAATTCAATATGCCGTTATATGAAATTACAAATGAAATTGAAAAAGAATCTGGCATGAAAGTTAATGAAATAATGGAACTAGGTGGTCAAGGCATGTACAGAAGATTAGAGTATAATGCTATATTTAACTTATCAAAAAAAAATAAAAAACTAATTATACTTACTGGTGGAAGTATGGTTTCAGAAAAACAAACTTTTGATTTTGTATTAAATAATTTTTTTACAATTTGGATCAAAGCAACACCTAAAGAACATATGGAAAGAGTCATTAAACAAGGGGATTTAAGACCTATGGCCTCTAACCCAAAAGCGATGGATGATTTAAATAATATTCTTAAAGAAAGAAAAAATTTATATAGTCAAGCAGATGTTATATTAAATACTAAAGACAAAAATCCTGTTACATCATATAAGGATTTCAAATACCTAATAAAAAATTAATACTTTTAATAAATATCTTTATGTACTATAATACATATATGAAAAATGAAATAGTGACATTTGATAGAGATCCCAATAACTATAAACACTGGGAGCTATTAATTGAAGGTAGTAGAGCGACTATTTTTCTTGATGTAGCCGAAAATGAAGGCATAAGGCCTGGATATGAGTTAAAACTTAACTCTTATGATTTAGGAGTAGATATTGAATTAAACGATATAATTCAAAGAATAAGATTCGAGCAACCTCAGGTTAAAGTTGTTGTAATAACCTCAAAACAGGAAAAAAACTTCTCTGCTGGAGCAAACATATATATGTTAGGTATGTCTGAACATTCCTGGAAAGTAAATTTTTGTAAGTTTACGAATGAAACTAGAAATGGATTTGAGGACTCAAGTAATTCTGGGTCTTTAAAGTTTATTGCTGCAGTTAATGGTATTTGTGCAGGTGGTGGATATGAGGTAGCTCTTGCATGCGATGAAATTCTATTAGTTGATGATCGTTCAAGCACCGTTAGCCTACCAGAAGTTCCATTGTTAGGAGTTTTACCTGGAACAGGAGGACTAACAAGATTAACAGATAAACGTAAAGTTAGAAAAGATATAGCCGATATATTTTGTACAAATGCCGATGGCGTAAGGGGAAAAAAAGCACTAGATTGGAATTTAGTAGATCATATTGCTCCGCCTTCTAAATTTAATAGTCTTATTGATGAAAGAGTATCGTTTTTAGAAAGTAAAGTTAAACTTCGTAATGGAAGTACTGGAATTACTCTAAACAACATTAAAAGAACTGTTACTGATAAAAATATTAATTATGAAACTATATCTTGTGTTTTAAATAAAGACAGTAGAGTGGCTGAAATTAAAATTCATGGGCCGAAAGAAAATGAAATTATTGCAATTAATGAGTTACTAGAAAAAGGTTCAGAATATTGGGTTTTAAAATTTGTAAGAGAATTAGATGATTTAATATTAATGTTAAGAGCTAACGAACTTGAAACTGGTGTTATAACTATACAATCCGAAGGTTCATCAACAGTTATACAGAAACTTACTAATTTACTAGAAGAAAATAAAGATAATTGGCTAGTGAACGAAACTATTGGCTTTATGAGAAGAACATTTTCAAGACTTGATATTTCATCAAGAACAATATTTACTATTGTTGATAATAAAAGTTGTTTTTCTGGCTTTTTATCAGAGCTTCTTTTTTGCGCTGATCGTACTTACATGATAAATAATGCTTTATTAAATGAAAATAAAAGCGGGCCATTCATAAGTTTAAGTAAATTAAATTTTAAAAGTCTTGAGATGGTAAATGGCCAAACTAGGTTACAAACAAGATTTAATAATGATGATATTAAATTAAGTAAACTTCATGACTTATGTGACAAAAATCTAAATGCTGAAGAGGCCTTTAATCATGAACTAATAACTGTTATTCCTGATGATTTAGATTGGAATGATGAAATTAGATTAAGTATAGAAGAAAGAGCGTCCTTTTCACCAGATGCACTTACTGGATTAGAAGCTAATTTAAGGTTTCCAGGTAAAGAATCTTGTGAAACAAAAATATTCGGCAGACTATCTGCTTGGCAGAACTGGATATTTAATAGACCTAACGCATCAAGTGATGAAGGAGCATTAAAATTATTTGGAACAGGCAGTAAAGCTAAATTTGACAACAAGAGGGTGTAACTTATGAGTAATCTAAATTATCAAGAAAAAATTCCTAACAATGTAGACTTAAGCAATGACTTGTCCTTGCAAAGAGCCTTAGAACATTGGCAACCAAAATTTAAATCTTGGTGGAATGATATGGGGCCAGATGGCTTTCAATCTTATGATGTGTATTTGAGAACAGCAGTTTCAGTTGATGCTGCAGGATGGGCTTCTTATGGAAAAGTTAAGATGCCTGAATATAGATGGGGAATATTTTTAGCTGACCAAGTTAAAGATAAAAAAATACATTTTGGTGATAATATTGGTAAACCTGTTTGGCAACAAGTTCCTGGCGATTACAGATCCGTATTAAGAAGATTAATTGTTACTCAGGGTGACACTGAACCAGCCTCAGTTGAACAGCAAAGAATGCTTGGTAAAACTTGTCCATCATTATTTGATTTAAGAAACTTATTCCAAGTTAATGTTGAAGAAGGCAGACATCTGTGGGCAATGGTTTATCTATTACATGCTTATTTTGGAAGAGATGGTAGAGAAGAAGCTGAATCACTATTAGAAAGAAATTCAGGTGATCAAGATAACCCAAGAATTTTAGGTACTTTTAATGAGCCTATTTCAGACTGGGTAAGTTTTTTCATGTTTACCTACTTTACCGATAGAGATGGAAAGTATCAATTAAAGTCATTAGCTGAAAGTAGCTTTGATCCTTTAGCAAGGACCTGTCAATTTATGCTTACTGAGGAAGCTCATCATATGCAAGTTGGGGAGTCTGGTATTACTAGAATGATAGAAAGAACATTAGAAAAAATGAAAGAATTAAAAACAGACTCTGTAGATAATATAAGAAATGCTGGAGCTGTTGATTTAGTAACAATTCAAAAATATATTAACTTTTGGTTTTCTTCTTCTTTAGATCTATTTGGATCAGAAATATCGACTAATGCTGCAACTGCATTTGCTAATGGATTAAAGGGAAGACCTGATGAGTTTAGATATAATGATCATAGCGAAAAAAATACATTATTTAATATAGAAGCATTAGAAAATGGCAAAATAATAAATAAAAAAGTACCAATGCGTAATGCTATGAATGAAATAACAAGACAGGCATACGTAGATGATTGCAACATTGGTATCAAAAGATGGAATAGATTAATTAAAAAATATGGATACGAAGAATATAGTCTAGCACTACCTTCTACAAAATTCAGAAGAAATATTGGTGTTTGGGCAAATTTGTCAATTAATCCTAAAGGTGAATTTATAAATCAAGATATATATAACAGGAAACTTGCTAGTTGGTTACCTTCAGAAAATGATAAGAAATTTATAAATAGTTTAATGATCCAGGAATTAGATCCAGGCAAAACTGCTAGTTGGATTACTAAACCTAGAAGAGGGATAAATAATCAAGAAATTGATTACAGTTACGTAGATTTAAATTAGTATTTAAAAACAATTGCTTAGGTATTATTATTTATACCGATTATAGCTTTTGTTTCTAGAAAATCTTCTATGCCATGTTCACCCCATTCTCTGCCGTTTCCAGACATTTTATAACCACCAAACGGTAAAGACTGATCAACAGGAGCATAATTTATATGCACCATGCCAGTACGTAACTTACTAGCAAACTGTTTAGCTTTAGTCGTATCATTAGAAGAAATATATCCTGAAAGTCCATAAATACTATCGTTAGCTATATCTATTGCTTCTTCTTCTGAATGATAACCAATAATACTTAACACTGGGCCAAATATTTCTTCTTTAGAAATTGTCATGTCCTTTGTTACATTAGCAAATATTGTAGGACTAATAAAATAGCCCTTCTCATTATCTTTAATAGTTTCTTCTTTCCCTGTAACTAATGTTGCCCCCTCTTCTATTCCTTTACTAATATATTCTTTAATTTTTAAAAACTGATTTTTATTAACTACTGGCCCCATACTAATACTTTCATCTTGAGGGTCACCGACTTTAAGTTTTAAAACAGTTTCTTTAGATATATTTATGGCTTCGTCCATCTTATCAGCAGGTATTAACATTCTGGTAGGAGCATTGCAGGATTGTCCAGTATTATTCATGCAATGGAATATACCTTTAGATACTGCCTTTGCAAAATCTACATCATCTAAAATAATATTAGCTGATTTTCCTCCTAATTCCTGTGTAACCCTTTTTACAGTATCAGCAGAGTTCTTGGCCACAGAAACACCTGCTCTAGTTGATCCAGTAAAAGACATCATATCTATACCAAGGTGTTTGCTCATACTTACACCTAATTCACTTCCATTTCCATTAATTAAATTAAAAATACCATCAGGCAGTTTAGCATCTTCAATAATTTCAGCGAAAATGATAGCGCTTAATGGAGCCTCTTCACTGGGTTTAAGTATCATTGTGCATCCCGCAGCTAACGCAGGAGCAACCTTACAAGCAATTTGGTTAAGTGGCCAATTCCATGGTGTTATTAAACCGCAAACTCCTACTGGTTCTTTTTGCACTATTGAAGAATTTACCTCTTTTTCAAAACTAAAATTTTCTAAAATCTTTTTAGCTTGCATAAAATGGCCAAGACCAGATGGAACTTGTGCTTTTTCTGATAATGTTTTAGGTGCCCCCATTTCAATTGTTACAGCATTAGATAAATCATTCATTCTTTTTTTATATGATGATATTATTCTTTCTAAAATATTTAATCTGTCTTCCTTAGAAGATTTACTATAGTTAATAAATGCATTTCTAGCTGCAGCAACAGCAGCATCAAGATCAGATTGATTACCTAAGCTTATATCACAAATGACTTCTTCATTAGCCGGATTAATAACTGATAAGGTCTCATTAGAATTAGGCTCTACCCATTTTCCATTTATAAAAAATTTGTTGTTATTATTCATATTATTTTTAATTTTTTTCTATATTAACATAATTTTTTTTTTCAAAAAATATTAAACTGAAAAAGAATGCAAAATTTTATCTATTCCATTTTTTAAACTTTCAATACCCTCACCAGTTTTAGCAGATATTAAAAAAGTATTTTTTTTATTTTTAAAAAAGTTTTTAGTCTCAGCATTACTTACATCCACTTTATTTATCACTTCTATCATAGGGGGGCCTTCAATTGTATTAGGAATAATATTTAATTGTTTTAAAATATTCAAAACATCAGTTTTTTGTTCTTCATGATTGCTTATACTAATATCTCTAACGTGAATTAATAAATCAGCTTTAGTAACCTCGTCCAAAGTGCTTTTAAAAGCTTCAACTAATAAAGTAGGTAGATCAGATATAAAGCCCACGGTATCATTGATATATGCTTTTTTTGTTAGAGGTAAATAAAAATAAGAAATCTTTGTATCTAAAGTTTCAAATAACTTATTTTTTGCACTTACCTTTAATTTAGTTAAGGAGTTAAATAGTGTAGACTTACCTGCATTAGTGTAACCTAGCAGAGAAACAACTGGCACTCTTTTTTTCTGTCTATTATTATATTGAATTTCTCTAGTTTTTTTTGCTTTTAAAATTAAAAACTTTAATTGCTTTATTCTTTTATTAATCATCCTCTTATCTAACTCTATTTGAGACTCACCTGGTCCACCTAAAAAACCAAAACCTCCTCTTTGCCTTTCTAAGTGTGTCCAACTTCTAACTAATCTACTTTTCTGCCAACTCAAATGAGCTAATTCAACTTGTATTCTACCTATTTTAGAAAAAGCACGTTCTCCAAATATTTCCAATATTAAACTAGTTTTATCTAAAATTTTTATTTTATATATCTTTTCTAAATTTCTTTGTTGTATAGGAGAAATATCAATTGCAAAAATAAGAATACTATCATTGCCTTTGAAATTAAAATCATTAAAAAGTTCTAAAAAGTGATTTACTTTTCCTCTTCTTATTAAAGCTTTGGGGTCCGGTTTATTGAGTTTAAAATACTCTTTATGAATAACATCTAAATAAATAGCCTCTGCTAAGTTACAAGTTTCTATTAATTTATTCTCTATTAAATTTTTATCTAGGTTTTCTAAGACAGGATATATTACTATCGCTTTTTTCATAATTAATTTAATATAATAGCATTTATACATAAAAGGAGTAATCATATGCTTAAAAAAATTTTTATTTTTTTAATTCTTTTTAACTTTAGCTTCATAACTTTTGCTCAAGATAATAGTATCCAAATGAAGCCTGTTATTAATCTAAAATTTGCAAAAATTATGGCTGATGCTTGTGAAAGCCATCAAAAGAAAACAGGTTATAGACCTGTTAATATAGCAATAGTTGACGCTGGCGGAGATTTAGTTTTATTTAGAAGACAGAATAATTCATTTTTATTAAGTATAGATATTGCTATTGCAAAAGCTAACTCCTCTGCAGGCATTCCAGTGCCTACCAGAACAATTCAAGATATTGTTTATGGAAAAGATGGCAAACCTGGAAGAGTACCTGGACTAGCACATTCAGAAAACATAGTTGCTTTCCCTGGAGGATTACCTATAAAAACTAAAAATGGTATACTTTTAGGAGCTATTGGAGTTAGTGGAGCTACAGGAGATGAAGATGAACAATGTGCTAATGCTGCTTTGTTAGCAGTAGATGAATATTTGTAATTAAAATGCTATGAAAAAGTTTTTTATACAACTTTGTTCTTTAATTACATTTATTTTTTTATATTCTATAAGTCCTAGTGCAATAATATTTGAATGTGAAAATGGTTATTCATATAAAATAGATAGATATAACAATCATAGTGAGTTTTATTTTAAAAAAATTGATTCTAACTGGCAACCAATAAAAAACGTAAAAGAAATTAATAATAAAATTGAATATTCTTTACCAAACTCAACTTATCTAGCATGTAGTGATAATGAGCTAAATATCTGCAAATATAAAACATTAATTACTTATAACTCAACTACTCAAAAAGCAAATGTTCGAGAAATAATTATTGCTGACTGCTATATTGGAACTATGGGATGCAACAAATATGAAAAAGGGCTCGAATTAAATCTAAGAAGATGTCAGGTTAAAAATGATAAAGCTGATCTAGATTAAAATAAAATCATTATTAAAAAAAATTACATTTTAATAAATAGTAAATAATATATTACACTTGTTATAACCTATTTCAGTTTTGATTTAAAAAATAATTTATTTTATTTTTAAGCTTTTTTTAAAGATTGCAAAACTTTTTCAGGCGTTATCGGTAGTGAACGGATTCTAATACCACTTATATTGTGAATAGCATTAGCAATAGCAGGCCCTATAGCTGTCATAGCCGCCTCACCTGCACCTACAGGATAATGCCCATTCTCTATAACTATTGACTCTATTTCAGGTGCCTGATTAATTCTCATAGGAGTCCATGTATCAAAGTTAGTTTGTTCTATTGATCCATTTTTCATAGTAATATTTTCATACAGTACTTGAGAAATTCCGTATAATGCTGAGCCTTCTATTTGTGCTTTGATATTTCTCGGATTAATTGCAGTACCAACATCCATTGCTATAGTAAATTTCTTTGGTGTAATTATTCCATTTTTTTTATTTAGATGGATTTCCGCGATACATGCTGTCCATCCAGGTGACTGTCTTTCCTGAGAAGAAACAACAGATATACCAACCCCATGATCCTTAGCTAGAGTTTTAACACCATATCCAGCTTTTCCTGCAGCAACAAGCAACGCATTGCGAAGTCTATTAGATCCTCCATAACTTACTCCTTTTATACCTTTATTAATGCCCACTGGATTAATGTGTCTCAGCCTAAATTCTAAAGGGTCTATTTTCATTAAATGAGCCATCTCATCCATATAGCTTTCCACAGCAAAGAAACTCCAAAAAGGAGCAACAGATCTTACTGAACCCGGTGGATTAGAGTTATCGTTCATTTCATTTCTGATTGATCTTACATAATGATTAGGTATTTCATACCAATGATCAGAACCATTAGTAGAGAACTGATCTAGTTTGCCCTTGTTGTCTTTTGATTCTGCCATAAATCCAGGAGCCTGTCTAAAAGTGGACCATCCGGCACAATTATCATGTTTTAAACTTGTAATTTTCCCAAATTCGGCACCTCCCTCTAATACTTGATAAGTAAGCGTTCTGTTAAAATTAAACATCATATCGTCTTCTCTAGTAAATATTAATTTTACTGGCCTATTTATAAATTGTGAAGCTAGAGCCGCAGGTATAGCTGCATCAGGTTCTAACCTTCTACCAAAACCACATCCTGCATATTGTTGATGATGAATGACATCATCGGCTTCTACATTAAGAGCACTAGCAACAATATTAGTCATTCTCAACTGCCATTGATTAGCTGTAAATAAATGCCATTTGCCATCTTTTTCCATAGCTAAACAATTCATAGGTTCCATCATTCCGTGATATCCTATTGCTGTTTCATAAATTGCTTTATGTTTAATTTGAGAATGTTTAAAACTATTGTAAAATTCTCCCTCTTTTACAAAAGCTGCTCCAGACTCAGGATCTTTTATTTTAGAAATAGCATAATCTCTAATACTTTCTGAACTTATATTTGCATTAGGTCCCTTATCCCATTCAACTTTAATCGCTTTGGCAGCTTTTTCTGCACCCCAAAATGTTTCTGCTAATGCTATAACATAGCTTGAATTAACTTTTGTGGGATCGTCTTTATTGACATATACTCCTACATAACCAGGAATTTTTTTTGCTTCTTTATCATCAACATTGATCGGTTTTGACCCGTATCTAGTAGGCCAAGGTATAATTTTTCCATAAACCATATTAGGTATGAAGGCATCTATTCCGTATTTTGCAGTTCCATTAATTTTTTCTGGAATATCTAAAGAAGGAAGAGATTTTCCTATTATTCTATATTCTCCAAATTTTTTAAGTTTAATTGCCTTTAATTCTTCTTCACTAAAGATACGATTTATTGATTTTCTTGTTAAAATTTCACTATAAGTTACAAATTTATTTGTTGATTTATGTATTACTTTACTTTCTTTAGCATAACATTCATCTTTATTAACACTCATTAAATTTGCGCCAGCCTCAATAAGTGCTATCCTTGCTGAAGCTCCAATTCTAGAATTTCTATCAAAAGTCCAATTTATTGACCATGAACTTCCTGTAATCATTAAGCCCCATTTTTTATGAGAGTCAGGATAATCAATTCTAATATCATTCCAATTTATTTCCAACTCTTCGGCAACTATTTGTGCCAAGGCTGTTCCAATATGTTGTCCCATTTCTGTTTTCGTGATATGTACTGTTGCAATTCCCTTCGTATCCATAGTAAGAAATAATTGATGATCCCATCTTTTATTATTAATTGCTTCTTTTGCCGACAAAATGTTAGGTACTAAAGAGAATCCAGCAACTAAGCCAATACTCTTAGTAGTACCTACTAGAAATTTTCTTCTAGTTATATTACGCATATCACCTCTCCTGTTAATGTTATATAGTATAGATTAAAATTTTCAATTTTTTTTTATATTAAAAATATCATATTAAAAGCGTGATTGAGTCATTTCATCCAGATGGATCTTTTACTTTTCTCAAATATGGCTTTACTGTCTCCCATCCATCTGTAAAAATTTTTTTTGCTTCTTCATTGTTAAGAGCAGGAACTATTATTACATCATCTCCTTTTTTCCAATCAGCAGGAGTTGCTACTTTATGCTTCAAGGTAAGTTGGCATGAATCTAATACTCTTAATATTTCATTAAACTGTCTACCTGTACTCATTGGATAAGTTAAACTCATTTTAATTCTTTTATCGGGCCCAATTAAAAAAACTGACCTAACAGTAAGATTATCTTGAGCATTTCTATTATCAGATTTGCCTTCAATTCCTGCTGGAAGCATATTATATAATTTAGCAACTGAAAGATTGTCATCAGCTATTAGAGGGAAATCTAACTTTTTATTAGATAGCTCTTCTATATCTTTTATCCATTCTAAGTGTTCTTTAATGCTGTCAACACTTAAACCTATTATCTTACAATCTCTTTTGTTGAACTCACTAGTTAGGTTTGATAAAGCTCCTAATTCAGTTGTACATACAGGTGTAAAGTCTTTGGGGTGTGAAAATAGTAAAACCCAACTATCACCAATCCATTCATGAAAGTTAATATTTCCAATAGTAGTTTCTACATTAAAATCTGGTGCTAAATCATTAATTCTCAGAGACATATTTAAACTCCTTTTAATTAAATAATAACAAAAATTATTAATAACCAAAATAATATTCTAAAATTATTTATTTATTTATATATATTTAGTATAATATTCTAAATTTTAATATATATTTAGAATGATATACTATAATAAAAAAATTGATCAGATTGATAAGAAAATCATATCATTACTACAGAAAGACGCATCTTTGCCCATAAAAGAAATTTCGTCACAAATTGGACTGTCTCCTTCACCATGCTGGAACAGAATTCAGAAATTACAAGAACTAGGTATAATTAAGAGAAAAACTGCTATTCTTGATCCTAATAAACTAGGTTATAACAATAGAGTTTTTATATTTATAAAGACAAGCAAACACAATAAAAATTGGTCCGAAAAATTTAAAAATTATATCCTTAAACAAAATAATGTATTGGGTCTCTATAGAATTAGTGGATCATATGACTATCTAGTAGACGTACTATCAAAAAATATAAAAGATTTTGATATATTTTATCAAAACCTGATTGATAATATTGAAATTTTTGAAGTTTCCTCCTCTTTTGTTATGGAAGTAATGAAAGAAACTACTTCTGTTCCATTAATAGATTAAATGTTAAAATTAGTCTAAATACTAAAGTTCTGAAAAAAAAATACTCGCACCACTATAATGTAGTGCGAGTATTAATTTTAAATAACTACTAAAACTATTCAGCAGTAATTTTCATAATGTTACCTGAGTCAGTAGTAGCATATAATGCGTTATCATAACCCATTCTTAAGCCACGGAATCTGTCTGACACACCAACTGGCATGTGAATAACACTATTAATTGAAGTACCGTCTTCAGTAATATCATACATATCGATACGAAGTCCACCTGGTGTACCACCGAAACCAATACCCATAATACCAGCTGCTAAACGACCTTCATAAATTCCCCAGTTCTTACCTTTTAAGAAAGCTGCAGAACCTGTACCTTGTGAATAACCATTGTTATTCCATGCTGGAGGCATTAAATCTTTAAATCTAGTATCACTCATTGGTGTATACGCAGCACGTATAGCTGGAGTCATACCTTCTTTTTGATTTGGCTCATATCCACAATATTTATCTGGACATGCGCTTCTTCCGCCTCTCTTTTCAGCAGGATCCCATCCACCGTTACCACCATTAACTAACATAGTGATCTCGTCATTGTGCCATGGTCCGTGCTCAGCAGTAAAAGCTTTGCCATCACTTGGTCTAAAGTCTATACCTTGAACATTTCTGTGTCCGTATGTATAAACTCTCTTGTCACCCTTGAATTTATTTCCTGGATGTGCATTTCCGTCACCGTCAATTCTTAATACTTTACCAGCAATTAAGTTTGGATCTTGTGGTCCAATACCCATATGTCTGTCTCCAGTACCTACCCATAGATATCCTTCAGAATCCATTCTCATTCTTCCACCATTATGAGCACCTGGTCCACCAAAAGGCTGATCAGACTTAAATGGCTTAAATTGAATGTCTTTTACAATGTCAGTTCTGTTAGATACACTTTTGAAATCTTTAGCAACAGTCATTTTCATAACTATGTTACCATGACAAGATGCATAGTTGTCTTTCTTACAACCATCACCCATATACTTGCTTGAAGCAGAGTATACATAGATAGTTCTATTTTTATTAAAGTTGTTGTCTAACTCAACACTTAACATACCTTCTTGTCCACCATAAGTGAATAAGTCATCGTTAGTTTGAGCATAACCACCAGCATTACCTTTAATACCTAATAGTTTGTGTGTCTTACCACCTACGCTCACTGAAAGCCCTTGTGACTTTTCAGTAAAAAACATAGCTTTCATATCTTTTGTAAAAGCTACATCCCAAGGATTTTCCAAACCAGACATGATAACCATTGATCCGATTGAAGGGACACCCTTGTGATTGCCTTTTAAGGCAAAGCTCTTTGCTGCCATGAACACCATTAAAGATGCAATGACTACAGAGAACAATTTAAGTTTACTTATTATTTTCATAATAGTTTACTCCCTATATTATTTTGGTTGTTGATAAACCGCATCTTTTAAGTACGCGGCCAAATTAGCAATTTCTACATCAGTAAGCGGTTGTGCCATCATTATCATTAATGATGAGTTTGGCCCAACTTCTATTCCATCTCTATATGTTTCAAGCATTGCTGTAATATAAGAGACTTCCTTTCCTGAGATTTTAGGATAACTTGCAGCACCTTTTCCTGCCATTCCATGACAGTTAATACATGATTGCTTGTATCTAGCTTCTCCAGCTACTGGGTCACCAGCAGAGGCTGTGTAAACAAATAGCGTTGAAAGCAAAAAAGTTACTAATGATCTTGTAAATCTCAATTACACCTCCCAATGTAAAATGTACATAATATAATATTAATTTTAATTTTATTAATTACAACTGTTATTTTTCATAATCTGCAATTTATTTACATATTTTAGTCTGATAATTGTAAAAATACCCAAATATATATTTTTATATTATTTTATACTTATTTATTACTTTGATGGCGGGAGTGACGGGACTCGAACCCGCGGCCTCCGGCGTGACAGGCCGGCGCTCTAACCAGCTGAGCTACACCCCCTATTTAGATAGCTGGTGGGCGATGACGGGATCGAACCGCCGACCCTCTCGGTGTAAACGAGATGCTCTCCCAGCTGAGCTAATCGCCCGAGTTACCTTAGAAAAATCAAGGTAACAATTTCTTTATGTTTAATTAACTGCCTCTTTTAAAGCTTTTCCAGCAGAAAATTTTGGTTGATTGGATGCAGGTATTTGTATAGCTGCTCCTGTTTGTGGATTTCTACCAGTGGTTGCTTTTCTTTTAGAGATTTTAAATGTTCCAAATCCTATAATTTTAACTTCTGAACCACCTTTAAGTTCATTAGTTACTGTGTTAATAAATGATTGTAAAGCCTCAGTGCACTGAGTTTGACTCAGATTTGATGCACTTGACATAGCTGAGATAAGTTCGTTTTTATTCACAATTACTCCTTTTTTAAATTTACTTTATTTTAATTTTATTTATTAAAAGGTCAATGATATATTTTATTTAGTGACGAACTAGTCCTTTGTTATTAGAATTTTTTATAGAATTATCTATAACTAAATCTTCATCCTTCCATTTTATAGGTGTTAAATTTTTAACTAAAGATTCTTTCAGTACATCTAAGATATTGTCTGTTGCAATTATTTTTAACTTTTTCTTCACATTATCTGGAATGTCTTCGAGATCCTTTTGATTATCCTTAGGAATAATTACTTTTTTAATACCTGATCTTAATGCTGCTAATAGTTTTTCTTTTAATCCTCCTATAGGCAAAACTCTTCCTCGTAATGTAATCTCTCCTGTCATGGCAACCTTATGATTAACAGGAATACCTGTAAGTATGGACACAATAGAAGTTACTATTGCCACTCCTGCTGAGGGCCCATCTTTAGGTGTTGCGCCCTCAGGAACATGAACATGAATATCTTTCTTTTCAAACTCAGGAGGAATAATTCCTAATGCTGGTGCATTAAATCGTACGTAGGATACAGCTGCCTGTATAGATTCTTTCATAACATCTCCTAAACGTCCTGTTACTTGCCTTCTACCTTTTCCTTGCATTAACACAGCTTCTATTGCTAATATGTCTCCACCAAATTCTGTATAAGCCAATCCAGTAGTTATTCCAACTAAATTCTTTTTTTCAGTTTCTCCATGTCTAAATTTTTTTACACCTAAAAAATCTTGCAGGTTTGTTTTACTAACCATTACTTTCTTAGTATTACCTTTTACTATTTCGGTTGTTGCTTTTCTGCATACTTTTGCAATTTCTCTTTCTAGATTTCTTACTCCGGCTTCGCGAGTATAATATTTAATTACATCATTAATAGCTAAGTTGTTAATTTTGAATTCATTAATTTTTAAACCATTTTTAGAAAGTTGTTTTTTTAACAAGTATTTTTTTGCTATTTGTAATTTCTCTTCCTCTGTATACCCTGATAATTGAATGACTTCAAGCCTGTCTAATAACGGTTGTGGCATATTTAATGAATTAGCTGTGGTAATAAATAAGACATTTGATAAATCGTAATCAACCTCAAGATAATGATCACTAAATGCACTATTTTGTTCTGGGTCTAGAGCTTCTAAAAGTGCAGAAGAAGGATCCCCTCTCCAATCTGCTCCAAGTTTATCAATTTCGTCTAGTAAAAATAGAGGATTAGATGTACCTGCTTTTTTCATTCCTTGCACTATTTTACCGGGCATTGAACCTATATATGTCCTCCTATGTCCCTTTATTTCCGCCTCGTCTCTGACACCACCTAAAGACATTCTCACGAATTCTCTACCTGTAGCTTTCGCAATTGATTTTCCTAGAGATGTTTTACCTACACCAGGTGGGCCCACTAAACAGAGAATAGATCCTTGAATTTTTTTCACTCTCTTTTGGATAGCTAAATATTCAATAATCCTTTCCTTTACTTTCTCTAAACCAAAATGATCTTTATCCAAAGACATAATAGCGTCATTTAAATCATATTTAATGTTAGAAGGGTCTTGCCAGGGAACACCAAGAAGCCAATCTAGGTAACTTCTGACAACAGTGGACTCTGCTGACATTGGGCTCATAGATTTCAATTTCTTTAATTCACTTTCTGCCTTTTTTTTAGCTTCTTCTGTTAATTTTAAAGAGTTTATCTTTTTTAAATAATCATCATTATCATCAGTTCCATCATCACTATCTCCTAATTCTTTTTGAATAGCTTTAAGCTGTTCATTTAGGTAATATTCTCTTTGGGTTTTTTCCATTTGCCTTTTTACTCTAGATCTAATTTTTTTTTCAACTTTTAAAACGTCTAACTCTGACTCTAATAGTTCAAGAATCTTTTCTAATCTATTATCTGTAGTATCAGTCTCTAAAAGCATTTGTTTATCAGCTATTTTAATATTTAAGTGAGCTGCGACTGTATTAGATACTTTACTGGGATCATCTGTTTGTATTACAGATGTTAAAACATCTTTAGAAATCTTTTTATTGACCTTAATGTAACCTTCAAATTGTTCAGAAATTGCTCTGGTCAGAGCTTTACACTCATCATTCTTTTTAATTTTGTCAGGGAATTTATTGTAAGAAGCTTTTAAATAATGCTCTAGTGTCAGGAATTTAGATATTTTTATTCTTTCTTTACCTTCTACTAAAACTTTTACAGTTCCATCTGGTAGTTTCAACATTTGTAAAATATTACCTAGAATTCCAACTTTATATAAATCTGCTTCTTTAGGATTATCTGTTATAGCGTCTTTTTGTGTTACTAGTAAAACTTGTTTCTCAGTAGTATCATGCTTCATGACTTCTTCTATAGCTTTTACAGATTTTTCTCTGCCAACGAACAATGGCACAATCATATCTGGAAAAACTACTATATCTCTTAAAGGTAATAATGGTAAATCTGTCATAAAATCTCCTATATATATCTATACGTGATGCTTATTAATTGAGATTTCAAGAATTAATTTTAGGCTCTAGTTTCTAGGTCCGTTTTTTTCTTGCTATATGCAACTATTGGCTTACCCTTGCCTTTAACAACATCACTGTTAATGACAACCTCATTAATATTTTCTTCTGAAGGAATTTCGTACATGCTGTCTAACAAAATTTCTTCCATAATAGACCTTAATCCGCGTGCTCCAGTTTTTCGAGATATAGCTTTTTTAGCAATTTCTTTCAATGCATCCTTTGTAAAAGTAAGTTTTACATCTTCCAAAGAGTATATTTTTTTGTATTGTTTTACTAACGAATTTTTAGGAACAGTTAGTATTTCTATGAGTGCTTTTTCATCTAAATCATCTAATGAGGCAAATATTGGCAACCTACCAATAAATTCTGGAATCAATCCAAATTTTAACAAATCTTCTGGTTCAACTCCTGATAATATCTCTGAAAAATTTCTTGTTTCAGGCATTTTTACGCTGGCACTAAACCCTATACCTGCAGTAACTCCTCTTTTAGATATAATTTTTTCTAAGCCACTAAATGCACCTCCACAAATAAATAAAATATTAGAAGTATCTACAGGTAAAAATTCTTGTTGAGGGTGCTTTCTTCCTCCTTGAGGAGGGATACTAGCAACAGTACCTTCCATAATTTTTAGCAATGCCTGTTGAACTCCTTCTCCTGACACATCTCTAGTAATTGATGGATTATCAGACTTTCTGCTAATTTTATCAATTTCATCTATGTAAATTATTCCTCTTTCTGCTCTTTCAATATTGTAGTCTGCTGCCTGTACAAGCTTCAAAATTATATTTTCTACATCTTCACCTACATATCCAGCTTCTGTTAGACTGGTTGCATCTGCCATCGTAAATGGAACATCTATAATTCTAGCTAGAGTTTGAGCTAATAAAGTTTTACCAGATCCAGTGGGACCAATTAATAATACATTAGACTTTGAAAGTTCTACATCATTTTTATTTTTAGTTATGTGTCCAATTCTTTTATAATGGTTATGTACAGCAACTGAAAGAACCTTTTTTGCATTATCTTGGCCAATAACATAATCATTTAAAACTTTATTAATTTCTACTGGTGAGGGAATACCATCAAGTTTTTGATTAATTACTGACTTATTTTCTTCCCTAATTATATCCATACATAATTCAACACATTCATCACATATAAAAACGGTGGGACCAGCAATTAACTTTTTTACCTCATGTTGACTTTTGCCACAGAAAGAACAATACAAGGTGTTTTTATTTTCAGATTTATCTTTTGCCATAATTTAACCTACATAAAATTTCCCATATATTCAACAAATTAACTTTTCATCTGATCTCTATTATTTATTATTTCGTCTATTACTCCAAATTTTTTTGCTTCATTTGCTGTCATAAAGTAGTCTCTTTCAAGTGTTTTCCTGATAATTTCAACTTTCTGTTTTGTATGTTTTTCATAAATTTTATTTAGTCTCTCCTTAATCTCAAGAATTTCCTTAGCATGTATCTCAATATCAGTAGCTTGCCCTGAAAAACCTCCTGAAGGTTGGTGTAACATAATTCTTGAATTGGGTAGAGCAAATCTCATGCCAGTTGCTCCTGCAGATAATAATAATGATCCCATTGATGCAGCTTGCCCAACGCAAAGAGTTGAAACATTTGGCTTTATATATTGCATTGTATCATAAACCCCTAAACCCGAAGTAACTATACCACCAGGGCTATTAATGTACATAAATATGTCTTTTTTAGGGTTTTCTGACTCTAAAAATAACAATTGTGCAATTAAAACACTGGCGACTTCATCAGTTACTGCACCAGTTAAGAATATAATCCTTTCTTTTAATAACCTAGAGTAAATATCGTAAGCTCTTTCTCCTCTATTAGATTGTTCAACTACCATAGGTATTAAAGAACTAGCATATTCTCGAATTTTATTTTTCATTTTTACCTTTCTTTTTAGTTTTTTTATCATTTTCTGACAGCTTTTTTAATAAATCATCAGAATTAATTTCTTGTGAAGAAATATTTGCCTTTCCCTCAATGAATTTAATTACTTTGTCCTCAAAAATTGGTCCTTTTAGGGAGTTGAGGGCATTTGGATTAGTTTTATAATGTTCTATGATTTCTTTCTCTTTTCCTGGATATTGCATACAAATTCTTGCAAGTGCAGTTTCCACCTCTTTATCAGTAACATTAATATTATTTTTTATTCCTATCTCAGAAACTATTAAACCAATTTTTACTTTTTCTTCTGCTTCCTGTTTGAAACCTTTATCAGAATTTACTTTTTGGTCTGCATCAGAAGGTTTTTGGTTTTTCAAAAATTCCAACTCTCTGGACACTAATACATCTGGCAATTGAAAGCTATGTAAGGATTTTAACTTAGATATCAAATTCTTTTTTAACACATTAAAACTTAAATCATCTGAATATTTTTGCAATTCGTTTTTTATTTTTTCTCTTAAATCAGAAGAATTTTTGGAACCAGTCTTAATTGCTAGTTCCTCTTCATTTTTCAGTTTTGAACCTTCTAAAATATCATGAATTATTATAATGAATTTAACTTTTTTATCTTTAAGATCCTCTCTATTATAATCCTTTGAAAATTTCACAAAAAATTTAATATTGTCATTTTTGGATTTATCGATCAAATTTGCATCAAATTCCGGAAAATAATTATTATTTCCTAATTCAATGGTTTCTTTTTCTGCAGATCCACCTTCAAATAATTTTTCGTTTAAATATCCTTTATAACTGATAATTAGTCTGTCTCCTTTTTTAGACTTTCTTTCTTTTTTGATCGTATTAAAGTCTTTATATTGATTATATAAATTTTCTATTACCTTGTTGATATCCTTTTCAGTAACCTTGGAAACATATTTCGTTAATTTTATTTCACCAAAATCTTTTAAAATAATATTTGGTAAAATTTCAAATTCATACTCAGCTACTAAATCTACATTTTCCTCAATTTTTGAAAGCAATTTAACATTTGGTTGAGCAGCTAACCTATAGCCTTTTTTATCAAACTCTTTATTTCCTTGCAGTTGAATTAATTTTTCAGAAACTTTAATCTTTACTTCTTTTTCATATTTATTTTTCACAAAGGAGATTGGAATTTTTCCTGGCCTAAAACCTGGAATCTTTAAGGTTTTAGACAATTCAACAAATTCTTCTGACATTTTCTTTTCAATGTCAGAAAATGCTATTTTAATTTTAATTTTTTTTTTTAATTCTTCTTTTACATTTTCTTTCATAACTTTTCTAACCATTATTTAATATTACATATTTAACTTGGTAATATCTATAATTATTTATCTAAATTTTTTATACAAGGCCATTTTTGGCTAATAGCTTTTGCTGCATGTAACCAGGCTATTTGATTGTCAAATTGGGGATGCTTTTTTGAATACAATAAAACTTCCTGAATTATATCCTGCGTGGTATTAACTTTAGATAGATCAGCATAAGTGAAATTTTCCTCCGGTGACAATTCTGTTGTATCTAAATTTAAACATCTACTATTTAAAGTTGTAGATAAAGACATAATAAAATTCATACATGTACTATATTTCTCTCTACCTTTGAGTATTTCAGTCTGACTAAAGTTATTAGGATTATTTCTTTTTTGAGTTATCTGACAAGCTTCAACTAAAAAGAACATGGGGTAATCATAAAAATTATTTGCAAATATCCATTTAGTTGAAAGTATAAATAAAAATATTAAAGTTAAAATTTTTATAATTATTTTATTTATAAATTTTATCATATCAAACCTTGGTGCGGCTGGAGGGACTTGAACCCCCACGGATTTCTCCACCAGAACCTAAATCTGGCGTGTCTGCCAATTTCACCACAGCCGCTTTAATTATCAATAATTGATTTTGCAATTCTATCAATTATTGATTTAAAATCAATATTAGTATAATTATAAATTTCATCCAAATCACCGGATTGGCCAAACTTATTTAAACCCAGAGGATAAACCTTGTGCCCTAAAACAGAGCCAATCCATGCTAAAGAGCTTGAATGAGCATCTATAATAGTTATTAGCACTGTATTTCTATTATACAAATCTAATATTTTTTCTATATGTGAGACAGTATTATGATCCTTAGCATTAATCCAATCTGAATACAGTCTGTCTGGCGAAGTAGCGATAAGAATGCCTATATCTATTTCTTCTTTTGTAATTTCTTCTTTTAATTTTTCAACTTCTCCAATCATAACACCAGTACAAATTAAAATAATTGGTTTAGAAGTTTCAGGTTTTTGTAACCAATAACATCCCTTTATTATGTCTTGTTTGTCTTTTTGTGAAAGTTTTCTTTCTGGTTGTTTTAATTTTTTAGTAGATAATCTAAAATATATTGAAGATCCTTCTTCTTTTTGCATAAATTCCAAACCCCAAAAAAATAAAAACTCTAATTCGTCAGCATAACTAGGCTCATAATATGATAAGTTAGGTTGCGATATACCTATGTTTGGAGTTAAAATTGATTGGTGAGCTCCTCCCTCATGAGATAATGTTACACCTGATGGAGTCCCTACTAATATAAACCTTGCATCTACATAGGTTGCATAGTTTAACGCGTCTAGACCTCTACCTATAAATGTGTCATAAATTGTACCCACAGGAAGAATTCTTTTTCCAAATAATTTATCACTTATTCCCAAAGAAGCTAGTAATAAAAATAAGTTATTTTCTGCTATACCTAATTCTATATGTTGTCCATCTGGTACATATTTCCATTTTTGTGATGAAAAAACTTTCTTTTCTCCAAATATATCATTTTTTTTATGGGTACTAAAAATATTCTTTTTATTAACCCATCCCCCTAAACTAGTCGAAACTGTAACATCAGGAGAAGTAGTAATAATTCTATTGGTAAAACTGTTATTAACTTTACCTATTTCATTCATAACTTTACCAAACGCCTCTTGTGTACTTATATATTTATTGAATGTAATTTCTTTTAAAGGCTCTATTGGTATAACTTCTGAAAATTCTCTATTGCATTTTGATAAAGGGTTAGACTTTACAATTGAATTTAGTTCATTCATATTTAAATCTATTCCTTCTGTTTTGTTCCATTCATAGCCTTCTCTTATATTCATTAGTTTTTTATAATCATTAAACTGATCATTATTCATTATCCCTGAATGATTATCTTTATGTCCCGCTAGAGGTAAACCAAATCCTTTTACTGTATAACAAATAAAACATGTTGGTTTATCACTATTTGTATACTGAGAAAATGCGCTTTCTAAGGATTCCACATCATGTCCAGCTAAATTAGTCATCAAATTATTTAATTCTTGATCATTAAAGCTTTGTATTAAATGTAACGTATTTTTATCATTGCTAAAAGCTTCCAATAGTGTTTTTCTCCAATCTTTTCCACCTTGATATGTTAAAGCAGAAAACAAATCATTAGGACAATCATCTATCCATTTTAGAATTTTTCTTCCACTTTTAGATTTTTTTAATTTTTGAAGTTTTGACCCATACTTTAAAATTTCAACATTCCAATCCATCAACCCAAATAAATTTATAATTTTTTCAAATAACTTTTCAAAAACTATCCCATCTAAGGATTGTCTGTTATAATCAATTATCCACCAACAATTTTTTAAGTTATGTTTAGCTCCTTCCAATAAGGCCTCATATACATTACCTTCATCTAATTCAGCATCACCAAATATTGAAATCATTTTATTTGGTTCATTTTCTAGTAAGTTATTTTCCTTCAGAAAATCTTGGGTAAAAGAACTAAAAATTGTCATCGCTCCTCCTAAACCAACTGATCCTGTAGAAAAATCTACATCACAAAAATCTTTAGTTTTAGATGGATAGGCTTGCGCTCCATTTAGCTTACGAAACCTTTTAAGATTATTAATATTTTGATTACCTAATAAGTATTGAATAGCATGAAATACTGGACTAGCATGTGGTTTTATAGCTATTCTATCATATTTTTTTAAAATCTTGAAAAACAAAACTACCAAAATAGAAACAACTGAGGAAGAAGATGCTTGATGACCTCCTACTTTTAGATCATCTTTTTTAACTCTAATATTATTAGCATAATGAATTATATAATTGGAAAGCCAAGATACTTTTTTTTCTATTTCTAGTAAGGCTTTATTATTATTAGTTGACTTTAACAAAATATTACTTAAATTCTCTATTTAAACATTTAAGTATAATATAATTGTAAAATTTTATATAGATTATTATTGGAAATTAACCTTGCTCAAATTTATTACAATATGTGCTTTATTTATTTTAGGAGCCTGTGCCAGTGAAACAGCAAAAATGGCCCATCAAGTTAATAACAATTTTAAAAATGAATTTAACGATGCAGATAACGATAATTGTAAAACTATGTTGAACAAATCTGAAAATGAAGACCTTATATTCAATACAAGACTTATTGCGACACCAATTATTGGAATAATAGGGATAGTGGCGGCTCCTGCTGTGTTAGCAGCTAATGCCACCTTAGATTTAAAAGATAGATTAACTGCTTCAAAAATGAGTAAAGCTTGTGGTGGTAAGGGCATAGAAGCAAGACAAATATTCGGAGATGTAGCCGTTAACGGTTCCTTAGGTCTTATATTACAGGGTTCTAATTTATCGGTATACCCTGGAGGAGAGGAAATACCAGTCAGTACTGCAGCTGAGGCAGCTACAAATTAAATTATGAAAATAATATTTATATTAGCAATTTTTTTGATCACATCAATTACTAGCTTGTATTCAATAGATAAGCCAAACAACGTCAAATATGAAATTGAATACGAGCATGATCCTATGAGGCCTTATTTATCTAGTGAAAAATTAGCCTTAGATACGGAACTAAAGTATGCAAAATGTATTAGATTACAGATGGGAGGATATTGGGACGAAATAGCTAAATTATATTTAATAATAGCAAATAGAGGACATCCTACTGCACAAGTGCATCTTGGTAAACAGTATGTGCATGGAAATGGTGTAGAAGAAGACTATGTTCAAGCTTATAAATGGTTTAGTTTATCTGAAACCTCTATAGGCAAACATTTTATTAAAATAATTTCAGAGGAAATGTCCAGTGAACAAATTGAAGAAGCAAAAAGCCTAGTTAAAAACTTCAAACCTGTTTATGAATAGTTAAATGAATTTACAAAAATTCTCTAAGCTAACTCTTTCTGTTTTTAGAGTATTTATTTTATTTTTCGTATTTTCATAACCAATTGCCAAACCACAATGAACTGTAAAATTTTTATTTAGATTCAATAAACTATTTACTTTTTTATATATCAAACCCCAAGCTGCCTGTGGACAAGTATGAAGACCATAATTTCTAGCTAATAAGCATATGTTTTGTATAAACATTCCATAGTCAAGCCAACTCATCCATCCTAAATCTTTTTCAATGGAAAATATTAAACCCATTGGAGCTCCAAAAAATTCGTAATTTTTAGCGTGAAAATTTTTTGTTTTTTTAAAATCTCCTTTTTTAATATTTAATATTTGGTAAAGATCCCATCCTACTTTTCTCCTTCTACCTAAATAAGGTTCTCTATATTTTTTTAAGTAGTTTAACCTTTCCAAAACAAGATTCTCAGAGTTAGTCATAAATTCTTTTTTTGAAGAAGCAGTAAAGTCATTAAGTTTTTTGCCGGTAAGTACATGAACATTCCATGGTTGAGTATTGGTTCCGCTAGGAGCCCGTGAAGCAACCTCAAGTATATTTTTTATAATTTTATTACTTACCTTCTTTTTTGTAAAACTTCTGACACTTTTTCTGGTAATTATAGCATCTTGTATAGTTATCATAAAAACTCCACTTTTTTACTTGAATATTATCTAAACAATAATCATATTCCTTATAGCGAGGTTAATAATATGAGTAAACAAAATTTTGAATTTCAGGCAGAAGTTGGCAAAATACTAAATATAGTTGCTAATTCCTTATACAGTGATAAAGAAATTTTTATCAGAGAATATATTTCTAATGCGTCTGATGCTTGTGATAAATTAAGATATGCGCAATTAAAAGATCCTTCTTTAATGAAAAAAGGAGAAGAATTTAAAATTTTAGTTACTGCTAATAAAAAGAATAATGTACTGGAAATTTCTGATAATGGGATTGGCATGACTAAAGATGAATTAATAGAATCTTTAGGCACTATAGCAAAGTCAGGCACTGAAGACTTTATTAAAAAAATGGAGAAAGAAAATAATAAAGACATAGAACAGATTGGGAAGTTTGGAGTAGGTTTTTACTCTGGTTTTATGGTGGCTAAAAAAATAGAAGTATTGTCTAAAAAAGCTGGTACAAATGAAAGTTGGCAGTGGAGCTCTGAGGGCAAAGGAAAGTTTGACATTGAAAAGGTTGACAAAATTTCTCATGGAACATCAATAAAAATATTCTTGAATACTGACGCAAAAGAGTACTCAGAAAAAATTAGAATAGAAAATATTATAAAAAAGTACTCCGATCATATAACTCACTCTGTTTATATTTTAGAAAGTGATGCTAAAGATAAAAGTGAAGAAAAAGTTAATAAGGGTACTGCACTTTGGAATAAAGATAAAAAAGATATTAAAAAAGAAGAGTATGAAGAGTTTTACACTAATATTGGTTCAAACTATGACAAGCCATGGAAGGTAATTCATAATAAAATTGAGGGTAATTTAAATTATACAAATCTAATATTTATACCTTCAGAAAAGCCTTTTGATTTACTTAATGCTGAAAAAATTTCTAATTTGAAATTATTTATTAAAAAAGTATTTATTACAAATAAACTTGAAAATATATTACCCAAGTATCTTAGATTTGTATCAGGCATTATAGACTCAGAAGATATATCTTTAAATATTAGCAGAGAAATGCTTCAAAATGATCCTATAGTAGCAAAAATAAAATCACATTTAACAAAAAAAGTTTTAAGTGAATTAAAAGCAGAACTAAAAAAGTCAAAAGACAATTATTTAAATTTCTGGAAAAACTTTGGTTCAGTTATGAAAGAAGGAATTCATGAAGATTATACAAATAAAGAAAACATACTTGATATTTCATTATTTTATTCAAGTAAATCCAAAAAACTGATTACTATCGAAGAATATTTAAATAATAAGAAAAAAGATCAGAATGAAATTTTTTACATAAGTGGAGATAATATAGAAAATTTAATTAATAGTCCTCAAATGGAAACTTTTATTAAAAATGATATCGAGGTATTACTGTTTACAGACCCTGTTGATGAATTTTGGATACCAAATATATCAGAATATAAAAAGTGCACTTTTAAATCTATTACCAAAGGAAATATAGACATTGATAAATATATAGATAAAAAAAATAATAAGAAAAATGAAGAAAAGGATAAAAAGGAAAACGAAAATATTAATAAGTTAATTGCTTATATGAAAGGTCACTTTGGTGAAAAAGTTAAAGATGTAAAAATTTCTACAAGGTTAACAGATAGTCCAGTATGCTTTGTAGCAGAAGAAAATGCAATGGATATTCATTTAGAAAATTTATTAAAAAAACACAAACATTTAGATCAAGTAACTACTAAAGTTTTAGAAATCAATCCTGACCATAAAATTATAAAAAATTTGTCTGTATTAGACTTTACTAATGAAAAAAATAAATCTAAGTGTGCAGAAGTTTCTGATATGCTACTTGATCAAGCTAAAATAATAGAAGGGATTCCACTAGAAGATAGTAAATCATTTTGCCAAAGCATTAATAACCTTATGGTTAAAGATATTTCTTAGATTTTAATAAATATAAAGAAAAATATTTTTTATTATCTGTGTAACTCTTTTTTATTTCCAAATTAGCACTGCTAAATAGATCACTTAAAGTTTTTTCAGAAAACTTTCTACTTATTTCAGTTAGAATTTTTTCACCCTTTTCTATACTTAAGTTTTCATCATTTGGAAGTTTAACAGAATGATCAACAGTAGATTCTAAATACATTTCAATTTGAGATTTTTCTGAATTAAATTTAGCATTATGAAGGAAATTTTTTTCATTAAAATTTAACTTATATTCTTTATTTATTACATTAAGAATATTTTTATTAAACTTTTTAGTTATA